>NZ_JBQFLY010000027.1:0-30093 GCF_056531545.1 Ruegeria sp. N10 | reverse complement strand
AAAACCTCCAAATCTCAAAACATCGTTTCGTATTCCATGATAGCTTGCTAGGGCCATTGCTTCGTAAGGTGAGTCTTCATCCAAGCGCTCAGCCACCAAACTTGGGCGCTCAAGTACAAGGCAAGAATTGAGGTCATTGTTCCAAGCGTTGACGTTTGGTCGGAACGGGTGGACAATGAATAGTTCAGCAAGAAGTAGTTTCTCGGATGAATAAAGTTCCTCAAAGCTGACGTCGCTATTCACTCTAATGTTCACTAGGTCAACAAACCGAACAGGCCCAACGTTTGACACTTCTAACCCAGACGTTAGAAGGTGATTGGCTATCTCACCAAAGGGATCAAGTCGAAACACTTCGTCAATCGCCTTTTGAACAGCATCCAATTCTGCGGATGGGTTCTCATCTCTGTTTGGTGGGCGATCCTTGGGCAACTTGTTGATCATTTCGAGGATCAGCGCAGCGATAGATACATCGTTATCAGGATCAGCTATAGTGCCTTCAATTGGCTGTAGAGTTTTCAAGCGCGATTTCAGTGAAGCAACCGTTACCCTTGAAACGCTGTTTCCGCTCAGAAATTCAACTCCTGCACCCTCGATTTGCTGAGCAACGGATGAGTCTGGATAGCGTTCTAGGATGTACTCTAACGTCGTGATCGCTTTGTTAAGTAGCGCGATCCTCGTTTCGTGTTCCGTTTCTTCGTTTAGAACAACAAGGCTTTCCAATGCATCTGCCAGCAAATCGTCTGGTTCTGTCAGCGACTGAGCGCGAGCTTGCGGCCAACCCTCTGAAACCATGATTATTAACGTCAAACTAATAGCTTGTAGTAGCTGGCCAATTGTCCGCGAGATTGTCATCCAAATCGCTCCTAAAGGTTTTTTGCGGTGCCCTCGTTCTTCTACCACAATTTCGAATTTGCTGGTGCATTAAGCCCAAGTTCCATTTTTCGTTAACTTCGCTGACGGAACTATTCTCCTAAATATGATACTGCTGGGAGCAGCTTTGAACCTGACTGGAGAACATTCCATGAGCGAGTACAAACCTGGAGACAAATCAAAGGCAATCTGTCCCGAATGCGAAGCAGTCGTATCGACGACTTTCGAGGTCCGGGATGTGGTACTCGATGATGGATCCGCCATAGTGCCGGGCATTCTCGCTGGTGTCTGTGACCGGTGTGACATGGTCGTATCCATCCCAGGTCAGTCCACCCCTGCAATCAAGCAGGTCATAGATCAGACTCAGAGCTGATTTTCTGGATAATTCGGTGTTTGAAGCCGGAGCCCCTGCCCCGGTTTTTCTGTTTGTAGAGTGTAGTTATTTAATAGCAAAAAACTGCGAATAACTTCGTTTAACCTTGAAAAACGTTATTCAATTTAAATCGATAGAAACCCTGACTCTCCATTTTCTGAGTAGCCACACAGATTATGGAGATTGAAATGGCAATTGTATCAATGGCAAACCCCAAAGGCGGATCGGGCAAGACCACCTGCGCACTACTTCTGGCAACTGAGATCGCTCGCAAAGGCGGCTCGGTCACTCTGATCGATGCAGATCCAGAGCGATGGATTTCCAAATGGGGTCAGCTGGACGACCTGCCGACCGGCATCAAGATCGTGAGCGACGTCACCGCGGACGACATCATTGATAAAACTCTGGATGCTCAGGATCAGAGCCAGTTCGTGATTGTCGATCTGGAAGGCACAGCCAATATGTCTGTCGTCCAAGCAATCGGCATCAGTGATCCCGTGCTGGTCCCAACCCAAGGTTCGACCATGGATTCACAGGGCGGCGCCAAAATCATCAAGCTGATCCGGCAGCAGGCCCGTGCACTAAAGCGCGAGGTGCCCCACGCGGTGGTGTTCACCCGCACATCCGCAGCCATTCAGACACGCTCACTGTCGCATGTCCGTGAGCTGATGTCCAACGCCGGCATCCCTACCCTGCGCACATCCATCGTTGAGCGCGCAGCTTTCCGCGAAATCTTCGCCATGGGTGGAGATCTGGCCGATCTGGATCACTCCCAGGTGTCTGGCGTTGAGAAAGCAACTGTGAATGCTGGCCAGTTCGCATATGAGGTACTGGATGTCCTCAAAGCACAGGCTCAGGAGGTCGCGTAATGGCTGGTAAGCACAGAGCCGGTCTGGGAGATGATTTTGATATCCCGGTCAAACCAGATGTACAGGATCGCGCAGCGGCAGCGAGAGCTATGATGGCGCGAGCAAAAGCAGAAGGAGGTCTGGGTGACTTCAAGGACCGTGAGCCCTCTCAGCCAGCCCCTGAGGCCCCTGCCCCGCAGCCAGATGCACCCGTTGAAAACCGCAAGCCCGGACGTCCTCGTGGAACCACCAAAACCAAACGGGAGCAATTTAACTTCCGTCTGGAGGTAGGACTCAAGAAGCGCCTTGAGGATCACATTTCAGAGGCGGCCAATGGATTCGTGACGGCCTACATGGAAAAGCTCGTGGAGGAGCACCTCGAAAAGCTTGGTAAATAACGATAACTATAGTTTTTTAATAGCAGAAAATAGCTAATAACGTAATTCAATCGCACTTAACTGTGCTCAACATTATTCAACGTTGAAAAATAGCAGGTGGAGACGCGCTCTCTGTCTGTTTTTCGTTGAAATCGGGTGTCACCCCAGGGAGTATCCCCCCTATTCCCTCCAACTGGTAATTAGGGGGGTGCCCCCACTTAACCCCCTGAATCCGAGTAATTTGTTGACGTTTTGATTGATCATTTGTTTACAATAGTCGCTCTCAAGCTGATTTCTATTCTCGTCGATTGTTCTGGGTCCAATTTGATCAATTCCCACGGGTGTCGTATGATCCTGGCATGGGTATCGAGGTCATCATCTCCTGTGTCGTTTCTGCGATCATCGCAGGTATCGGTATTGGTCTGTCATGGTATGCGGTCAAACAAGGCGGGCAGATGCCAAAGCGGAATCCTGAGCGCGTGAAGCAGATCCTGAAAGACATCGACTGGTCTCTATTGGACGAGGTGATGGATCGGCCGCACAGGCGTCGCGCAGAGCGTCCGTAGGGCTACTTTACGCGCCCTGCCCCCTTGGCAATTGCTTCCAGAATGAATTCGACCTGATCGGCGCTTGGCTTTGATCCATCTTCCAGATCGATCTTGATAGATCCTCCGCGGCCGGCGGATACGCGCAGTCCATTTGATAGGGCCACCCTGCCCGCCTCTCGCGTTGCCTTGATGGGTTCTGTTTTTTTGGGGCTTCCATTCAAAGATGGTCGGCCAGCCTCGATCCAAGATTTGACCTTCGAAATGAGCGGTCGGACCTGCCGCTTTGAGAGCGTCGTGACGCTATCGCCCACCATGGCAACCAAGTCTTTCTCAAACTTCTGGACAGAGAGTGCAACTGAGACTTCCTCGCGCTTAATCCGCAGGAGTTTACCCACTGCCTCTTGGCTCCAGCCTTCCAGGTGCGATGCAATCTCACCGATGCTCAGGTATTGCTCAAAACCTGTCAGGTCAGACCTGAGTGTGTTTTCGGAGAACCGCTCGATTAAATCATCCAGTCGGCTGTCAGAATTTTCAGGTGTAACCGCGGTTACAATTGCCAATACAGGCACCCCGATTTCTTCGCACGCAGCAAGCCTTCTTCGCCCAGACTGAAGAATAAACTCCTCGCTGGATCGATGTGGAGCAACCGGATCGGGCTCCCAATTTGGGTTAGCCGGGCGCACACGGATCGGGGTTTTTTGGCCGCGCTTCTCGATATCGTCTTTGAGATTCTGGTATTCGTCATCAGGGCCCAGGCGCAGGGTCCTGTCTGATTTTACCACATCTGTGACCTGCTGCGGATCGAGAAGAAGGAATGCCCAACCGTTTTTTGCGGCATGCTTTACTTGGGCGTGATGCACCTCAAGAAGTTCGTTCGCTTTATCTAAATCCGTTCGCAATTGGCGGACCCCACCCTCCATTGCGACGGCAAGTGGGCCTGTCGCAGCTGGCGATGATTTAGGAGGTGTAACCGCGGTTACATCTTGATCAGGTCGGGGTTGAGACTTGGCTTTTTTACGTTGTGCGGTCCTGGCCATTTTACTGCTCCTCTCCCCAGCGCTCTCGAATAAACTCCTCCGCAAACCCTCTCGACGGTAAGTGTGGGAGCGCTCTTGTGACGATGTGATCATTCACTGCATTTGCGTTTTTGGTAAACGTTCTGGCAGACGCCTTGCGGCCTTCCGGCGGCGTGTACTCGTAGATCGACATGTATTGCTCAGATGCGTTGGCGACAGCCGCAGACCGGTCGTACCAGACCTCACTGATGATATCGCCGGCCTTATCCACAAGATCCGAAATTTGAGATACATCTTTTTCGTTCTCGCTCTGAACGATAGTGGGCAGAACGATATGTCCGCCCGGCCCCAGAACAATTTCTGGGTCATAGTCCACCACGAAGTCCAGGAAATCCTGAAGACTGGCCGAATAGGTTGTGAGCGTCGAAAGATCGAAACCCTTCATCGTCATCGGTACAACCAGTGTATCTGCGGCGACAACACCATTCAGCTGCATCAGTGTGATTGAAGGCTGCTGATCGATGATTACAACATCGAGCGTCTCATTGAGCGCCTGGTGATAGGCTTCCGTATCAAAACTGCCATCCTCGCGCCGAAGATCCATTGGTGTCGTCACTGGAGGATGAGCCTCCTCCCACTTCGCAAGGCTATCTTTCAAGATTCGATAGACTTTCGTTGAAGTCCCGCGGGCCATGAAGAACAGGCTGACATCTGCATTAAGAATATTTGCGCCCCCAGGAATCAGGCGGACGCCAGGCCACGGTGTCGGTTGCCAGATACCCTCAAGGTCCTCACTGGACAAAGGGGTAGGGGCCTCAGCACCGGGCGTCTCCACACCCATAAAGTCTGCGAGCGTTTTGGTATCCGGATCAAAAACATGGTTGCTGTCACCAGCAAAGTATAGGCTTGCGGTCGATTGCGGATCGCTATCAATAACGCCAACTCTGAGCCCGTAGGCCAACACCAAGTACTGTGCGAAGTGAGCGGCTGAGAGCGATTTTCCTGTACCACCTTTCTGCGCACCGAACGTAACAACCTTCAGGGGTTCTCCAGGCTTTCGCCAATGAATGTGTTGGCGCTTAAGGTGCGTCTTTGATCCCATTAGTGCACGGATCAGGCAGATGTCTCCTGGTGTGAAGCTTAACTCGCGGCCGGATCGCTGCCCCTCTGGGAAGACATCTTCGTCGCCCTTGGCAACATGGTCGAGGAATTTATGATCGACGCCCAGTAGCTCAGCCACTTCTCTCTTTGGGAAGCGCCTAGACACACGGTCTTTTAGTGTCTCTTCCCGATACGAGCGGGTATCCAGCTGGTTCATTGCATAGGACAGTCTGCGAGCGAATTCTTCGGTGCGCAGGCCGGGTGTAACCGCGGTTACATCAATATCTACTGCCGTCATCCTCAATCCTCTTACTCCCCAAATAGGGGGCGATTTGCATCAGAATACAGGAGTTAAGCCGCGACTTCAAAGCCTTTTGTGGGTAGCTGACTTTTTGTCCATTTGCCGAAATCTAGAGCAATGATACGCACCATGGCATCTTCAGGATGCTCGGATTTGGCGTTTGAGATCATGGCCTCAAATTGCAATGGAGTAGGGGGCTTCTTCCAAAATGGCTTCCATGTTTCATGGAATTTCGCGACAAGACAGACAACGCCCTTTTTGGTTATGCCGCTCTTCAAAATGGCCTGTGATTGTTCGGCTATATCAGCTTCTGAGGCAGTCACTGACAGTTTTTGCCACAGCGAGCGTAACTGAGATGTAACCGCGGTTACACCGGGCTTATCATCGGGGCGATAGATCGACATTAGCCTTTGAGTGTCTTTGATCAGCTTATTGTCGGGCTGTGCACGAAACTGACCAAATGGCACCCCATGAGTTAAGTGCCTCCATCTTTCATAGATCGATTTTACTTCACCCGTCGGCAAACCTGCCGGCGTAGTTTGTGTTTTATATGTTTTGTTTTTCTGCGTAGCAGGGCGATCAACATGGTGAACGCTGCATTCACCTTCCTGAACGGGCTTAATCTTCTTGCGGGAACGGGTCTTCACCCAATCTGTCCAGAACAGAACTTGGATCTTTAGTCGATAATTGTACCCGCTCGCCATTTTTTGAGTGAAGGTTTTAATTACGCCCGCCTCACGCAGGTCTTGAATGTACCCGCTCACGGCGGCCTTGGAACGACCCATGCTTTCACCCAGTTGTTCAAGAGAGGGCCAGCAGTAGCCTGTTTCATTCGCAAGGTTACACAGGTGGATCAGGGTGCGGAATGCGCCAGGGTTAATTTCGAGATCGAGAACTTGTGCGGGAATGGCCACAAATCCTTTGCTGGGATCTATTTGCAATGCTTCGGACATAAAGCCTCCAGTCACGCAAGAATAAGTTCTTGCGAGCGGTTACAAGCCTTGCTAACCTGATGGTGCTAACGATCAGGGTGTTTACAAGGCACTACTGAATTTAGGAGCCGGGCAGCTGCAACTGCTCGGTTTCTGTTTTTTGGGTAGATTAGTTCGCCATAGGTCCTCCTGCTCGTATGTGGCGCATATTTACGTCCACGTGCCTCATGAGATCTTGGATCTCTTATAGTATGTTTTACACCATATTGATGCGGGAAACTGGGGAGTAAAGCAATAGATTCCTTATGCTAATCATAACTCATTGGAAACTAACGTTTTTTACAGCAGTAGTTTGCACTTCTTTGGTAGGTAACGTCTCCAACAAGATCCGAATCTGATTCCTGAAAAGACACTACATAGTCTCTAATGATACGGAAAAGGCCCTAAATATTGCGGAATTTCGGTTTCTCGGGATATCCCGCCTCCCAGGCCCGCGCCAACCGAAACACTTCCTGGACCAGATCTTGACTAGCCTCGTTGTTATCCAGGTAGTCTCGCACCCTCTGCGCTGCTGCCTCTCCGTCCGGGCCCCATTGCACGTCGACAGGGATGACGGTCGCATCAGAAGCAAGCCCCAGCTCCGCCTCATCCATCAGCGTGTCCAGCAAGCGTTTCGTGTGTGTCGGATCTTCCGCATGGATCCATCCTCCACTCGCTCGTGAAACACGTTCCATGCTCTCTCGTGCCACATCGGTTGCAGCCGGGGCATCTCTGAGGTCGATATCTGATAGATCAAGAGTCTGCTGAGGCCAGCTTAGGGCAGGGTAGATCGGTGACGTCCAATAATATTTGCCAGATGCATTCAGTCCCAGCAGGGCGATCTGGGTGGGCCAGAGGCGGCCGCGGACATTAGCTGATCGGATGGCGACCATCATCTGATCCATGTCTTGAACGTCGAAATTGGCGGCCGTTAGAATCTGCGTTGCCGGGTCGATATCGTCAGATCTATTCATTCCGATGCTTTCTTGATGGCTGCCAGTGCGTCCTCAAGATAATCCTGCGGGTCGAACTCGGGGTGTGTCTCGAATTCCAAAACCTCTTTCTTGAATCGCAGCTCAAGCCTCATGACGGCCCGCCCGTCACGAACCTCTCCCGTCGCTGAGATTGTCGCAGTAAATACTGCGTGCGCCCCTGGAACCAGCTCAGAGCCCTCTTTGACGGCCTCATCAATGATTGACTGGGTCTCGTCATCAACCGGGTCGTGGTCGACCTGAAGGCTGTGTCCCTCGATGTAAAACCGGATTCCGGCTGGCCGGCGATCTTTAGGGATGCGTTCCAGGATTTCTGTCACGGTCGCAATCAACGTTTGGTGCTGATACCCAACCTCATAGCCAATCGAGCCGGCAATATCATTCCAGTCCATCGTGCGGCGCATCTCTATCTCCTTAGGCGTGTCAGGATGCGGGCGAGGGCGGCGGTGTCGCCGTCACGCACCAGATTTACGACAGATCGACCATGCTCGGCCGCATCTGGCGCCAGGATGAAATCCAAGACCGCGAGAGGATGCCAATCCCGCATCTCGCCCGCGATCTCGGCGATGTCTGGACCCAGCTGGTCAACAAGTAGCTCCTCGACGGAGGGCAGGGGAGTTTGGTTCTGTGATTGAACCGGCTGGTAATCCAGAGATGTCCGGTCGCAGACTACACACAGGCCTTGGTGCTCACGCTTACCGCGGGCGCGCTGGCCGAAATAGCCACATCGCGAGCAGGTCAGGTTGGCCTCGCGGATCATCTCCTCAGCGATCCGGTCGATCTCCGGGGTGGATCGTCGAATTGACAAGTTCAGAGCGCCAAACTTCTCCTTCGCATCTGTGATTTCTACAGAAACATCTCCATTAGATTTCATGACCAGTCCGGCCATCCTGTTGAAACCGTGAAAAATGAGAGAGTGCCAACCTCGGCCGACATTCGGCACCAGGGTCAGGCAGTTGTCCGACACCAGATTTGGGTGCCGGGTAGCGATGTCGTATTTCTGTACAGGCTGCTGGGTAAGCTTTCTGGTAGGAAATCGCTGGTGAAAACACTCGCAGCACAACGTTACCAGAAATGCAGTGATCACTTGTTTTCGTGCTGCATTGCCACAGCACTCACAAGTGAACGCGCTCTCCTGAACAAGGAATTCCAGCGTTCTTTTGTCAGCTTCCGTAGCGCTACCGTAATAGATACAGATCTCGCCAAATTTTTCTTTGATGGACAAGCTTTTCGGCAGATCACCTGGTGTCTCGGCTTCCCGCTTAATGAGCTCAAAGCGGGGCAGGGCGAGGTCGATCCAGCCCTGTCGTCTCTCTCCCAGGAGTTCTGTGATCGAGGTTTTCAGTTTATCCCAATCGAGCAGGTTGCTGTGGGTCATCGGACAATGGAGTTATCTTTTGACTCCCCGAGTGCGACATCACACATTTTGCGTACGAGATGCCAAACGCTAGACTTGCGTGGATGTCTCAGAATTTTGCCGGATACATCGCTCGGCTGAATCTCCAGGTGGGAGGCGTATCCCTCAATAGCTCGGACCTCGTAATCGGATAGGTCAGAAAGTTCTGAAATGTTGCTGGCACAGGCCTCCGCCACAGCCTGTTTGTTAACATACGCAACGACTCTCAGCATTTTTGTCTCCTAACGTTGGATTATGGTAGGAGGCGTCGGGATCGAACCGACTCGTGCACTCTTATTTGGAGCTGAAAATTACAGGGGTATAAGCCCCGCCCGCATACCAATGCTGCCTCCCACAGTAGTTTTGTGGGCTATCGACTTCAGGTCGATATTCGTTGGCAGATGGTATTCGGAATCACGATCATGCACTCACGGTATGCACGATCCGCTATCCGGTCAAGACTGCTAATTTGAATCGATTGTCTATAGAAAGCAATACAATAGATCAGTTCTTGATAGGAACATGCCCATCGGAAATGTCCAAAAAGGACTTGATGCCGTCGCGGTACACAGGTCAGGATCTGCCTGAAATAGGAGGCAGTAAATGGATCGAATAGAGCTCAGAGCGATAGCGGAAGCGATAAAAGAGGAGGCGCTAGAATCAGATTTCAGTGGGCCTGTCTTGTATCCGTTGAAGCGAGATATTTTGTGGTCGGAGCACGGATACCCAGAGTCTGACAGGGGGGTCGAAATATCGCACAGCGTCGAGTACCCGATCACATATCAACAAGCTCTCGAACTCTCGATAGACGAAATCGAGCGCCTGATTGCTGACAAATACTATGCAGCCCTCCGAAAAATGGCAGTGGAGATCGAGGAATCCAGAACGGAGGCGCTTGGACCCAGAATCGTGCATTGATGCTGTCAAACTGATCTCAACGGTGCTCAATGCTGGAGATTCTGTTTACACAATATCGGTGTTTGGACATATCTTGGGCAAAGCGGCCTCTGAGAAAAACCATCTTCAGTTGTTCCGGCTTTTTGCAAAATGGGAACGGTTGAGTCGGCATGCGGCGGCGCAATGGGGCTGGTTCTAGAAGGCGAAATCAAGGCGAAATCTTACAGATTGCTCCCGATCCAATTTGGCCCAAGAGGCTTTGCATCATAGCTGACCCGTAAAACAACTGAAGGCGCTCTTGAGGTGTGGTGCAGTCTTCAGGTGTCGCGCCAAATACGATCCAAGGCATTATGTCTAGTACGATGTGTTCTAAAGAAAAGGATACCGGATAATAGTTGAAAGTGCCGTCATTCACTCCGTCATTCAGCAAGATTTGACCCTTGATCGGATCATCGTAGAATACGTACTCGCGCCCATCGCTATGGGTGTACTTTTCTACAAGAGTCGGGTTTGGGACGTAAGATCGGTGGAATTCAGTGGCATTAAAGCCTGCCTCGGAAAAACCATTGCTTTGAACGTACTGGTAGCTGACTGTGGTCGGTTGCTGATTTGCATTCCTCCCATAGTTGAGCATGGGTAAATCTGCCCCCGAACTCCCAACCAGGAGCAACAGATCATCCAAAGTGCTTAGAATCGCGCTGATCATCTGTGTGTCACTAACTCTAGGAGAGTTTAAGAACACGCACAGAGGTCCTGAGGCATCTGTGAAATCAATCCTGCTCAGCACATTGTCCACTATACCTTGGCCGTTACTGTTTCTGAATTGCGTTTGGTACTTTGTCGCAGCGAGAGAAGGTGCAAGCAGAGGCTGTACGGGCACATAAGGATCTACCACCAGTTTCGGTCGCAAAGTTGGATGAGCCAGGGAGTTTGAACTAATGAAGGCATTCATTCTTCCGTTGTTAGTGGTCGGCCGAAGAATAACACCAAAGTTTTCTATTCCGTTACTTCGAATCTGCCAGACGTTGTAAAGGTTGGTTACATCAATGGAGTACCAACTGTTGTTCTGTGGCCGGGGCAGGGGGTTCTGCTTATCTCCCGTCCACAGGGTTGAATTTGGTCGGTCTGCCCACCACAACCGGTTGAAGTCAAATCCCGTCCCATTTGTTCTCCAATCCCAAGGTTGGACTATTCTATCCAGTTGCATCTCAACGGGAACGAACCGACTATCGGAGTAGGGCAGCGCGAATAGTTCGATTGATGCTTTTTGAGCTATTGGAGGCAGTCCAACGGTGTCGAATTCGATTAGGGCGTGATATTCGTCTCCCCAACCACCTACCCGAAGCTCGTCGTTGTCCAACCCCCCTCCGGGTCGTTTAGGATTTCCAGCGTAAGAAAACACGCTTGTCGTCCAGATATCTTTTCCCTCACTTGGACCAGGTTGCAAGACGGTTGTGCCAGTTGATGTACAAGTGTTCTGTGCGTGACTAACGCCTGAAAACAACAAGAAACTTGCTAGGGCATAGAGGAGGGTGTTTTTCATTAGGTACTCCAAAACTCATTCACAAATGCAAATCGATCCTAGAACTACGCAGGTAACCAACAACCGCTTGTAGACAATGTCACTGCAAGCCCAATACTACCAAATTTTCCTATGCTATTGAATATCAATGCCCTCGATGGCTAACCTCTCCCACATTAGTGGAAGATAAATTGGTCAAACTTAACATTGCGATTTTGGGGTGGGATATGATCAAGCGAGATAGACTTTCATCCGCGCTGCGGATGGATGACCGTTCAGTTAATAGAGCACTAATTGGCCTGATGCTTGCGCTTTTGCTGTTGGCACCGGCCTCGGCCCAAGACACGTCACAGAACTCAGCGGCACAATCTCCAGACCAGCTTTTTGTTGATGCAGTTACTCTTTATCATCAGGTTTCCGCAAAAAATGAAGAAGAGGCCACATCTGATCTTATGGAGGTCGCTCGGCTTTTTCAGCGTATCCAAACTGACTTTCCGGAATCGGCTCCCGCTTATTTGATCGCGGCCGGGGGATTTCCTGGGGGAGTAGACCTTTCGCGCCTTCCCGAATTTCCATCCGATGCCGTAAAATCAACGTCTACCGCCGTCGCCCCACAAAGTGATCCTCTCGACCTCTCCGATCTGGGTATGATGATGGCATTCTTACAAAGCCATTATCCCGAAACACTGGCAAGCCTCCAAATTGATCCGTCAGCAATAACTCAGGACGCCGTAGGCGCGCTTCAGTTAAGGATCGCCTATATGATTGCTGTTTTTGTCTCCAATGGTACCGAAGCAGCAGGTGAAGAAATCATCGATCCGTCTGAATACATGTCAGTCCTAAACGCGATGGCCGAAGACAGTGGGTTGTTAGACTCGACGACCGTTTTCTCTGAGCAACTAATAGCAGACATCACCGAGAAAAAACTGCAAGAGGTCGCGGCATCTGTTTTTGCGGATATTGTGATGTCGGGCCCTTGGCCGGAGATGTCGCCAGAGTTTCAAAACATGTTACGCGCGGGTGTCGATGCCGCCTTCAAAGAAGGTTGGGATTTGATGAAGGCGCAACAAGATCCGAGTGTTGCCGTTAGCATGGTTTTTGGTCGAGTGAAGGATGCTCGCGATATCATGGTCGCCACCAATGCGCTCAATCGGACACAAGAAAGCGGGCTGATTCAGACAGCACTCTCTATGCAAACAGCGGCCTGGTTGTTCGTCGCCTATCCCGATAGCCCAAACACCCAAAAGGCGGTTAAGGGCGCTCTATATGATATGCAAAGTGGCGTTGCCGATATTGTGGGGGAGGATGACGCTCCAGCCGTCACGCGGATATTTAACGTTGGCTTTGGAGCCTTGAGGGCGGCCTATCGAGGGGAAACAAAACGGGCAGAAAAATTGGTTGGTGACATTCAAGAAATGGGTGCGGAAAGTAATATACCTGCTTTGAACGTCGCCGATAATTTGCTTGTGATAGCCAATCTTGGACAAGATGCGCCAGCACGCGCTGCAAACATTATGCTAGGTGTAACAGATCTAGCGAATATTCATGAAGAAAATCTTGCAGCTGCCGCGCGCCGTTCACCTGTGATGGATGTGTCGTCCACGCAAACTATCCCCTCAGTTTGGGGGCCCGAAATCGTGGTGCCGACAAATCACTCAGTCTGGAATAGACGATATGACAGGCGCGAAGATCAACGTAGCGTTCTGGTTGACCTTGGTGTCACAAACCGCGCCATCGATTTTTCTGAACGGTATGACCCCGAATACATTGGGGAAGCGTTCGCCGCTGAGTTCATCGAGCTAGGAAATGTTGACCTGGTTCACATGCGGATCGGCCACGTTGCGGCGACATCTGATAGGTTCCGTCCTTCGGTCATTGTCAACGGGTCTACCGGAGTAGTGCCAGTGACGGGGCCTCCGTTCAAGATTTCGGGCACTTTCTTAGACAATGCGAGCCAGAAACTCGCTGGCAGGATTCCAAATTTGATTGGAACATCTTCCGGTGTGATGCACCGACTCTTACCTGGCGGTGGGCAACGTTTTATCGAACTGACTATGCTTAGCGATGGGTGTCGTGATTGCAAAGCCGTTGGAACATCCGTCCGGTTCATAGATTATGACGAAACTGGTCAATTCGTCCGAACAACTAATGTTGGATTGGTTGATCATTCCGTTGGCTTCTTATTTAACGCGCAGAATTCAGTGAGCGAAGATCCGTCTGGTTGGCGGCATATGGATTTTGCACAAAATGCGAAGGCCCTTCAGTACCGCCTAAACATGCTGGGATATAACGCTGGCGAGATGGACGGCATTCCAGGCCCGCAGACTCGTCAGGCTCTTATGGAGTTTCAAGCCGAGAATTGCTTGGAGATTACCGCGCAACCCAGTTCGGAGACAGTGCGTGCTTTGCAAAGCGCAGATGGCCTATCCGCGACATGTGCAAATGCCGTGGTTCCGGAGGTAATCTCCGCAAATAGTCCTCTGGTGCCAGGAACATATGTTTCGGACACAAAGTGGTGTGACCGAGACAGTATACCATATGATCTCGTGTTCGAAGTTCAGCGATTGGTCAGGCCTAGTTTTATACTGTTCGGTATTGAAGACGGTTTTGAGATTACCCGTAGCGATATCGTTAAAGGGATCACACAGCTGAAAGGCAACTATCACGTAGGAAATGCGGTAGATCCGGGGAAGTTCTTGATCGACGTTCTGTCGCCCGAGACGTATCGCGAACCTCTAGTGGGTACAGCATCAGGAGGTAAAACATATTCCAGATGCCCAAATGACAGCGTGTTGGTAACTTTTAGTACTGGCATCTCTTCGGCCCCGAACAGTTCCCAAACAGCACCAGAACAATCAATCATTCCCAGCTCGACTGGTAGACCCTTCGAACCTCCAAGAGGCTCAGAATTGCGAAAGATCATTCTTGACGCCGCTCGGCCGGACGCAGAGGCTCTCTATGGTCCAGATGTGGAGTTTCTGGTTGGCACTTTGCGGGTTATCGACGAAACAGCCTATTTAGCAGCAACGGCTCAGCGCCCCGGTGGCATTCCTATCAATGTAACCGACACTCCCGCATTTCGAGAAGGTTTGGTCGATTTGAATCTCGGAAATCCCACTGGCTTCGAAGCAATACTACAGCATGAGGCTGGAGTTTGGCATGTAAGACAATCGGTAGGGCAGGTCACTGAAGCTTGGTGGTTGGAAAACTGTTTAGACTGGGCACCGCTTTTTCCTGAGACTTGTGGCTTAGATGTTCAAGTTTCTATGCAAAAAGAGCAACGACAACCCGATGCAACAATTGAAGAAGCCTATGAAGTTACCGCAGATTATTTGAATCTTTCGCAGCCATCACTGCGTCGGAACGATCCCCGTTTTCTAAGTGGTGATGCGGATTTAGACTCTTATCTTTCTTCAGTACTGCCGGATTGGCTGGTTCCGATTGAGGTACGATCCAAAAGATTTGGTTCTACGAGTCAGGGCCGCATCAGTGTGGCCGGTGAACTATCAGTTCAGGTGGATCTTTTGAAAAAGCACCATAACGCTGAAGTAGTGATCTCCACACTAGAACGAACAGGGCTGAGCAAAGGTGTACTGGACGCGATCATTGAAAGAAACCTGACGCCTAAGTATGGACCTCCATTGTTGAAGGAGTTTCGTGTAGTTGTACCGGCGGGAACTAAACTTCCTTTCAACGGAGAACTTTCCTACTTGGATACAGTAGATGGTTTGCGAATATCGGGAAGCATAGTGTTTGAAGACTCCGGCGCAATCCCAGCTGACAGCGTGGTAGATGAGTGGGCGTATATACCAGGTTCTCATTCGATGTTCCGGGTAGCGCATGAATTGCATCGGATGGCATGGTCTCTACAGGAAGCAGCAGAACAAGTAGCCCAGGATTTCTTCAATCGATATGGACGCTCTGGAGTAACGATCAGTCAAGGACCCAATGAATATTTTCGGGTTCTGCCCTTTGCCTATGAAGCCGATTACGGTCGGATTTTAAGCTATGGCCCGATGAGCACAAAAATGCTTCACAACGGACTTGTATTAAGTTTCAACACACCTGCAAAACCACTTATATCAGGTGATTTTTCCGGGCGCACATTCACTTCAGGCCAAACTACTAATCTCGTTATGTCGTTGGGTATCGATCCAAGCGATTTATCATTAACGGGCACAACTCTGGGTGTTGGCTATATAAACTCGGACGGTAGGCAGGTTGGGATCACAAGCTTAGCTTTTCTTGACCCAAATACGGGCAATTATTCTAAGCTTGCACTGAGTTGGTCTCCGTGGGTTATTGGAGTGCGGTAATAAGCGCATAAGAAAATAAACTAGTTCCTCCAAGCCACTACATCGCAGTTGTTTGAATCCTTGCCGCTCAAGCTTGTTGACCGTGTTGACGAAATTTGGCGCGAAGTTGTCTTCTGACTGGGCCAAATGATCTTCGACGCAATCGCATTTCCGGATACAGAGGCATGTATTGTTGCGTTTTCGCCCAAAGAGTTGCTGATGGAGCCTTGAAACCGCCCCGGTGAAACCATTTTGAAGCGCATTGTTCCAGTTATTCCGACTTTCTTGAACAGCACCTTGCAGTCTGCTCTGTATCTCCGAGAGCCTTCCAGATTTTTGGGGTCGTTGGCAATAAGCCATCGCAACGTGCAGATCGGATCAGTATTATTGCGCAATACTGTAACAGCGTCTTCGGTTGCAAGATCTTCAGAGTTGAATGAAGAGTCGGAAAAGTAGAGGAGGCTCTCAAAGGCAGCCCGCGTTTCTTTCCCACCACACCATCTGCGCCGCCTGCTGCACATCCAACCCTCTATAAATGAACCACAGCGGTCAGAGTGGTCCAACAATTGCCTATAGTCGCATTACATTTGACCTATTTTCACCTGTTTTTTGGACGTTCAGGAGAGGGTGGAGTCCTGAGCCATCAGTATAATCTCCCGAGGTTCCCCAGTAGAAGGGCAGGGGAGAACCAGAGCAAGAAACCTGTTCATGGCCTCAACTTGGGCGATCTAGAGAGTTCATTTAGGTGCCTATGAGATCATAGAAATTCTCAGAAAATTTGACTTTTGTATCCTTTCTGCAATCTGCGGAATGGGTTCATCATCTGGAGCCAGCAGTTTCGCTAACCGCCCCCTCCGGGGATGACCGCGAAAACATGGCCAGGGGCTCTGCCCCGTGAACCCCGATTTTGATTGCAGAATTCTTTGTTGGAATTGCGTTCATGAGCAAGAGTGAGAAACGGAAACTGGAAAGGCTTCTCGGCATCCGAGTTTCGACTGCTGTCGGGGATGCGCTTGATCTCGTGGCGAACCGGTATGGCGTCTCAGGGACCTCGGTTGCCAGGGAGGCGATCATACGTTTTCTGGAGGATGAGCTGCCCGATTGGCATTCAAAACCTGAGGACCTAGTCAGCAGAAAGTCTCCACGGGGCAGGGGGCCAACTAAGCCCTCTGTTGAGGCTATGGAGGCCGCGTCGTTTGTCGGCGAGATGGGACGAATTGGAAACCTTACCAATCAAGCCATTGCCATGGTGCACTCTGCCAGGAAGGGTGGCGTGATGTCTGAGCAGCACACCGCGGACATCATGGACTCTCTGATGGACCTCAAGGCGCTCGAAGAAAAAATTTTGGATAGGATGGACGCAGTTGATTCAGGTCACGACCAGAATACCGACGGCTAATACCGCGAATTTCGCGGCCTATGTCGGGAGCCCAGGTGAAAACGAGGAGGTCACCTGGATCATGGGCTCCAAGTCCCAGATCATGGCTATGGGCGCTGTCTCTCAGTGGATGGGGAAGGCGTTCTCCGTCCGCCACCAAATCGTATCACCCGGACAAGAACTGTCTATCGGGCAACTGCGGCAAATGATCGAAAACTATTCCAAGGAATTCAATCTGAGCGACGATATCCGCCAGCGGATCTGTGTCGTTCGACACAAGAAGCCACGGGACGATGGCAAGCCCGGAAGCGAGTATCACTACCACATCGCGGTCCCAGAGGTAGACACAGGAACTGGGTTGGTGGTCAAAAACGGCTTTACGGCCCTGAGAAACGAAAAGCTGTCACGATTGGCCGAGTTGCAGTTCGGGCACGACATGGTTCCTGGTGCCATGAACAAGGCCGTCTACAATAACCTGGCTGAAAACCACCCAGAGATTGATCTCGCGCGCTTCCAGTTTGCCCTCGAAGAGGCCGCTGTCGAAGCTGGTATGAAAAGAGAAGATTGGCTGGAGTATCGCGCCGTGGCGGGGTTTTCCTCAAGAGAGCAGCAAATCCTAAACCGCAAACTGGAGCAGGCCGAGGCCAAGGATGGTGTCGACTATAAGAAGACCATCGACATCAAGAAGATCCGTAAAGAGCTCCAGTCACTCGCGCGCTCATCCGACGGCATATCTGCATTCTTGGCGGAAATTGAGGACCAAGGTTTTGATATCCAGCCCGGAAAAAAGGCTGGAATCTATAGGGTTTGGAGGGGTGGATTTGAGATCGGCTCGCTCGACCGTCTCTCTCGGCTTCCCCGCACAGAATTACATGAAGCCATATTATTACAAAAATCATTTGGAGGCAGATCACAAGAGAATCCGTCCATTTTCTTCGTCGGGCATGATCCTTGACGAAACCGCACTCACAGCGAATTGTAGACATACTGGTGTTGAGTTAGGTGATTTTGGAGGAGTGCATGTTTAGAGGGTTCGCTTACGCTATGGCCGTTTATGTGCTCAGTTCCTCTACACCTGCACTAAGCGAAAACGCATTGCCCAATGACGCAAATGCCAATGCCTTATTTGTAGATGCGGTCCAGACTTATAAACACGCTGAAAACCTTCCTAAGGAACAAGCCCGCGGGAAATATGAACTGGTTCGCTTGTACTTCGAGCAGGTTGTCGCCGGCTATCCGTCGACAAATGCAGGTCGGGCAATTCTATCACAAGAAAACCCGGCAGGCGTGAATCTGCAAAAGATTAGCTTCTCGGTTGATAAAGTTGGCAGTATTAATGCCACTGATGGTGCCAAGAGCGTAGCTAGTGATATTCTGAAGAGATATGCCGGTGACCTGAAAAGAATAAATTTGGTCGCCAACGTGGCTGACTATGCAATTCTATCCTGGGCAGCTTACGGAGATGAAGAAGGTCTGCGGGCAGCGGGAGACGCCGGGTGGCGCGAGGTACAGGGTTTTGAAGTTGACCGACTGCTAGTTGGTGATGTCTCCGCAAAGCTATTCATTGCTGGTGACGGAGAAACCGTTCTAGCTTTCCGTGGGTCTGCAACTCGCGGGGATTGGGTTACAAACCTGTATGGTACTGGGTCTCCGTCCACCTTGTTTAACGAACAAGTAGATGATGCTTTAGAACTCGCGGCAGAACTATCAAAAAAATACCCCAAACTAGGCTTTACAGGCCACTCGCTGGGAGGGCGATTGGCGCAAGCAGCTAGTATGAAAACTGGCCACCCAGCAGTTATTTTCAATTCCGCGCCGCTCGGGTTAAACGAAATGCGTGAATTGGGATTTGGTGGACTTCAAGAGGGCAAGGTTTCCGGCTTTCGTAGCCCGCAGGATCAAGTGTCAGGATTCTTTCGGCCCCAAGATGTCGAAATATCAAATATCGAAGTCGTTGATGCTGGTACCTTGGCCAACTTCAGTAATCTCAAAGACTACACTCACGCAATCCACGTTTTGGCTGGGGCAGCAAAAACGGTCAAGGTCGCTCGCAACGAGGGATGGCTTACAGCCTTGCTGCGAGATATGGCAACTTCTCCCACCAATGTTTCGCCTGCGGTAGACGAGGATTGGGGTCCTAACGTAGTCGCCGAACTGAATCGAGAACCTGGATACACTGAGTGTGGTGGGTCTGGAATGGAAGACTGTTGGCGTGAACTTGGTATGAATGAAGAAGCAGTCAAGTTTTCTGCGAGTGTAACACATCCCGATGACATCGCCTTCACTCGGGCCACAGCATTTTATGAGCTTGGCTCGCTAGACTTAGTTCAGGCTGAACGCAATGCGGACCCAAGTCGGCAAGACTTCATAGTAAATGGTCCAACAAAAGAGTTGCTGGTGCAACCGACCCATTATCTAGCTGGAGTATTTCAAGATGAAACGAGTCGCAGAATTATTCGACAGTACCCGGAAGCAACAAGTTGGTTTGGCGAAGTATATTCACATCGAACACTCCCGAATGGCACTCAACGCTTTGTATTAGCGGAGATCGCACAGGATCAGTGTCGTGGTTGTAGGATCATTGGGAGCGCGGTGACTTTCCTTGAGTTTGGAGATGAGACGGGCGACATGGTACGGCGCGTGCCAATTGGCCTGCATTCTTCCACCGTGGACTATTTCAAAAGTGTCACGCCTCAAGGAATGCGAACTCAACCAGCGGTACTCCAACTCGCTCTCAACTTACGGGGTTACGATGCTGGACCCATGGACGGTGCTGTCGGGCAACAAACAATCCGGGCGTTGCGGGAGTTTCAAGCTGATCATTGCCTTGAGGCCAGTGGCGCATTGAATGAAACCGTTGTTTCACTTTTGGGCTCGCCAGATCGTTTTGGGGTGCCCCCGTGCAATGGTCTTAGCTCCGACGTGATGGTAGCTCAAGCTGTTGAACCTCCAACGGTTTTCAACGGCACGCAGAATAAAATCTCCGGGACACGTATGTCTGGCTTCCTGGGGGCCAGTCAAGGAGGGACACCAAGCGCGGAGCCTCACCCCTGCAACGGTAGCTCTAACCCACTCGCGTGTACCGTTCAAAATGGTTTCGGTGCACGAAACTCAGATTTTTTGGATTCTTCGCAAGGGTCTGCTAATGCTGGTGTACAGTCTGGCGCACGGTTTCCAGGTTCAAGTTCATGGCCAACGGTATCAACGACTGACGTAGCAGCAACGGGTGTCTTTGGAAGCTGGTATGACGGGGGGCCAAATTGTGCACATACTGAAAACGGAGCGCAAACTGACGAACTGATCCTCCGGCTTTGGTATTGTGAAGTAGGTATTGAGAATTCAATGCCTCAAATACTTCGCCTTCTTGACGGAGTTTACATGAGCGAGGACCGGAAAACGTCTCTGATTGAGAACAGGGAAGACGAAATCCGCGTTATCCTCGTCGAAGATATCCCCGACAAGTTGGGCAATACAATCGGACCCAATACAGCTTACAATCCGGTGTTCCGTCGCAGTGAGATAGCATTTTTTCCACCGAAGATCGCTCAAGAAAGAGAAATCCCCCAAGGTTCTGGGTCGAATAACGACAGCGTCCAATCGAGCGAAGAACTTAGCTTAGCTTTCCAACGGTGTGCCATTGTCGAAAACGATATTGCCAGGCTTCAATGTTTTGACGGGCTTAGCGCACAAACTGAAAAAAATGAACCAAGTGCTCAAGAAGTGCCTGTGTATTTTAGCAATCGAGATTGGACGCAACTATTGCAAATGATGAACTTCCGGCATCGGCTCATGAAGTGGCCTCATACCGCGCAAGTCAACGATTGCAAGCTACAATTGAAATATGTCGTTTCATGGGTCAAAGGCAGTCTACAGGGCATAAAGGATGTTGGGGCCACAATCGATCTAAGGCTGCTAGACACCGAACTGAGTGGCGCCAGCAATATGCGAGACAGTGGGGCTGGCTTCAAGTTTGTAGCAAAGTATGGAAATGATTGGAGCCTATTTGGCTCACCTGGGGAATCTGGACCGCAGAGTGCCCATCGAAACCGAGTGCTGCACTGGTTAGTCGCTGAAGACCCTATCGATACTCAAGCTGTTTCAAAGCTGCTGTTGAATGCGGCTCGTCAATGCCAATTAACCGCTCGATAGGTCACACGGCTTTCCTTTTACGAAGTGCCTACAGGATAGAATTCGCATGGAGCCTGAAACTACTCCGCGGCAAAGGTGTCTGAACTAGGAAATAGCTGCAAAAAAAATGAACAACGGTTTGTGTCAGAATGGCATTGCCAACTTGTTTGCACACAGATGATGACGATCTGGTCTGCATTCGTCAGGCACATATTGACAGTATCTGCCATTATTTCTTGACCGCTTTCGCAAGCGGCTGGCAGGATCAAACGCGTATTGTATGAGTGGAGATACAGTAATGCTCCGATTTCTTTCCGGTTTGCTCGTCTACTTTTGTTTTGCGTCAGCCGCATTCGCCGACGAGCTTTTCAATGTTAATATTCTTGCAACTCTATCGGAGCGACTTGAGAGCCGCCAGTGCTACACAGAATGCACCATTGATAGTTGGAAGGTGCGAGCCACGAAGGTGCCCGGAAACGCTTCCTCTGGTTTAGTGGATAGGTTGTTTGTTTTTGAGTCCTCGAATGGCAACTGTGGAAGTGCGGGTTGTGCTGAAGCATATGTGTTGATGGACGAAACCAGACTGTACGTTCTGAAGTCCGGATTTGCCGTTAGTGTAACTGATCCGATCTCCGCTTCGGAGTTTCCAGGACCAAAGCAGCGAGCGTCCCTCAGAAGTATCCCAAGGCTCAATCAGGAAACTGACTTAGAACGAGAGCGGATTATGTGCGCAAATGAACTGTTTGTGGAAGCTGTTAAGAATTACCGTGAGGCAGCCGGATTAACCGAGGATCAGCGTGACCAAGCATTGTTGGGCGTTTGGCGTATGCTCAACCGTGTTAGAGTGGAAGCACCAACATCTCTACCCGCTTTGCGGCTTGCGAAAGGTGCTTCGCTTGGGGCAATTGATATCAACGAAGTGTGGAACGCCGCTGTGCGTTCTGGTTCAACGAAACCTCCGCAAGCTGATGTCTCAGCTACAAAAACCGCTTTGGCAAACGAACTTCTCGCCCAGTATGGAAGCGCCGACAAGATAGCAATCGTCGCAGAAAATGCGGACTATGCTTGGCTCTCGTCCTTGGCCTACGGAATTGATGAAAATGGAGCAACCCGACAATATCGATGCTCGGACAAACTCCCATTGAAGAACTGGCATGTGGTTCAGTCATTCAAGTTTGATAACGTAAATTCCGGAGATCTTTGGGCCACTCTCTTTGTTAACGACAATGGGCTCTATGTTCTTGCGTTTCGCGGTACCAAGCACCCCTTAGATTGGACTACTAATCTCTCCACTATAGCGAGCATTAAAACCGGGCAAATTTCAGACGCCAAAAGGCTGGCTAGTTATGTGACTGGTCAATTGGGATCAGTTATCTTCACTGGCCACTCCTTGGGCGGGAGGTTGGCTAACATAGCCAGAATGACGGTTGGTGGAAGCGCTGTGGTTTTTGATACTGCACCACCATCGCCGAAGGAACTGGTGGATGCTGCTCTGAACTCGAATAGTCAAGGAAGTCTAATTGGTTTTCGTGCGCCTGGTGATCCCGTATCAATTGCTACTGCCAAAGCTAATATCGAGATTGCTAACTATGTTGGGATTGACGGCGTTGAGTTCTCTGAATGGCTCAGTTCAAAAACGGGGCGCGAGGTCGTAGAAGACACCGAGATGCTAGTCGCAGGGTCTTTGCAGCAGCACAAAATTCCTCAGCTTGCTTTGGCTATGCAATATGTAAAAACGGTAAATCCTTGGGTGCAAGCTATAGCGAATTCAAACACCCAACCAGATCCAGATGTCGCATCGGACCCCGGACTAGCCAATGACGGGCAAGAGGTCGTCGCTGCTGAATCCAACAATGGTTCTAGCGGTGCGCTATGCGAAGAAACGAAAACCCCACTCGAAGGCGCTCCATTGAAGAGTTTGCTGTGGGGGGCGAAAATTTCAGGGACGAATGTTAAAGGCGTGAAGTGGGACGAATATTTGGCCAAGGGCGGTGATATTGGCAATACAATCTTCGTCAACGCGTCTGGAAAGGAAACTATTGGCGTCTACAAGATTACCGAGTCCCATGTATGTTTCAGCTATGGAACGGTTGCTAAGTGGAACTGTAAAACAGTTTCTGCGTGCATTAGTGGGGAAGCGCCTTGGGTGATCACCGACCTAGAGGGAAAACAAACTTCGCTAGTTCAGTACGTTGAACCCTATGGCTTTGCGCCATACCATACAAGTCGATGGGCGGATCTTGCATCAAAACAACAACTAGCGATTCCGCATGAGACTAAGCCCAGACAATACACACCTATTCCTCCAGACATGGAGGCTACAGCACTAGAGTTGGAGCGCCTGTTTTCGGGCCCTGGCCTGACATCAAACGTCGATCAAAACTCCTGTCAGATTACTATAACCTATAAATCCCCAATTGCCGGGAATCGAGATTTTACGTCAGGCGGATGGGAATGGTGGTTGGGCTCAAATACTAGTGGTCAGAACACCGTTGGTGTCGAGACGCAGATTTATTCAGTCGATCTTGAGAACTATGATGCCGCCTCAAGTCGGCAGGCATCGGCGCTTGGAAACACTACCTTAAACCCTATATTCGGGCGATCCTTCTTTCTTAGGTCAATCATCCAGAGGACAGACAATCAAACTTTGAATTCTGACAAGTCCCAAGCTATTGGCGGTTTTTTCTTCAAGGGACTTAATGCTCAAAGGATCAGTCAATTGTTGCAAGAGCTTTCTGATGTTTGTGCAGGAAGAGTAAAGACATTCGCGCAACAGGCCGAAGTTTCGAAAATGCCGCCACAACCGGAGCGTTCCACGGAATCTCATCACTGCTCGTCTGTAGACAACGACATTGCAAGACTACAGTGTTTCGATGCAGCATTCGGCGACAAATAGACTTCAGAAAGATTAACTCACGAAACGTAAAATCAGCATATAGTACCAACAATCAGTTTTGGGAAATCTCTGGTGCTGATCTGCGCTATTTGAGCCATAAGACTAACCTGATGGATGGTTATGGAAACCATATTTTCAAGAAGTGTTTGGTATGAATGAAAGCAAGTTATCCTTCGCACAGTTAACGGTAGGTCTTCTTATTTGCATCTTGCTGCTGTCAAATTGCGCTGTACCTACCGCAAAACTTTCTGAACAAGATGCCGCAAATCTAACAAACAGCGAACTGTGTGGGCGCTATGCATTTTCAACCAAAATCAATGAGGCGGTGCCGCTCTTGGAAAAAGAGCTTCGCAGGCGCGGTCTATCTTGCAAAAGCGAACTCGATAGAACAGTTGGTGATTGTTCCACAATGCAAATAGTTTCGTATGGGCCAGTTCCAGCAGCCCAGGGACAAGGCCGGCTATACACAGTAAGAAACTATTCTTCCGAACCTAGGCGCTTTCGCATCTACCAAGAAGGTATTTCTTCAATCGAATTTACTATCCACTCTAACTCCACTCAGAGATTCGGCGTGGGAACAAGCACTTTAACCTCGCTTATTGGGCAGTCAATTTCCAATGGAGATCGACCCAAACTATACGGCTGCCAAGTCACCTAGTGCCTCAGCTTACAGGGGCTGTTGAGCAGCCCCTGCTATGCCAGATTGATGAGGTTTGCGAAACCTTAGGACTCGGTTTGCAGACCCTTCTGTGCATCCGAGAATGCCAAGAAACCACCGATACCCAAAAGGACTACGCAAATGAGTGAAAAAACGCCGAAGCCAAAAGCCCAAAGAATGCCCAACGCAGCAATACCCATTAAGGCTCCGCCTAGTTTACCATTCTTAAAGGCCATGCCTGCACCCAAAATGCCAATTATTGGCATCAGCAAAGACATTGTCCTGTAGAACGCTAGAGTTGACTGAACGTCTGCGTTCACCCGAGCGGAATTGGCATCACCGTTGAAAGATGCGATTCCAGACATAATACCTGATCCTGCTCCCGCTAACTTGAATCCGACCACACCCACAAGCAGTGCGATTACACCACCAATTAATCCAAGAACTCCACCAACTTTCACTAGTTGCTCCTCTAATTCAATTCAATATTCGCCAGTATGTCTGCGCATTGGAACGTCAGTCAACTGATAAGTTAAAACCTGTCATCCTAGCCTTTGCTTGCATAAAATGAACAGCGATTTGAATCCCTTCCAGACATAGTCAGCTTGTAGTCAGCTATCCTGGCGTTCAACGTCGTCTTTCCGAGCAATAGCCCAAAGTTAGCGACAGCAGATATCGAACGTCCGTTCAAGGTGGCGTTGACCCTCGCGTTTAAACCCTGAGAGTTCCGTAGCGATCCAGTGTATCTGTTCCCGCCTGCGTGCTTGATGTTAAACACACCGTTTATTTTTATCGCACCAACGCGACTATTCGGACCACAGTTCGTAACGTAACGCCAATTTCCTGTTACATTACCTGGCCCAATCGCGATTGGTGGCGGCGGGTTGTAAAGCCTTTGATTGTCGGGATCATTTAACCAAACGGCCAACTTTTCATTTGACCGTACCTTCAACTCATCGAGGATCTGGTCATTGAGAAAGCTTGTCGGGTCAACACTTAGAGAGCTTTGCCACCGTGCGATTGCACTTCTAGTACCTTTCCCGACTTTTCCGTCAACTCCATTTGGGTCAAACCCCAAAACCAATAGCCTAGCTTGGATATCTCGAATTGCACCGCTTTCCAGTGATAATGCAGCTTCGCTTTCTTTCGTAGCGGGTGCGAAAGTGACTGCGCGATTGCTTTCAGGTGGTGTCTGTGTGGCGTTTTCCGCGGTAGCTTCGTTTTGCGGTTCTGAAGTATCGACGGTCAAAGAAACGATGCCATCAACCGAGACCTCAGCCGTAACTGACTTGTTCGCAAATGACGGTGAAAATGGTCCGCAGGAATCCAGCGCGGAAACGAAGTCACTGAAAAACTTGCGTGTGGCTGCATCTATCGTGGTTGTGTTTACCAGCTCGGGGAAACCCTCTACAGCACCATTCTGATCGACTTTAATGACGGCACGCAAGTCTTGGGTCGGCTGTTCGGGCAACGAGTTCCCAATACAATCGGAAATGGAGTTAGGCTCTTGTATTTTTTTCTCTTGCTGCTCCAGAAGGCTATCTAGCTCTGCCACATCAATTCCACCTACCTGTTCTTGCAGTAGAATGCTTACCGCCAAGTCAGTGGAGGGATGTTCAAAAGCGATTTGGTCAAGGAGCCGTTTCACTTGCAGCAATTCGGCGGGAGCCGTTTCAGTTCCTTGGTAGAGCTTCTCTGCCTCGTCTAGTATACTTTGGGCATCCTCAGGAGTAGAAATCGGCGTCGAGGAAGCTTCAGATTTAGTTTGGCCAACGGCCACTTCATTTGATTTGGAAACGCTTGTATCGTGCTGCCATTCGGCGTCGATTTCGCCACATGCTAAGTACGCCGGCCGTCCGGGTAGCCCTTTTAGACACATTATTGCACGGCTTTGTTCTTCCCCGTTCGGACGTCGTGCTACAACGTAAACAGATGCCGACGGGAAATTTTGTCGCCAGGTGGCATCTGCGTTCGGAACTGTTTTATCTATATGACTGTTCAGTGCGGAATGATCACCAGCGGCAATTGAGTCTGTAAGCGCCTCGAAGTGGGGTAACAACGCTGTAACATCCTCAGAGCGACCAAATAGCTGGGAACCACCGCGAGTAACGAACGTCAGAGCATTTTCGCCCGAGCGGATAGAGACTTCTCCGTTGTTGATGCAACCAAATCCTTGTCCAGATCCAGATTGGGACAAACCGGCAAAAATACTTCCACTTCCTTGTTGTCTTGCGTGAACAATGTTGTCATTCGAAAGACTGCACTTGGTCTCTAGTGTTGCTACCCCACCGCTTTCAAACATGGCCTCTGCAAAACTGTCGTCAGGCATCGGAAGGCGTCCCGAGAACGCGCGCATAACACCATCAGCCGTGTTTTGGCATCTTCGAGTTTGCCCACCGGAGAATTGACTGGGCCACACAATTTGAACTGAGGGAAATCCGCCGTTAGCACCATTTGCAGTTGTGGCATCCGTTACTTCGTACGGTATGCAGACCCAAAAGTTACCAAGTGTCCCCAGATCCAGGGAGGTTTCATCTCCGAACCAGTAATCTTTCCCTAGTCCAACTTGAAATGATACATCGAATTCCATCGTCTTTGGGAATCTTGCTGCTCGCTCTTCAACAGATTGAATCAAATCTTTCCGAAATTGACGCTGTTCGAAAGCCGACATCGCTTGCCATTTGCTCTGGTGCAAATTTCTTGTGAGGTAGTCCGCGACGTGATCAATCCGACTATTACGCTCATAGTCTTTCCCAAGATCATAGTAACCAAGCGTTACAGCAAACGACACGTAGTCGAACAAGTCAAAACTATTGATTGTGTGGAAATCGTATTTTTCTTGAGCACTGATGGCGTGTCCCAAAAAACCAAACAATCCACTTAGGAACAATGTACCAGTTAGTCTTGGGAAATTCATCTTAGTCTCCAAATGACAAAAAACCGTTTATGCGGCGACACTTCGTGCTTTAACCTTTTTCTCACGTCTGGGTGTTTCGTTCCTAATAGTTGGCTCGCATTTTCGGCCGTCGTCAAGTTTTTGAGCGTTAAGACCTTGGATCAGACACTCGGTCGTGTTGACCAAAAGTGATTCACAGCGCCCGCTGATCGCGATTCAAGAGTGTATCTGCGCTTGAGACTAACTTGGCACGAAACCTAATGCCGGAGGAGCGGGTGCTCTTTGAACGGTTCATCCATTTGATCCGCGCGCCGAACAGGCCCAGATCGTCCTCAATCGCTGGCTCAAGCAATACTATCGCACCCGCCCTTACCAAGCGATCAACATGTGACCACCAGCTCCCGAAACCGTATCAGAGGAACGATAAACCAGTGGCCCAGAAACAGGGGGGACAATCGGCCAAAACAATCAGGCGATAATAGGAGCGCTGATCCTTTACCAATCACATGGCTCTTGAGCGAGCAGTTTTCCGTGACGATTCCCGCACTAGCAAAATGAAGGGGTTACGAGTTTGAAAATTCGGCAGGCGTACAAAGCGCTTTCTCAAGCGTGACCGCCGCATTAGTCCTGATCCAAGACATTCTGAATGGCAGTTCCGATAGAGTGAAAGTCCAATCCTAAACCTACAGCATCACCAACTGGACCAGCCAACCCTGTTATTACTCCTACTGCTGAATTGGCGGCCTCATCTTCCTGACCGAATAGTAAGAAAGTCAGAGCGCTAGAAAGCGAATAAACTCCACCGGTCAATTGACCGCACACAGGTGCACCCCCACAGAAAGCAGCGCCTGTCGCAGTTGCAATATGGCCGAGGCCAGTATGAACAACCGTCGCGCCCAGTATTACTGAATCCAATGTATTAACATACGCTTGGCTTAAAGCTGCTTGGTCGGCATAGTACTTAGCAATTGCTTCAAGTTCTGCCGTTCTGCTGGAAGGAAACGAAGTCTCGTCAGGTGCTAGAGAATTATCATTCGCTGATAGTGGAGCATATAATTGGAAGGCATCTGGATAGATGGTTGATAAGCTCTCAACTCTTGTATTCGACTCGAAAAAGAGACTTATTCCCAAGCCTCCATGAGCCCCCCATTCTCCTTGAGGCCTTACGTACAAGTACCCTACGTGAATCAACTCTGCCCTGACCCGACCCCAGATTTGATTTTCAAATAACCAATGTCCAATGAAACCATCAGATACCCTGTCCGATACATGCATCACAGTTGTGCCTGCTGGATAGGTTCTTTTTGGAGAGGGTGCTGGGCCACGCAGTATTTCGCGCTCGACACCTCGTACGTCCGTAAGGGCTATCAGTTTTTGCCCATCAAAATAGTAAAGGTCTGCGCCGCTCGACCACACGCCTACAAACTCGTCGAGAAATGAATTGCCCTTAGAGAAATTTGCACTTCTAGCCTGTTCAGCAAAAATATCGGCTAACGATACGATTGGCCTAACCACATACCCAGGGCCGCCTGATGCCTTGCTGCTACGAACGCCGTTACGGAAGCCCTCGGGGTAGGTTGAAAGACCCGCAACCGGCTCTATGGCGATAGTGCCATTTCCACCAGCATCCAACAGGCCTTGGTAAAAGGCGGCTTTGCAAGGATCGGAACCTTGTTTGTAAATTCCGTCGCCACTTAGGCGTGGTCCGTATGAACCGCTACAATTACAAATGGTTATCCGCCAAGGCTTACTGTAAGGCCAGCAATCAGGGAGGTCACCGAAGTCAGATGGTTTTGTTACTTGGGCAGCTGCCGCAAGACCAGACCATATCAAAATCGCTACTAAAACGGATCGCAAGTCAACCCTCACATGTTCTGAGGAGGTTATTGAAGTATTCGTATCATTTCATGGTGTCTGATCTAAACTAAAACCTCCCGATCTAAATCTCCCAGTTTGTCTGGCAGTATGGCATAGAAATCAAATCGCACAAATTTTCTACGCTAGCTATGTATAGCGGGTTGCACTAAATCCGCCGCTCGGTTCCGCGCAAAATTTGCGCACGCACAAGATCGAATTAATGCGCAACGCGTCCATACAAGCTTTTTCTTCTAAGTGACGCCAGTTCGTCAGATGGTGCCGGTGAGGTTTTCGACGCCGGGGCTTCTTCATCCTGTCAAGGTGCGCGGCTGACCATGCTTGAACTGGCTCCTGATGATTTATCCGGCGGGAATCTGTTGAGGTTCTTCATGATGACAGACGCTGATTGCCAGCTCACTTGCGTGGAACAACTGGTCACGGTCCACTGGCTGAAGAGCATCCCGACACAGCTCATTGTCTTGGTCAATCTGGTTCATTACTTTATCAGCTGATGACTATTTTTGCTGAGATACAAGCCTAATAGACATCAAAATCTGCAATTCAGTAAGCAAGGATGGAGATTTTTAGGGCCCAATAACGAGGAAACCCCGAACCATTTCTGATCCGAGGCTGCCTGCGGTGGCTGTAGACCCTGAGTAGTGCGAAAGACGAGCAAAAACAATGTTGATTTCCGCTGAGAAGTGACCCGGTAAGCCAGATAATTTTCACTGAGAATTGACCCATGTGAGCACATTGCCCCGACGTTTTCGTTT
>NZ_JBQFLY010000026.1:0-30292 GCF_056531545.1 Ruegeria sp. N10 | reverse complement strand
AACATTGACCACAACATAAACGCTGAGACATAAACAAAGGTGGGTCAAATCTCGGTGAAAATACCGGGTCACTTCTCAGCGGAAATCAACACCGTTGACGCCGCGCACGCGATTTGTTGTATAATTAAACAAGCAGATTGATGCGGTTGACCTGTATACGCGAAAAAACCGAGCCACGGAGCGGCCCCGTTCGCACCCATCTAAATCCCTCTCGATTTGGACCGATTGAATGACAGTCGCGAAATCACAGTATAAAGCGCCACGACGAGCAGCAACATTGGTAATGGCCGTGATCGGTGCAAGCTTATTCCTGCTCTTCCTTTCTCGGGACCTTCCCGGCGGGTTGAGTGACGAGTGGGCGAAACAGAACTTCAGGCTGGTGACACGCTACGTGATTGCGATGACGTTGGGTGGGGCGTTCATGGGGTTTCTGCTTGCTCCGATGTTTGGTCGTTCAGGCGTTGGGGGATGGGTGACAGCATTGGTTGGCGGACTTTTGTCAACATTGATTGCAGGCGCATTCGGCAGCTTTCTTGGATTATTGCCCGACCTGCTTGCCGATGGCTGGCAGGCAAGTGATTTCGTTTCAATATTATTTGGGTTTGCGGTTTTGCCACTTGCTGCGGCCGAAAATTTCAGTTCGTCTTTGATTTGGCTGGTAATGGTGATTGCGGCACATATTCTTTCCCTCTTCGAGCGCAGAAAGAACACGGTGCACCGTTGATGCTTGTTGGCCTTAAAAGCTCAACACTAAAGCGTTTCAGGATTAGCCTGAGGTATGCTCGGCAGCCTTGAAGTGACCCGCTCCGGGTTTTCCGGAGGCTCCAAATCAAGGAAAGATTGGAGCCATTAAAAAGACAACAGAGCGAACCGCTATTCACCTGAGACACGTACTCGGGTCGTGCGGATAATGCTCGACAATCAAGTCAGCTACGAAAGCGAGGCAGTGGCGATCTGGACGAATTCTGTTTTTGTCCCGCCCCAAGTTCTCGCCTACAGGCGTCTGATGGTTCGGAATGTGGAGTATTCGATTTGGCCCTGAATTCAGATTGTGCAGGCGGTACCGAATCCTTTTGGTCTCGCAGATCATGTCGACCTACATCCGTCGCGAATATGATGTGTCCCAATTCCAGGGCTGCGAAAGGGTCGCACTATCAAACCTTGGGATCAAACATCTGGGCCAAAACGAAAAAAGAGGCACCTCCATAATGTGGGGTGCCTCTGAAGTTCGGTCGTATTGACCGCGACTATAGTCCATCCCGGTGGCGGAATTGTCCATCCATAATCGTTGCTTGAACCTTGGTCGTCAGCAGCTCTTCGGGATTATCCAGTTCCAGAATGTTTCGGTCCAGAACTACGATATCGGCCAATTTCCCCACCTCTAGAGAGCCCAGCTTGTCTTCCATTCTCAATTGCCAAGCAGGATTGATTGTTACGGCCTCAATCGCCTGCATCAGGTCCAGCGGGGCAGCACCATTTGGGAACTTCTTAGAGTTCGCAGGGTCCAGGGGGTTCTTGAACGTAACCGCAGTATAGATCTGATAGAGCATACTGTTGGTCGACATCGGCGCGGATGGGTAATCTCCTGCAAGGCTGACGCTGACCCCGGCATCGGCCAGTGGCCTGTATTGAGAAACACGCTCGTTCGTGCGCGTGTCACCCAACATGCTGAGAAAGTCCTGATCCTGCCCAGCCCAATCCACCGAAAAAATCGGAGTGATGTTTACCGGAATGCTGTTGTCGATCATGCGTTGCTGGTCATCAGGATGAACGATCTGATAGTGATGCAGCGCATTGCGCTCGTCCGCGTTGCCGGAGTCGCGCGACGCAAGGATCGCGTCAATCATCCCACGCACAGTGCCCGACCCTTCAACATGGGCAAAAACATCTAGACCTTGGTCGTTTGCGGCCTTGACGACCTCTTTCATCTGATCCGGTTTCACCGCCGAGATGCCTATATTGTCTGTTCCCTCGAACGGCTCCAGCATCAGAACCGCGCCGGCACTCCATGTCCCTTCGGGGTGTAACTTGATGCCATGTACGCGAAACAAGTCACCGTTGTACTTGTCGGCCATTGCACGTGCCCGCGCCGCAAATTCAACCGGATCGGCTGTCGCGTCCTTGTAGGCCGGTTGAACAAACGTTCGCACTGGCAAATCACCGTCGGCGAGCGCTTTTTCAAGCACCTTCATGGAAACCTCCAAATCATCGAACATGCCAGGTGCGTTTGTGAAATTCGGAGTGACAACACCAGGAATCAGTGCTGTTGTTGTGCCGCCTGCGACCACTTGTGGCTGAAGTTTTTCGCGGCTTTCCTCGATCATTCGCTCGGGTTCCCAAGCGACTTTCGTATAGACAGGGAACCACGAACCTTCCTTCCCGACGCCCAATGGGTTTCCGTCGTCATCCCTGATCCAGTAAGTAACCCCTGGCACCGGGTCCGGCGTATCTTTGGTGATGTTTCCTGCTTCGAGCGCTTTGGTGTTCAGCCAGGCATCGTGAATGGTGAAGTCGATGATAATCGCGATCTTGTCGGGGATGATTTCATCCAACTCAGCGGCAGTCGGCGCCCCCCCCATAAGGGTTGCATTGTATCCTTGGCCGACAACGATCGGCAGATCCGGGTTTTCCGCCACGTAGTCCCGCAGCATCTGCAGTGTTTCTTCTTTGTCTTTTGCCGCATTCAGATCGACGCCTAGTGTCGACCAAGCGGAGCCAAGAACATGGTCGTGGGCGCTGACATAGCCGGGGAGCACCATCTTGCCGGTCAGATCAAGGACTTCGGTGTTCTCGCCAGTCAAGCTTTCCACGCCATTCACGTCGCCAACATACACGATCTGATTGCCTCGTACGGCAACGGCTTGCGCCTCGGGATTTTCTTTGTCCATTGTCAGGACGAAAGCATTTTTCAAAACCAGGTCTGCGGCATCCTGAGCATGAGCAAGGCTGGCACATAGCGCCAGTACACTGGCAGAAATAAACTTCATCTGTTGTCTCCCCTGTTAGTCGTTCCATCATATATGAATAATATCAATTTGCCATCGAGAATGTGGAACTGCGCCACCCTTACTGAACTGGTCCACCGTTATGTTTAGGAGGCTCTGCTGCGAAGTTTCCGGGCGGCCCTCTCGACCATGTTCTTCGACGCTGCTACCATCGGCCTGTATGAACCCGATACAAGTTGGTGCTAGGGAGTGTGAAAGCATTGACCGAAATTCAACCAGATGAGGAAGCGGTCACTGCACAACTCAATCGCATTCTTTCCTCTTCGGATTTCACCGCCGGGCCACGGGTTCAAAGGTTCCTGACCCACCTTGTGAAGGAAGAACTCGCCGGACGTGGAGATCTCCTTAAGGGCACTGCACTGGCAATGGATGTTTTCGGTCGCGACGCCAGTTTCGACCCTAACAGCGATCCCGTCGTCCGGCTCGAAGCGATCAAGTTGCGAAAGGCACTCGAACACTATTACCTGACCTCGGGCGCCGGAGACCAGTTGGTGGTATCGGTGCCAAAGGGGCACTATCGGCCTTGCTTCGAAACGCGACCTCCAGTTCGGGCCAAGGTAATAAGGACCCCGCAGACGGAGTTGCCCAAGCTGGCTATCCTGGGTTTTACCGGAGAAGATGGAGAAAAGGCGCGATTGTACCGAGACGGACTTCCCGAGGAGATCGCACTTGAGCTGGCGCGCTTTGGCCATCTGCGCGTGATTTCCAGTTGGCATGAGAGCGTGATCGCATCTGACAACAACAATTCGGCCCTTGCAGGAGGGGTCGACTACATATTGCGTGGCAACGTTCGCGAGGCCGGTGGGAACCTTCGCATTTCAGTCCAGTTGAGCCGGCTTCCTGATGAGACCTTGATCTGGTCAGACCGGTTTCGGATCGAGTCCAACTATGCCGATGTATTCGGACTTCAGGAGGACATCGCGTGCCAATGTGCGAGACGGTTGGCTGATGCCTACGGTATCGTCGCCGAAGATCTGAACGCGCAATATACCGGCCGCAGTGCTACGGATGCAGGCGTCTATGAAGCGCTTCTAGCGTTTCATGCACACGTAGGTACATCACGACTTGATAGCCTGAAGGAGTTTCAGGAGCTCGCAGAAGGCGCCCTCCGGCACAACCCATCGAGCGGTCTCGCCCATGCTTTGGTTGCGATAGCATTGATCGAAGCAGCGACACTCGGCGCAACCCCGATCGAAGATGTGATCGAGCCGGGAAGAATCCACGCTGAGAAGGCCATCGCTCTGGCTCCCAATTGCCAGGAGGCGCTTTTTGCCTCAGCAGCCTTTACCCAAGCACAGGGGGACACTGCACGGTACCGAAATCTAATCTCGCGTGCCGTCGATGCTAACCCAAACGCGACGCTGATGATGGCATTGGTCGGTGGCTGGCTCGCCAAGTCGGGTGACATCGAAGACGGCCTTGCGCTTGTGCGAGAAGCGCGCGAACGCAACCCGTTGCTGCCAATCTGGGTGTCCATATCGCTCGCGATGGAACCATTGATCGCGGGAGATTATTGCTCAGCCTCCGACCTTGTCCGTGACATCGACGCGCGCGACGCGATCTACGACTGGTTACTGATCGCGGTCACGCATGCGCTGGCCGGGGAGCTCGAAAGTGCCCGCGCCGCGATCGCGCCATTCACAGAACGCGGCGTCGATCCCACAGACTATGCAGCGAAAATTATGATGGACGATCGGCTACGTGCGCGAATTGACGAGGGACTGAAGAGGCTTGAGGCGAGCCGATGCGTCGAGGTGCGAGGCGAGTAGATAGGTTTCATTGCAAAGTTTTAGGTCGGTCAAATAAATTTGCGATCGCTATGGGTTCAGATTGCCAACTCGTCGGATTGACGAAACGGGCAGAGTCGAGGGGATCTGTTGCTAAGTTTTGACTGCTGACGCTCATAAGTGCTTCGAGTGAATGGATATCAAAATATTGAAGTCGAAAGTCTGTTTATGATCTCCTTCAAAGGCGCACAGTATCCGAATGATGTGATCCTCTTCGCAGTGTTCTTGAGCTACCCCCTAAATTTACCCGGTAGTCGATGACGGCAGACAGTTTTCTGAACCGAGTAAAACTGGGCAATGGATCGGAATTACAGAGATGGGCTCGGGCTCTCGAAACCCCTACCAGTCACAAAAAGGCGTTGTCGCTCTTGCCAGAAGACTTGCGATCCTGATGCTCGGCATCTGGACACACGAAAAAACTTTTAAAATGAAGGAGGCATAATCAGAGTAACGGGGATTAAGGCCATCAATAAATGCTCAAAGACTTTGTCTGCACGATCCCGATTGAGATGGTGAGGCGGAAATACTTGAACAATATCGTGGAATAGGAACATCGTTTCATCAAGAGACGCACGCGGCCAATGCTGGGGTTCAAGGCCTTCGCTTCAGCGGCGGCAACGCTCGACGGAATTGAAGTGTCGTACATGATCCGCAAGGGCCAAATCAAAACCTTAACTCTGTCCATTTCAGCAGTTCGCTGAGCTCGCCGTCTGACTCACAGGCGATTGCTGATACAACTCAACGGGCTCACATCTTTGCAACAAATCCCCTACAAGTGGTCTGTGCGACAAGGTTTCGACCACGTCAGAAACGCACTAAAAAGGCGCGACGGAGACCAACACGCACTTCGAACTGATCGGCGGACCCATTACGAACGATGGGTGAGCCGGCAGCCGCGTCTTGAAACCTTTCGTATTTGGCACCAACTTCCAGCCACCAAGTATCGGCGAACCTGTGGGTGACGACGAGTTCCAACCCTGCACTGACCAACCCTCCAGCTGGGTCGTAGGCGGGGTATTGACTGCGTATGGCTTCGTCCGGCGTAATTCCGAAATAAGTCTGATTATATTTGTCTGTACCGAACAGCAGTCGCGGCCCGAAGCGCACTGTCATTCGATCCATCGGGCGCGCTATGTAATTGGCTTCGATTGCGGCGACGAAACTGTCGTGCCCGCCCAGCCCATACCGAAGATCTGCAAAAATTTCGGCGTTCCGCGAAACATATCCGACCCCTGCGCCGATTTCGATGGATAGACCGACATCTTCCAGGCCAGTCAGCTCTGGGTAGTCGGAAGAGTCCCGTGGCGGAACATATCGCGCTGATAGCCTGGGAATGAACCCGGGAGGAAATACCAATGGATCTTCCGTCAGGACCGGATCGCCATACCGAAGAAACTGAGAAAACAGAAACGGAACTTCGACACTTCCCATTGGATAAAGTTGCTGACTATTCGCTCCGAAATACTCCGGAACAACCTGTGCGCCCAGAACACCTGTGACGATCATCGACGTCTGTCGCCCGCCATCCTCCACTGTGACGCGTTCGCCGGGACCTATCAGGGTAACTTCTGCGAAAGACTGAATGGGACTAGATATTAGAGCTGCTGCCAGTACTAGACCAACACCTGCTCTGATCGGCGACCGTTTTGTGTCAGCAACTGGAAAAAAACGATTTGCAGCTTCGACTAGAATACATAGTACTTTCAATTCTGGATTAACCGAGCGCGAACGATAGGGAATGTTTGGCTGTGAAGGGTCTGCAGGTATTGTCCGATTCATGCACGCGCCTCCGTTTTGTTGCCCCAATTGGGCCCACTGTCCGAGTAAGAAGCCTGGACGTTATTCTTTGCCTCAAACGAATTCTAATGGAACAATATAAGAGGTACTTCGGATGAAGGCCTTTCAAAGCAACGTCGTACGAGACCAACCGAGCGCCCAAAGCCTATCAGACCATGTTGGTTTGACAAGACCGGCGATCGTGTTCGCCGGATCGGCGTAGGGCTAGTACGAACATACCTTTAACAGGCGGTTACGCACTGAAGAGGTGCGACAGCCCACACTGGCTGCGAAAACCGTCCTGGACGTTGCCGGTCTGTGACTGGCGTCAGTGCAATGGCTAGCGCTGCTGTGGGGTTTGTCGCTCTTCCGGCGGCGCTCTGTCTTGATATGATTAGTGTCGCGCTGTATCGCGCCATCTGGGCCGCTTTTCTGATCGCGGGAAACTATTTCTGCAACTGGTTCGGCCACGAAGGAAGCCAGAATACACACCTTCAGATGCTGAACTGGGGTATAGCCAATTCAGTTGGTCTGATCCGTCAGGCGATCCACTTTGCCTGACGTAAATCAAGTTGTACTACTCCACGCAGTTTCTTTGGGCAAAGTCAGAGCCATCAGGCAACCGATCCGCATACGGAACCAATTTGCTCAATCGCGGCGGCGTCTTGAACCTCGGTTCTACAGCACCTTCGCGCAGATACTTTCTGACAGTGTTGCGAGACAGCCCCGTGCGCCGTTAATTATCGCGGATTGGCATTTTGTCACGCAATGCCCAGCGTCGTATGACACTCAAAAAATTCCATGCCGATCACTTCAAGTCTCCCCAAACAAAATCCTCGGAGCAATGTGTTCACAAGGGTCAATTCTCAGTGAAAGTTATCAGGCCTACCGGGTCACTTTTCAGTGGAAATCAACAATCATGTGAGGCCGGAGAAATGAGTGCTGGCTAAATGATCTCAGGCGCAAAGAAAACTCTTTATGAAGGGACCTGTCCACAAATGGCGATGCAATGGGGATAAACCACTGACCTGTTGACGGATTCTTCTAATATTCACCACAAGTGTTGGCGAAACATCAACGGAAGGATATTGGAAGAGCAGATTGATGTCACATCAGGACTGCAAAATATGACGACGCTGAATTCAGATAGCAGAAAACGGCTGGAAAGACGCTCTCTCAGCGTGGCCATGTGGGGAAACCTTTTCATGGCCGCCGCGGGGGTGCTGGCTGGTATGTTGTCGAATTCAAACGCGATCATGATGGACGGACTGTTCTCCCTGGTCGGGTTCGGCTCGGCGCTGCTTGGGCGTCGGATCAGTCGTCGCATCGATGCGGGTCCGGACAAGGTCCGCCCTTTCGGCTACGCCGCTGACGAGGCTATTTTTGCGACATTTCGCTCACTGTCTCTTCTCGGCTTGGTCTTGTTCGCAATAACGAATGCGATCAAGAATATCTACAACTACCTCAACGGCATAATGCCTGAGCCGTTGAACTTTGCGCCGATGATCATCTACTTCGCCGGGATTGGCCTCACATGCACCTTCATGTGGGGCTTCCATCATTTCACCTGGCGCCGAATGGGAAAGAACAGCTCGATCCTGCGGCTCGAGTCCAAGGCTGCGATGTTCGACGGGCTGATTACGGCGGCGGCAGGTGTAGGGCTGGGTGCCGTCTACTTGTTCCGCGACGGTCCGCTGGCACCAGTTGCGCCGGTGGGCGACTCGGTAATCGTCCTAGTACTGTGCTTGTTGGCGGTCGGAACCTACGTCACAGATTTTCGCAGAGGATTGGGTGAATTGGCGGGCGTCAGCGCAAGCCCCGGAGACATCGCTGCAGCCCGACGGGCTTTGCGTGCTGCTATTGTTCAGGATGGAGGATCACTACAGGATCTGTCCGTCACCAAACTTGGGCGAACATTCCTGATTACAGTCTATTACAATCCCGGCCGGCCGATTTCTGCGTCTGTTATCGACGACCTGAACCTGCGCATGATCCGTGATACGCGCGAAGCACTGTCCGGCGCAGATGTGCTGCTCGTGATCACGGAACACTCAAGGCGCTGGCCGGATTCACTGAACCCTCTTTAACTAGGGTCAGGATGCATTGATTTTCGCTTCGTTGCGTGATTCACGACTCGAAAACGGAGCGGTGATATGAGCGACCTTTATTGGCTGACAGACGAGCAGATGGCCAGACTTTCCCCTTTCTTCCCGTGGTCGCATGGCAAGCCGCGGGTCGATGGCAAGAGGGTGCTGAGCGGGATTATCTTCATCAATCGCAATGGGTTGCGGTGGCGTGACGCACCCAGAGAATACAGGCCGCACAAGACGCTTTATAGCCGGTGGAAGCGTTGGAGTGAGAAAGGTATCTTCGCTCGGATGATGGCCGGCCTGGCAGCCGAACACGGCGAGGAAAAGACTGTGATGATCCCCTCTCATCGAAACTGCGTTTCGACTGCCGGGCAGTGGACGCGACCTCTCTCAAAGCCCACCGTACCGCGACCAGCATGGCCGCGAAAAAGGGGGGGCGTGGCCGCCTGATTCACTGCCCGGCAGGCGCATCCGAAGGATGCTGCCGAGAGGGGCCGAACCAAGGGCCGCATGAATACCAAGCTGCATGCCATTTGCGATAGCAAAGGTCGCCCGCTCAACCTGTTCGTTACCGCCGGGCAGGTCAGCGACTACATCGGTGCTCGGGCTCTGCTCAGCAGCATACCAAATGCGGACTGGCTGCTCGGTGATCGTGGCTATGACGCCGACTGGTTCCGAGACGCCTTGAAAGACAAAGGGATACGCGCCTGCATCCCTGGTCGAAAGCAGCGCAAGGCGCCGGTCAAATACGACAAGCGCAGATACAAGCGGCGAAACCGCATCGAGATCATGTTTGGCAGGCTCAAGGATTGGAGGCGCGTGGCAACACGCTATGATCGTTGTCCCAAGGTCTTCCTATCCGCCATCGCGCTCGCGGCTCTAGTCATCTACTGGTTATGAATCCTGACCCTAGCCCTGTCGCCTGTCTGCAAGGTGCTCGATCGAAAGAGTCCCGATTTGCGCGAAGGTGCCAAATGACCTGAAGCATTGGATAACGGGTCGCCGCGCGGGGTTGGGCGCTCAGTCATCTGTTCCCGTTTCGGAAGCGTGGATTTGATAAGTAGGCGCTTTTTTGGGCAGGTTCTGAACAGAAGGTTCGGTGGGAAGAGTGGAGCGGAGTGCCCGCGATAGATCGATTTGCGCCGGGCGAACCGCCAAGGTGTGCAAGGTCAGGTCACACGTGCGCGTTGATCCTCGATCCCCATTGAGATCAGCGAAGGTTCTTCGCGTTGGCTGGTCTGAAAGCTTGCTTTGTCCTGCATCTTGTCCCAATTGCTCAGGATCAAACATTGCGCGACGGCTCCGCCCAGTGTGGTTCCCGGTCCGGTGACGATGAACATGTCGGGTGCGAACTCTTTCGCGGCCTGTGATACGGCCTTTGTGAAATCATAGGTTTCGGTCACCTGATGACCCAAGGTGTAGTCCCAAAGCGCGTCCAGATCACAGGCTCCGGGCCACCAGATCTGACCACGGCCATCTATCATGGGCAAATTGGGTTGCCGGAACAGATCTGCGGCAAGGCGGGCGCGACCGGCTTCGGCAACTGGGCGTTGCAGATGTGAATGAAACCCTGCGTGATTGGCCAGCCGCATCGGAAATCGTTCCTGCACCACAGGCACCTTGTTTTCAAAGGCGGACAACCCAGCTTCATCCCCGGCCATAACCAGCATCCCGCCCAGATCAATTGACAGCGTGAGGGTCGCGCCGGTGCCGTCGATCTCAGCGACCAAAGCCAGCAGTTCGGCCTTGCGTGCCGGGTTCGGCTGCCAGTCGGCATCCATGAAAGGATAGATCAACTGGCCGCCAATCAGGCTCTGCTGCATGAGTGTTCCCATGGTGTTGACCACCTCGAACCCTGCCTCGGCAGTCAAGGCGCCCCCGCAGGCCAGGGCTGAATACCAGCCCATCGAGTTTCCGGTCACAGCCACCACGTCGATTTTCTCCGGATCGATGGCACGAAAATCGCCCAGCGTGGCGGCATAGATCAAGGCCGAGGCATTGTCTCCGCGCGTGTGCTTTGCCACGGAATACCGTGTTGCGCCGTCCAGTTCGCTTAGGGTTTCCTGACCCTGTGCGCGCCGCATGCCATCGAAATGTGCCAGCAGGGCCTTGTCGGTAAAATGCCGACCCAGAACACCCAATTCGGGTTTGTTATAGGTTCCGCGCCCCGGACAGATGACAACAGCGGTTTGTTTCGCAGACCTCATTTGCCCGTCTCCATAAGGGATCTTGCTGCGGCCTCGATGCTGTCTTTCGATGGCATGGTCGCGGCATAGGCCGGGCCGGTGGCGATAAAGCTGTCTTCGGCGGTAATACGAGCCATCGGCACATCAGTGGTTTCGTGGAAATGGGCCATCAGGGCTTCGGCCACGCCGCCGTGATGCCGGGTTTCATCGACGATCAATATCCGCTTGGCGCCGCTTACGGCCCGGGTCAGCGCGTCTTTGGGAAGCGGCGACAACCAGCGCATGTCAATTATCCGGGTTTTTGTCCCGTCGGCCTCCAGCGATTTGCGCGCCTGATGGCTGAGGTAGACGCCATTGCCAAAGGTAACGATGGCCAGATCGTCGCCATCTCCATCCACGCCGACCTCGCCGAAACCGATCCTTTCGGATGGGTCGGGGTAAGTGTGCATCCAGCCTGCGTCCCCGGCTTCGTGCAGGTCCCGCATCGGGTAGAGCGCGATGGGTTCCAGAAACACGACCAACCGCTGTTCTTCCCGGGCCAGCCGCACGCATTCACGCAGCATTCGTGCAGCGTCGGCGCCGTTCGATGGGCAGGCCAGGATCAGCCCCGGAATATCGCGCAAAACCGCGACCGAGTTGTCATTGTGGAAATGCCCGCCAAAGCCCTTTTGATACCCCAGCCCGGCGATGCGAACGACCATCGGGTTGGTGTACTGACCGTTCGAGAAGAAGGGCAGGGTGGCCGCTTCACTGCGCAACTGGTCTTCGGCGTTGTGAAGATAGGCCAGGAACTGGATTTCCGGCATGGGCGTAAACCCGTTTTGGGCCATCCCGATGGCGAGGCCCAGAATCGACTGTTCGTCTAGCAGCGTGTCGATCATCCGGTCGGGTCCGAAACGGGCCTGAAGCTTTTGCGTCACGCCATAGACACCGCCTTTGCGCCCGACATCTTCGCCCATCATCACGATCTCGCCGTGTTCAAGCATCAGGTCGCTCAGGGCCCAGTTGATCAGGCGCGACATGATCTGGGGTTCAGCATGTGCTTTGAGGTCGCCGCCGAATACCTCAGCCCGATGTTCAGCTGACGGGCCATTGGTCGGGGCACAGGGGCGTGCGGGCGGGATCAGGCTGGCCATCACGTCACCTGCGGTTTTCAGGCGAGGGCGGGTGATCGCCTTGTCGGCGACGCGCGCTACGCGGTCGCAGGTGTCGGTGTATACCTTCAACGCGTCATCCGGTTGCATCGAACCCGATTGTTCAAGCAGACGGACGGAGTGCAGCAGGGGGTCGTTCGACTCTTCAGCTTCGACCTCGGATTTCGGCATATACGTGGTGGGCATATCTGCTCCGGCGTGGCCATACAGGCGCACCGTGCGGATGTGCAGAAATGCGGGTTTCTTACGGCTGCGGACATAGGCGGCGGCTTCTTGAGCGACACGGTAGGTTTCGAAAACATCGAGCCCGTCGCACGAGAAATACCTCAGTCCCGGTCGATGAGAGAATGTCGCGGCAATCCAGCCTTGTGGTGTCTTGGTCGAAATTCCGATCCCGTTGTCCTCGCAGCAAAACAGCAGCGGCAGGGGAACCGACTGGTAAGATGTCCACTGTGCAGTGTTGAATGCGCCTTGCGCGGTGGAATGATTGGCCGAGGCATCACCAAAGGAACAATAGACGATGGCGTCGTCCGGCATTTCTGCATGTTCTGGTTTGTGACGGCGGGCTGCCCCGATTGCATAAGCCGCGCCGACTGCTTTGGGCAGGTGGCTGGCAATGGTCGAGGTCTGCGGCGGGATGCAAAGCGCTTTTGACCCCAACACCTTGTGCCGCCCACCGCTGATCGGATCATCAGAGGATGAAGCGAAGGACAACAGAATATCCCATGTCGGGCTCTGCCCCGGCACCTGATCGGACCGGGCGATCTGAAACGCGGCGTCGCGGTAGTGCAGAAAAGCAGGGTCTGTCGGGCGCAGGGCTGCCGCCACGGCGGCCATCCCTTCGTGACCAGAGGAGCCAATGGTATAGAATCCCTGACCCGCTTTCTGCATTGCCCGGCTTTGGCGGTCCAATGCACGGCTGAGACATTGCGCGCGATATAGCCCGACTGCTACGGACGCTGTCAGTGGGCCAGACGGCGTCGCGCCAGCGGGGAAATCCCGTGCCGCAACCCGGCGCAGGAAATTGTCATGCACAATGGTTGCGCGATCCATCTTTGTCGTCCTCAGGCGAAGGCTTGCAGGCCCGTTTGCGCGCGACCCAGGATCAGGGCGTGAACATCATGAGTGCCTTCATATGTGTTCACGGTTTCAAGATTCACCATGTGGCGGATCACGTGGAAATCCTGGCTGATGCCATTGCCACCGTGCATGTCACGTGCGTGGCGTGCGACCTCTAGTGCCTTGCCGCAATTGTTGCGCTTGATCAGACTAATCATTTCTGGCGCTGCGCGGGCTTCGTCCATCAGGCGACCCACGCGCAGAGCGGCCTGAAGGCCCAAGGCGATTTCGGTCTGCATGTTCGCAAGCTTCAGCTGGAACAGCTGCGTTTGCGCCAAAGGGCGACCGAATTGTTTTCGGTCCAGACCATATTGCCGTGCGGCGTGCCAGCAGGCCTCGGCTGCGCCCATAGATCCCCAGGCGATACCGTATCGTGCACGGTTTAGGCAGCCAAACGGCCCTTTCAGACCTTCGACACCCGGCAACAGAGCATCTTCCCCGACCTCGACATTGTTCATCACGATCTCACCCGTGATCGAGGCACGCAGCGACAGTTTGCCTTCGATCTTCGGGGCTGAAAGACCGGGTGTGCCTTTTTCAAGAACGAAACCTTTGATCTTGCCGTCATGCGCGTCTGATTTGGCCCAGACAACAAACACGTCAGCAATGGGCGCGTTCGAAATCCACATCTTTGAGCCGTTGAGGACATAGCCCCCTTCGGTCTTTTTCGCGACGGTTTTCATGCCGCCGGGGTCCGAGCCCGCATCGGGCTCGGTCAGGCCAAAGCAGCCAATAGACTCACCGCTGGCCAGTTTCGGAAGATATTTCCGGCGCTGTTCATCCGTTCCGTAGGCATGGATCGGGTACATGACGAGGCTGGACTGCACCGACATCATCGAGCGATAACCGCTGTCAACCCGTTCCACTTCGCGTGCGACCAGACCGTAAGTGACATAACTGGCACCGATGCCGCCGAATTCTTCGGGGATGGTCGTGCCCAGAAGGCCCATTTGCCCCATCTCGCGAAAAATCTCGGGGTCTGTTTCTTCATTGGCAAAAGCCTGAGTTACACGGGGCAGCAGTTTGTCCTGCGCGTAGGCGTTGGCCGCATCGCGCACCATGCGTTCGTCCTCGGCCAACTGGTCTTCCAGCAGAAAAGGGTCATCCCAAGTGAAAGGGCCAAGCTGGGGGCGGGATTGTGGTTTCATGAGAGTTTCCTTTCTACAGCGGCTTTGAGACGTGCAAGCCCCGCTGCAATTGTATCTTGGGCATAAGCAAAGCTCAGGCGAAAATGTCCGGGCAACCCGAATGCGCGACCGGGAACCAGAGCGACACCAGCATCTTCCAACAACCAGGTGCAGAAGTCAGCGTCATTTTTGAAAGGCCCACCCTGATCCTCAAGCAGTCCGGCGCAGGAAGGGAAGGCGTAAAACGCCCCGTCGGGTGCCGCGCAGCGCAAACCCGGAACCGCGTTCAACCCTGCAACCACCAGATCACGGCGTTCGGCAAATACGGCGCGGCGTTCTTCCAACAGGCCCGCGCTGCCGGTCAGCGCCGCAAGCGAGGCCCATTGTGCAATCGAACAGGCACCCGAGGTAACCTGCCCCTGAACGGCCACCATCGCCTTGATCAGCTCGACCGGCCCGATCCCCCAGCCTATACGCCATCCGGTCATGGACCATGCTTTGGAGACACCGTCGACGATCAACAGACGGTCGGCAAGGTCAGGGGCCGCCTCGGCCACTGATACAAACGGAGTAAAGCTGAGATGGCGATAAATCTCATCCGCAAGAACCCAGACCTGCGGATGCCGGGACAGAACAGATGCGAGGGCGGCAATTTCATCCTGCGTGTAGATTGCCCCCGACGGGTTCGACGGCGTGTTGAGCATCAGCCAGCGTGCGCGCGGTGTAATGGCGGCCTCTAACTGTTCCGGCAGAAGCTTGAATCCCTGATCCATCTGGCAAGGCAGAATGACGGGCGTTCCACCCGCCATCCGCACTATGTCAGAATAGCTGGTCCAGTAGGGCGCGGGCATGATGACCTCGTCGCCGGGGTTCAGGCTGGCCAGCATGGCATTGGCAATCACCTGTTTGGCACCGGTCGACACAATGACCTGAGCAACTTCGGCTTTGGCCTGCCGGGCAACTTCGGTGCGCAAATCGGGCACCCCGGCCGTCGGCGGGTACTTCGTCTTGCCGTCCAGCGCTGCCGCGTGGGCTGCTTCGACCACATGGGGCGGGGTGGGCAGGTCAGGCTCACCGGTCGACAATGCCAGAACATCGCGCCCTTCCGAACGCAAGCGTGCGGCGGCCTCGGAAATCTGCACGATTTCGGACAATTCGATACCGTTTAGTCGGTTTGCGCGATGGAACACTGTTAATCTTCCTCTGGAGATGACTGAGGTTCTATCTGCAAAGTAACTTGATAAAAATACGCTGCTTTGTATCGTTTCAGTGACTAAAACTCATGAGTGATATGCCCAGAATCAATTCCCTGCCGTCTTTTGCCCTCATGCGCAGTTTCGAGGCTGCTGCACGCCACGAAAGCTATACCATGGCGGCAGAAGAGCTTGGTGTGACGCAGGGCGCGGTTAGCCGTCAGGTTCGTGAACTTGAGGTTGCGCTGGGGGTGACGCTGTTTCGCCGGGTCGGACGTGCGGTTCGCTTGTCGAAGGCGGGTCGCGCTTTGTTTGAAGAACTTGCAGGCGACCTTGAGCGGCTGAACGGTACGATCAATCGTGCGATCGCGGCCGGTGACGGTGCGTCGTTGCTGACCTTGGCGGTCCTGCCCACCTTTGCGACACGGTGGCTGGTGCCCAGACTGCCGGATTTCAAGCACCTGCATCCGGGGATCGAACTGGATCTGCATTCCTACACGACGCCGTTCAGCCTGGAAGAGCGGCGCATGGACCTTGCCATTCACTTTGGGCACGAAGACTGGCCCGGTGCGCGGCTACGCAAGCTGTTCCCGGAAAAACTTGTTGTAGCGGCTGCGCCTGTGTTGTTGGGCGACCAACGGACTTTCGAGGAACAGCATGTGTTCGATCTGCCGCTGTTGCATCTGACCTCGCGGCCCGGGCTGTGGTCCGAATATCATGCCAGCCATAGACTTGAGGCCAGAACGGTTTTTCCAGGAATGCGCTTTGATCAGTTCTCGATGCTGATCGAAGGCGCAGTTGCCGGGCTTGGGGCTGCGATTTTGCCGTCCTACCTGATCGAGGCCGAGTTGGCGTCGGGCGCGCTGGTCCAGACCGGGCAACTGGCGAATACCTCGGGCAGCGCATATTTCATTGCCACACCAACCGGACAGAGGAACGAGGCCGTACAAGCATTTGCGGACTGGATCATCCGGCAAACGAAAAGGCATCAGTAAGGGTGCAGCCGCGAAAGAAAGGTTACAGTATCCGGATGCCCGGCATGGTCTGGATGATTGCCAGATCCTGCTCGTAAAGCTCTGTAAATGCGTCAACGATGTCGGCGTTCCAGCCGGGCAGATCAAGTTCCTCTTCGACCTCATCGGGCCGGGCGTGGTCTTCCAATATCCGCGCAAGGTCTTCGCGTTGAGTATCTTTGTCGAGGCCGTCGCTGCCCCGCACGATGTCCAGAACATGCCGTTGACCGGTTTCAGTCAGAAGCGACGACAGCAACGCATACTCATCCACCAGAGGAGCGTCACCGGGCAGGCCCGCCATTGCGCGCATGATATCCCCCAGAATCAGTGGCAAGTGTTCATTCTTCCACAAAGTGAGCTGCACCTGAGGCGCAAGATCGCGCAGATCTTCGATCATGCTCAACCAGCTCAGGCAGCTCAGATCGGTGCTGGTCAGAATCTCCTGCCGGTGATCTTCATGGATCGACATAAGGACCTTGGGTATGAAAAAACCGGGGTTCACCAGACCGACAAATAATTCGACCTGAGCATCGTCCAGCAAGGTCTGCACATAGGCTGTCCGCTGCCCGGCAAAAGGGTAAATCTGTCCATGTTGCAGGGCAGAGCGTGTTGGGCCAAAGAACTTGTCGTTCGAGAGGATGACACGATCAACATTTGGATCATCTGGAAGAAGGGCGTGCAGCCCGTCCTGCGTTTTTGAATCAGTCAAATCCTGAGCAAGAGCATCAGATAGAACCTTGACAAACTGACGCCCGCCGCGTGGCCCCAAGATCGCAGCACGGCAATCCACCAAGGCCTGCTTGTTTGCCGAAAGCGAGGACAGCACTTGCCCTTCATCGGCAAAGGCGGCCCCGGCATGGATTACTACCTGCATCTTTAGTCCTTTTACCCTCAGGGGCTGTGTCCATCCCATTCTATGTCTTTGCGTCGCATGAAAATCTGCAACGAACCAACCGTGCGGTTTCTGCACTTTCTCAGGAAAACGGGCAATCCCCAAGTGCGAGTTAAAAATGAGGGTTGCAGTCCTCTGTCGGACGAAGTAATCGACTGCCAGTGCCCCTATAGCTCAGCTGGTAGAGCAACTGATTTGTAATCAGTAGGTCCGCGGTTCGAGTCCGTGTGGGGGCACCACCAATTCATTGAAATTTATAACGTCCCGACCTGACACTGAGGCTTTACGTGCCTCCGTCCGAGTTGGGCGGAACCGTCCTTTACCGTTGTTCCCCGGAGTAGCCATGTATAGGGCATCTCAATCGGGAAATAGGGGAACTCAGGTCTAACTCGCTGGACAGTAACAAAAAACAAATCCGAAACAGGGTTGGGACATGAAAGTGGCTCTGGTACAGAAATGAGAGACTCAGGTTTTGGGTAATCAGATTCACACAATATGGTAATGTCGGGAGCTATGTACGCTTGCGCAGCGACAAATTTTTGTTCCCCGATAGAACGGGAAAAGGATCGGTATTGAAAACACGTTCCCCGGGAGGGACACCGTCAGTCGATCCGATGCATCGGGCCTGGGGATGTGTCGGACCACGCCAAAGCCTGAGGATGTGATCGGGGTGCCGTTGCGCGCTGGTGACTTCCTTCGGGGCTGCCCGCTAATTTTCCTGATCTGGCAGGTCAAAGCACATTGTTATCATCTCGTTGTGCTTGTAAGGACGTTGCACTGTCCGAAAGGGCCGCGCCATGCGGGCGTGATGGAATGGTAGACATATCAGACTTAAAATCTGAAGGGCGTATGCCCGTGTGGGTTCGAGTCCCACCGCCCGCACCAGGCACTTTCGAAAGGAACATTCCGCTGCCCGGGTTGCGTGTCTTCGGGACCGCACATGCTGTGAAGCGCAGCCTACGTCGTCATGGCGTCATATTCATGACCAGGACTATACCGGATACCCCAATTCCCGGATCAGCCTCCAGATGTCCTTGTTCGCGGCTGACAACTGATTGACGACTGTCTCGATTTCGCGAAGCGCATCATCATCTACCGTATCCGAGCGCCCCAGTCTGATATCGGTCTTACGGTCAGAAATCCGCATCAGAATTGTTTTCGGGTTTCCGCTTTCCTGATCGAATGAATAGATGCAGTGGTTATACTTGTTTCGAATGCCTGAAAGCTTGCTGAGCCGTTGCGTGCGTTCGAGGATCGGGTCACGAACCTGCGCGGGTCTTCCCTCCATCTTGGCAAGCCGTTCGACCAGATCAATACGCGCGCGGGTTGTGTTCAAGGTCAGGAAAATAATGACGGCCACGTCTTTCGACGTTCCGGAAAGGCCCGCGATCAGGTGGATCAGCAGGCTTTCGGTGTTGGTCCACATATAGTTCAGCCTGCCAACCAAAAGGATCAGGCGATCGAACCGGGCTTCGAACGTGTCAGTCAAGGGCGGATTGCTGCGCCTCGTGCGGCGCAACCTCGTAGTAGAAATGTGCGGCAGCGGTGCGGTTGCTGACACCGATCTTACCAACCACGTTGTGCATATGCAGCTTGACCGTATGTTCCGTAATTCCCAGCTTGGTCGCAATCAACTTGTTGCTTTTGCCCTGCGAGACAAGTTGCAGGACCTGCTTTTCGCGACGCGTCAGCTTCAGGTACCGCGACTGCTGGTCGCCAGCATTTGTGGCACTTGTCACTGATCGGTCCGGGATGTCCCGAGTGTGCTGGCCTGGAAAGGCGACGCAATCGGCAAGGAAACTGGGCAGGTACAATTCTTCATGCATCAGCAGCCTGAGGATGGCACGCCAAGCATCGGGCGCCACATTCATCGGCAGAAATCCAACTTCGCCGAACTGCGCGCGATCCCAGGATTCAAACATATGCCGGGCTGATTCTTCTTTGCGATAGGCAAAGGCAAGACAGCCGGATCCGGTACTTTTGGTATAGGCCATTGGGCGCGCCAGCAGGTCTTCAAGCATCATCTGATCAACAACAACGATCTTGCTGCAACCGGGCGCTTGGCTGCTCATGGCTTCGAGGGTTTCAAACCGTCGGGCGCGAACTCCGAATTCAGTTTGAACGCTTCTTAGGGTCTGATTGGAGTAGAATAATTCTTTTCCAATAAAGACAACCGAAAAATCTTCTGAATAAAGATCCTGATTGGCAGTTTCATCCATCAATGACGCACTCATCACATTCCCTCGCAAACGGGGTCAACCAAAAATTGCTTATTTGAATTCTGGTGGTCTGAAATAGTTAACTAATCAAATAGGTAATTAAATTTTATTATACTCGAAAGCATGGTTTTCCACAACCGGGAGGAGTGCTTCCATAGCCTGTACCATAGAACTTTCGGTTAGGTTCCTGCTTGGATTTTTGTGCAACCAGCGGAAACAATTGAATTATTTTGTTGCGACTTTTTATGGGTAGGTCATGCGGGGCAGGCGTACGCAAATTTAGGCGCTTTCTAAAAGAAAGTAATAAAAACAATGATGTAACTACCTCAAAACTTTCGACTAGCTAGGCGTGGGCGTGCGTCGCTGCGAACATGGCTGGGCTTCAATTGTCGAAGCGCCTGTCCCTGTCGCGCCGGTCATTGCGTATTTAAGCAACCTTCATGAACCGTCGCGCTTTCGGCTTAGCCGGGAAAGGAGGTGGCCATTTAGAAACTTCCACGACCGCTTTCAGCGCGTTCAAGTGCTGCGCGGGTATTTTTGTTTCAATCTCGCCTGATGCCGCTTTTTAGATGAATGGCGGTCTGGCGTTCCAGAAATAGGAATTTGTCATGAGACGTAATGTGAATAATACAAACGTAACAACCGTCGACGAAATTAATGTCGAAAACCTGGAAGCTCCGGTAAATGTTGAAATCCCGATTGATGAGGCGTTTGTTGAAGCTGATCTGACTGCACAACAGCAGCAGCAGGACCAGAATGTCGAAAACTCCAACGATCAGGGCCAAGACCAAAATCAAGGCCAGGATCAGGGTCAGGAACAAGGCCAGGACCAAGGTCAGGATCAGGGCCAGGATCAGGATCAAGGTCAGGATCAGGACCAGACGCTCAATGCCGGAGATAACACCAACGACAATTCGAACAGCAATGCGATCAATATCGACTTTGGTGGCGGAGAGTGGATTCCGCGTGATGACGATCAGGTTGATCTGGACTTCGGAGATAACGCGTCGGTTGGCGACGTAATCACTGCAGGCCGTGATCTGAACTATGATCCTGGCGATGACATGAATGTCGATATCTCAATGGATGGTGCGGGAACCGCGATGGCGGCCGTCAACAGTCAGGTGGCCAGCCTGAGCGATGACGACACGCTGGAATCGGCGTCAGTTTCGAACAATTCCGGTTTCTATCAGAATGGTAGCGCCTATGGCGGTACCGCCAACGCTGAAGAAGGTATCGGCGTCAAGTCCAGCGGTGGAGATTCGGGCGACGGTGGTACCAGCTATGGTGGTTCGGCAGACTCGACCACGCTGGGCAGCCATGCGTTTGGTGCCGGTGGCGATACCGGCAGCGCCGACGCGGATTCGAGTGGCGGCGCAGGCGGTGATACCGGTGACGCAAATAACGCCAGCATTGGTGTCGGCCTGTCCGGCGCAGGGGCTGACGGTGACAGCACTGGCGGCGACGGCGGCGACGCTGACAGTTCGTCTTCTGCTGACAACGACGGCAGCTCAAGCGTTGACGGTGACGGAACCGGTGGTAACGGCGGAAGCGCAGATTCGTTTGGTCTGGGACTGGGCCTTGGTCTGTCTGGCTCGAATGCCTCGGGTAGCGCCGATGGCGGCGACAGCGATTCCGACTCGAGCGGCACAGGCTTTGGTCTGGCCGGCAATGACGTAGACGCCGAAGGATCAGACGGCGGTGACGGCAGCGCTTCGACGGACGGTTCGTCGTCGAATTCCAGTGACAGCACTACCGAAGCCAATGATGCGACCGCGGGCAGCAACGCTGCAGAGGGCAGCGCTGACAGTGGCGCGGACAGCTCGGCCGACGGCACTGGCGGACCTGGTACCGGCGGTGAAGGCACGGGCGGCGAAGGAACCGGTGGTGAAGGATCCGGTGGCGACGGCACGGGCGGTGACGGAACCGGCGGTGACGGCGAAGGCGGATTTGCTGCGATGGTCGAAGCTGCAATCATGGCCCTGCAGGAAGAGCTTGGCATGATTGATGCCGAAGCGGGCGAAGGTGGTGACGGAACTGGCGGTGACGGAACCGGTGGCGACGGTTCGGGCGGCGATGGCTCTGGTGGCGATGGCTCAGGCGGTGACGGTTCGGGCGGCGATGGTTCCGGTGGAACCGCTGACGCGGATTCAGATGCGCAGGGTGTTGGCGACCAGTCCGCAAGCGGGCCTGACATCAACCAAAGCCCAGGTGACGTGAACGGTGCGTCCAGCAATTCGCAGAACACGGATGGCAGCGGTGGTAATGGCGGATCCAATTCGGCCAACGGCACAGCGGACGCAGCGGGTTCTGGTACGTCTGCAGCAGACGGTGACGGCGGAGCAGGCGGCACAACGACGCCCACATCCACGTCTTCGGGCAACGGTGCCGGATCTGCCGATGCAGCCAATACCGCCGGTGATGGCGGAGCGGCGGATGTATTCGGTGATGCCGATACAAACGGAGCCGCCGACAGCCTGGCTGAAGCAATCGCCGGATACGGTGGTTCGGGCATGTCCGATAACGATGCCACATCGACTGGGTCGGGCGATGCGACCGGTGCGGCCAGCTCGGGTGCCGGTGGTGCCGGCGGCGCGTCCGCCGCAAATGGCGGAGCCAGCGGATACTCGACCGGCACAGCCATGTCCGGTGACACCATGGGTGGAACCATCACGGGCGGCAGCGCGGCCGGTGCCTATTCAGGTGACGGTGGCGCAGGTGGCAACGGTGGCAGCTGGGGCTCGAACAACGGTGGCGATGGCATCGTGAGCGGTGAGTCCTATGCCTCGGCAGCGGCTGTTGTCGACACCTCGGCCTTTAACCAGTCGATCGTCATGGGGGCCAACGTGCTTGGCAACTCGGTCGATACGACCATGGTCGGTGGCTCGATGACCTCGTCCTACGCAAGCGACGACAACGACGCATAAGTCATAAGGCGAGGCCCGCATTATCGGGCCTCGCTATTTTCGAAAATGCCGGGGCCGCGTGCAGTGGCCCCGGCCCAACTGAACCCAAAGCGGAAATTCTGGCCGGTGCGGGTGAAAAAGGATGACCGACATGGCCCTTGACGCAATTACGGAAACGATAGCGCATTTTGTTGGAACATTTGAACTTACGATCGAACAGGCCCGGCTGCGGGACCAGTATGACGAATTCACCGCCCTGAGGCGAAAAGCAGAAATTGACGGGCTGGACGATCCTGCTGCGATCCACATCAGGGCCGATCTTGATATCCCGGTGGGCGAATACAAACTCCTCCCATACAATTTTGCCCCACCTCAACCTAACCTGCCGCTACCAGACGCGCCGAAGGGGCCTGTACATGAATCGGTGATTATCCTTGGGGGAGATGGGCCGGTTTCCGAGCGTTTTGTCCCGGACGACACGATTGGACCGTCATCCGTTCCTACACTTGTCATTCTGCAGCCGGAAAACGTGCCGTTGGGGTCGGCGGTAAGTTACACCATGCAAAAGGTTTTCCTGCGTGACAACGATACGGTGGGCGAGGGTGAATTTCGCGACACGGATGCGCTGATCGCGAAAGGTGAGCAGATGCTGGACATGGCGTTGTCACTTCATGCCGTAGCAAGCCCGTCATTTTCACTCGCGGATTACCAGTCATTCGAGATGGTCGAGGCACTGGCCGAACAGATGTTGAACCCGATGAACGGGGATGTGGATGGCGTCACCGTGTATCAGTTCCATGGCGATGATGCCTTGGGTGTGATCGTCAATGGCGAGCACATGGCCGAAGCACCTGAATGGACCGACCTGCTGCCCGCTTTCCATCAGCCGGATGAGGCGACTGGCGATGAAGCGGAAACGCCGTGGCCTGCCGAATGGGATCAGTCCAAGGATCCCGATTTTGACGACGGGCATCTGGTGGTGACCGGCGGCAATCTGGCGATCAATGCAGTGTCTGCGACAATTGGTTGGGTGGATGCTCCGTACATTGTTGTAGGCGGACAGGCCATCAATCTGACGGTCATCAGTCAGGTCGCGCTTGTTTCCGACTGGGACGTGGGTGCCATGAATGCCGGAAGCGGTACCAACCTGGTTCAGTCTTCGGTGATCGAAGTCGAAGGCAAAGAGGCCGCCTGGCTGGACGATGCCGACGGAGCAGGCGGCCAGCCCGCATATGTTGTTGTGGACTGGGTTCACGGCGATCTGGTGGTCGCGAATTTCATCAGCCAGAGTATTGATGCCACCGATATCGATCACATCCAGACCGAAATTTCAGCCACATCCACGCTTTACGTGCTGGGCGACAACGAAATGTACAATGTCGCCGACATTGTGCAGTTGGGCAGCTATTACGATCTCATCATGATCGGCGGAAACATGATTTCAGTCGATGTGCTGATTCAGTCCATGGCCCTTATGGATGACGATGTCATCAGCGGTGGAGTGCCCGCGTCGATAATGGACGGTGATGAAAACCTGCTCATGAACGACGCGTCGGTCAAAACGATCGGCAAGGACATTCACCAGGATATGCAACAGAATATGGCGGACGCGCTGGCCATACAGGAAATGGACATGGAGGCGTTGGAAGACGCGCTTCTGAATGATCCGATGTTCGCCGGGATGGAACAGTTGCGCGTCCTCAAGATCGACGGCGATCTTATGCAGGTGAACATCGTCAACCAGGTCACGATGATGCTGGATCAGGATGACATTGACCTGTCGGGCCCGAATGCTGCCGGGGCCGAAGTTGTCGCGGGCAGCAATGCCATGCTGAACACTGCCCATCTGACCAAGATGGGTGTGGACTCGACAGTCATGGCAGCTGACGGGTCGTACTCTGATTTGTTGCTGCATCAGGCCAGCCTGATCGACATGCCGGACAACGACGAGATTACCGCGATGACCAATGAGGCAATTGCCGCCATCATGGGTGACATGACCGTCGCGCAACCGGATGCGGCCCTGGCACTGAATACCCCAGCTGTTGATTCAACTACACCTGACGACGGCCTGCAAACCATGCTGGCCTGATCCCCCAAGATTTTTACCGAGTGACCAAAAGGTTTCTACATGTCGTTTGTTTTTTCGTCGCACCGCCATCCTTTATCCAGCCCGCTGGACAGGCAAGGCGGGTTGGGTCTGAAGCGTCAGGATCCCGAACCAGGGGCAGATCCTGCAAAACGGGCAACAGGTGCCAAAACCCGACTGCATCTGACGCAGGAGTTCCGAGTGCCTGAACCAGATCAAAACCGGCCGGTTGAAAACGATGCGTTGAAACAGGCCAAAGACCAGAAACACTCATGTGAACTACCGCGCGCTGAACCTCCCCATCGGTGCGCGGCGCCGCAGCCCGTGCAAGACAAGGACATTGCGGGCGGTGGTGACGGGGTGGCTGATGCTGACGGCCCGGATCATGCAACCGCAGACGAAACGACAGCGCGCAAGACCCCCTCTGCGCGCGCGTCCGGCGCGGATCACATGGGCGCAACGATCGAGGCCAAGGCAAACCAGCCACTGTTGCGTACAAAAGCCGGCGGCGGTGACGGGAACGGGCCACCCCAAACCTTTCACAAGCGCACCCCGCCCGAGGATTTCCAGCGCACATTGCGGGATTCGATCCGGGCGATCCGGCGTAACCTGGCATTTGTTCTGGTGCTGACCTGCGCCACCAATATTCTGATCCTGTCGATCCCGATCTACCTGTTTCAGATCAGTGACAGGGTTCTGACCAGCCGATCCTTGGATACGCTGATCATGTTGACGGCGATCGTCGCCGGGGCCGTGATTTTTCAGTCTGCTTTTGATGCGGTGCGGCGGTTTACGCTGATGCGAACCGGCGTCGAGGTTGCCGTTCGTTTGGGTGCACCGGTGCTTAGTGCTGCTGCGCACGCATCGTTGCATGGAAACGGGCGCGAATATCAGACGCTCGGCGATTTGCAGCAGCTGCGCGGTTTTCTGGTCTCGGGAACTTTGATTTCGTTTCTGGACGTGCCATTCGCGCCCCTGTTCATTCTGATGATCTTTCTCGTGCACCCGCAACTGGGCATGATCGTCGTGGTGACGGCGCTGATCCTGATGACGATTGCGCTGGTCAACCAGAAAATGACAGCCAAACCCTTTGCCGAGGCAAACAGGGCGCAATCCATGGCAAACCTGCATCTGGATTCCATGTCGCGCAACAGCCAGATTATCAACGCCTTGGCCATGATCCCCGAAGCAGTGCGGATCTGGGGGCGGGACACCGCCCAATCCCTAACCTGGCAGGTACGCGCGCAGGATCGAAACGTGATCTTCGCGGCGATTTCACGCGCAGTTCGCCTGCTGACACAGATTGGCATTCTCGGATGGGGCGCATTTCTGGCACTGCAGGGAGAGATTACCGGCGGCATGGTGATTGCGGCCTCGATCATTGCCGGGCGCGCCTTTGCGCCCATCGAAGGTTCGATTGAAGGGTGGAACAGTTACCTTCTGACGCGCGCGGCCTATGGGCGGATCAAGGCGCTGCTGTCAACCTCGGCTCTGCAACACGAGAAGTTGCGCCTGCCGCGCCCCGAAGGCCGGTTGGATGTAGAGCGGTTGCTTTATGTCCCCGGCGGAACCAAACGTGTGGTTCTGAATGGGATTACCTTCTCACTCATCCCCGGTGAAACACTGGCGATTATCGGCAATTCCGGTGCGGGCAAAACCACCTTAGGCAAGACCCTTGTCGGGTCCGTTCTGCCAACGTCGGGAAGTGTGCGGCTGGACCTGATGGATATCCGCAACTGGGACCCGCGCCAGTTTGGCGAAAGCATTGGTTATCTGCCACAGGATGTGCAGTTGTTCCCCGGAACCATCAAGGACAATATCGGCCGGATGCGAGCCGATGCCACGGACGAACAGATCCACGACGCCGCTGTACTGGCTGATGTACACAACATGATCGCGACCCTGCCGCAGGGGTATGAGACCGTGGTGGCCGCTGATGGATCGCCTTTATCGGGAGGACAGAAACAACGCATTGCGCTGGCGCGGGCTTTTTTTGGGAACCCGCGAATGGTGGTATTGGACGAGCCGAACTCGAACCTTGACGTCGCCGGGGACAAAGCCTTGGGGCGCGCCATTGAACAGGCGCGTGAAAGCAAGATCACCGTGGTTGTCATTACGCAGAAACCGACGCTGCTGAACGTGGTCGACAAGATCATGTTGCTGACCGATGGGCGCGTCGCATTGTTTGGGCAGCGTGAGCAGGTTCTTCAGCAGATCAACGGGCCGCGCAAACGGACTGGAATTGAAGGGCAACAGGGGGGCTGACCATGAATGACCTCGTACCAGTAAGGCACTCTGCCGGTGAACCAGACGTCTGGTATGCGGAAGTTCCGCGCTCGATCAACCGTTTTATTGTCATCGGTACTATTATGCTGGTCGTCTGTTTCGGCGGTTTCGGCGTATGGTCTTTCAGCGCCCCGCTGGCGGCGGCGGTCATTGCGCAGGGCAGTTTTGTCGCCACTGGACGCAACAAGATCGTCCAGCACCTTGAGGGCGGGATCATCGAAGACATCAAGGTTGTTGAGGGGCAATCGGTTCAGGCAGGTCAGGTGCTGATGACGCTGGATCAGACCTCGGCCCAGGCCAATGAGCGAGAGCTGTTCATCCGCAAACTGCGCTTGCAGGCGATGACCGAGCGGTTGCTGGCGGAATATGGGGAACGGGATCGTCTGGTCTTTACACCAGATCTGGTCGAGGCCTCCAAAGACGTGGAAGTCATGGCCATTCTCGACGGTCAAATGCTCAGCTTTGATGTGTCGCGCAAGACCTTGCTGAATGATGTAGCGCTATTGGAACGCAACATGGAAGCGTTGAAGATCCGGGCAAGTGGCTTTGAGGCCCAATTGGACAGCATGGCCACACGTGCCGAAATTTTGCAGGAGGAATACGAGTCCAAGAACCAGCTTTTCCAGAAAGGGCTGGTTCGAAAGGGCGAATTGAACACGATCCGGCGTGTGCAGGCCGAAGCCGAGGGACAGCAGGCCCGGTTGCGGGCGGAGGCCGCTGAAATCAATCAGATGCTTTTAAAGTACCAGGAACAGATTACACGCACCCGATCCGCCTATCGCGAGGCAGCATTGGATGAACTGGGCGTGGTCGAGGCCGATCTGGAAAGCGTGCGCGAAAAATCCCGTCAGGCCCGCAATGTTCTGGACCGGGCCGTGGTGCGGGCCCCTGTGACCGGGACAGTGGTTCGCCTGCATTATCATACGCCAGGTGGCGTAATCGAAACGGGCGAACCCATTGCCGAAATCCTGCCCGCCGATGCGCCCTTGATTATTGAGGCGCAAATCCCACGCACCGAGATTGATAGTGTGGTAACCGGGCAGACCGCCTCTGTCCGCCTGATCGCGCTCAATCAGCGCACAACGCCGGTTTTGTACGGAGAAGTCTTTTATGTCTCTGCCGACGCGCTGCTTGAAGAGGCGGCAGGCGTTCCAAAAGAGGTATATCTGGCGCGTATCTCACTTACCCCAGACGAGCTGCACCGGGTCAGCGGCTTTGTTCCGACCCCCGGCATGCCTGCGGAAATTATGATCCAAACCGAGGAACGAACTTTTGCGGCTTATATCGCCAAACCTGTGTCGGACAGCATGTCGCGTGCGTTTCGCGAGCAATAACCTAGGTGCCTAAGGCCGCTGGTTCATCTACCTCGAGTCGCGTTCTGATCCTTTTGGGAAAAGCGTGAAAGTGAGGGTGTGTACCTTTGACGGTGCAAGACTTGGGTTTTCACACGCTCCACATCCTTGGCGGGTTGGCGGATCGGCTCAACGGTGGTTGCGAAATCACAGGTTCATGAAGCGCCAGATTTCCGCATCTGATGCAAATCAATGCAAAACACATTCGAATCGAGACATGTTTGGCCGGAAGTCATCATAAGGAACACCCGACCATGTTTCGCCTTGCCGCCATGCTGTATTCACTGATCGCCACTGCCATTTCAGGTTCTGCCGTAATCGCTGTGCTGTCTGCGGGATTGGTTTCCGTCAGCGCAATTGTCGGCGCAGCAGTTGCCGGGGCGGTGATCGCTGCTCCGGCATCGTGGATGGTGGCCCGGCGCTTGTACCGGGGCACCTGATCAGGCGTTCAGGAACGTCCGAACCGCTGCTTCGAATTCACGTGGTTTTTCGGCGTGCAGCCAATGCCCGGCTCCGGGTATTTTGGCGAAACGCGCGCCGGAAAACAGCGAGCGGATTTCAGGGCGGTGTTCCGGCAGGACATAATCCGATGCCGCGCCCGACAGGAACAGGGCGGGGCCATTCCATGTGGCGTCCAACTTGGGGAAGCCCATGATCTTTGGCATCTCGGCTGCAAGAACATCCAGATTAAGCAGCCACCGTTTTCCCTTGATATCCAGCGATTGGGTGAAAAAGCTTTGCAACGCTTTCTCAACACCTTGATCGGCCAATTGCATTTCCGCATCCGACCGGCGGGTGATGCGCGAAAAATCAACAGCCCGCATGGCCTCGATGAACCGGATTTGGCTGTGCGCGTATTGAACCGGCGCGATGTCGGCGACCACCAGCTTGTTCACCAACCCATTGTGCCGCAGGGCCAGGGTCATGGCAGCCTTTCCGCCCATGGAATGTCCAAGAACATCCGCCACGCCGCCGATCTGTTCTATGACTTCGGCGATATCCTGTGCCAGATGGGGATAATCATGGCTCGGGTCCCACATGCTGTAAGCATGGTTGCGCATGTCCACCGCCACAACCTGCCGTTCGTCTGAAAGCCTTTTGGCAATGACGCCCCAATTCCGAGCAGATCCGTAAAGGCCGTGTGCTATTACCAGCGGTGGGCGGGCGGTCGGTTCGCCATGTACAATCGTGTTCAGCATAGCTTGCGTGATACAAGCGCCTACAGCGGATCACCAGCCCCATTGTAGGTCTTTGTGGTGCAGGCTAGATTGCGGCGGCAGGAGAGAGCCCATGCCTCAGGACCCAGACATTCAGACCCGGATCGCCGAGACGGTGGCCTTGCTGCGTGCAAAGCTTGGCGTGCGCGACAAGACGCTAGAGGCATCCATTCGCAAGGCAAAACGACGTCTGCCGCGCCGGGTGTACCGGCAGGCCATGGTGCTTGCCCGATCCGAGGCGATGGCGTCGCACCCGAAGATGCGGTTGATTCTGGATACTCCCAAGCTCGTCAGGGCGTCGGACGTGGTGCAGGATCATCTGGGAAGCATCAATCTTGCGGATCGCAGGTGGGGCTGGTTCCTTGGTTTGCTGGGGGGGCTGGCTTTCAATCTGTTGGCTCTGACAGCGCTACTGCTTGTTTTTCTGTGGTGGCGCGATTTGATCTGACTTTCAGAAGGCTGCCAAGCCGACGCTTAGCCTGATCTCCTTTTGTCAAAGCGGCTGCTCAAACAACAAAAAACGGCGCCTCAAGAGCGCCGTTTTCTTTTCTTTTTAAACGCTTACAGGTTCGGGTAGATAGGGAAGCGGTTGCAGAGGTCTGCGACCTGGGCGCGGACGCGGGCTTCGACTTCGGCGTTGCCGTCTTCGCCGTTGGCGGCCAGGCCGTCGACCACTTCGATGATCCAGTCGGCGATCTGGCGGAACTCGGCCTCGCCAAAGCCGCGGGTGGTGCCGGCGGGGCTGCCAAGGCGGATGCCCGACGTGATGGTCGGCTTTTCCGGGTCAAACGGCACGCCGTTCTTGTTGCAGGTGATATGCGCCCGGCCCAGGGCCTTTTCGGTGGCGTTGCCCTTGACGCCCTTGGGGCGCAGGTCGACCA
>NZ_JBQFLY010000025.1:0-31888 GCF_056531545.1 Ruegeria sp. N10 | reverse complement strand
AGCATTTGACGCCTGGAATGCTGCCACCCGAGCAACTTGACACCCAAGCATCAGGATTTCTTCGTGAGTCAGAAGTTAACGTGACAACACCTGCAGAAGAGCTCGATGTATTCGAACTCGTCTTGCCGCGCGTCGTCCTGGGTCGGGTATGTCCGCCGCCTGATCCGTTCTCGTTTCAGCAGTTGGAAGAAACTTTCAGCGACCGCGTTGTCGTGACAATTGCCGCGTCGGCTCATGCTGGGTTCCAGGTTGTGCTGGCGCAGGAATGTCTGCCACTCCCGGCTGGTGAATTGGGAGCCCTAGTCTGAGTGGACCACGACCTTACCTGCGGGTTTGCGCCGCCATACGGCCATCAGCAGGGCTTGCAGAGCGTTTGTCAACGGCGGCAAGAACCGGCCGTTGGGGTGGAGCAAAAGTAGGCCAGTTTGGCGCGGGCGCCTTGCAGCGTGCGACCCTCAAATAGCAAGCACGGTCCAAGGCGCATTGGCCGTCAGGCCAATCCTGTAAAGATCATTTCCGGATTTTGCGAGGCGGGCGCGGCTCTGGTTGAGGCGATAGCTTTCGCCGTTCATTTCCATAATGTTCACATGATGGGTCAGGCGATCCAGCAGGGCGCCGGTGAGGCGTTCGGTCCCGAAGGTTTCCGTCCATTCTTCGAACGGCAGATTGCTGGTGATCAGGGTGGAACCTCTCTCGTAGCGTTGTGAGATCAGCTCGAAGAGCAGTTCAGCGCCGGTTTTGCTCAATGGCACAAAGCCCAGTTCATCGATTGTCAGCAATTTGACCTTGGCCAGTTGCCGTTGCAGCCGCAGCAAGCGCTTCTCGTCGCGGGCCTCCATCAGTTCATGAACCAGCGATGCCGCTGTAACGAAGGCGACCGGCAGGCACTGTCAAGTTATTGGCGCTGATCTGAGATCAGGCGCACGGTCGCCGCTCAGGCCCGGAGATTCTCAACGTATTCCTGCCAGAGGCCGAAGGCGTCGGCACATGCATGGCGGTAAGAGGGTGTGGACAGATGATGGCGTTTGGGGCGGAACAGAGCGGCGATCTGGTCATGTGCCGAGAGGAAGAGCTGCGTCTGGCCGGGTGACTTGAACCGGCCCATGATCTTCTCGCGCCGTCGGGTATGCCGGTGCGAGGCCTCGGCCCGGTTGTTCAGGCCCTTGTGGGCGCGATGGTCGGTCCCGGGGCAGAGCCCCCTCCGGGCCACCCGGTAGCTGCCCAGCTTGTCCGTGATCAGGACCCTCGGCGCGCCCCACTTCAGCATCAGCTTGCGCATGAAGCGCTTCGCCGCGTTAGCATTCCGGCGCGCCTGCACCAGGATCTCGAGGACGTCACCACGTGCATCGACCGCCCGCCAGAGCCAGCGCTTCTTGCTGCCGATCACGATGACCATCTCGTCGAGATGCCACTTGTCGGCCGGCGCCGGACGATCCTCGCGGATTCTTCCCGCGATCTGGCGGCCGAAACGCCTAACCCAGGAACGGACCGTCTCGTGGCTGACCCGGACGCCCCGCTCGGCCAGCAGGTCCTCGACGTCCCGAAGGCTCAGGGCAAATCGATGGTAAGCCCAGACGGCAAACCCGATGACCGAACGTGGGTACCGAAACCCCTTGAGACGCGGCGAAGGGACTGACAGGATCATCGCGCGCCTCTATCGGTGTATGATCGGGCCGTCAACTTGACAGTGCCGTTCTTGCACAGTTCGACGCCTGGGTTGAGGATGGTACGATTAAAACCTAAGCCAGAACGACCTTACAACTGACCCACAATTCCCCGCAGAACCGGGTCGGGAAAAGTTTGCGGCCATTCCTGCCAACCGCTATCAACATCCAGACAAGGATGAATGGCGATCGCTTGATGGTAAATAAAACGGATACTGAAAAAGAAGTCGGACAGACTCTGCAAAGGTTGCGGCAGGAGCGTAATCTGACGCTGGCGGATCTGGCCACCCGGGCGCAGGTTTCAACCGCGATGATCAGCCGGATCGAAAACGGGCATGTATCCCCTTCACTTGGCACGTTGCAATCATTGGCGGATGCTCTGGACGTCGCGCTGATGGCGCTGTTTGCACATTCCGAAGTGGCAGCTGATGTGCATCATGTCAAAGCGGGCGACGGGTTGCCATCGCGGCGCATCACGCAGGGCCACGCACATGATTACATGTTGCTGGGCAAACATGGCGGGCCCGGTGGCACGTTTCAGTCTGCCCATATCACCATCTCACGTGACCAGTCAGAAAGCCTGCCAAGCTATCAGCATGAAGGGTACGTCTTTCTCTATATGATCAGGGGCACGGCGGTCTATCGATGCGGGACCGAGGATTTTACGATGGCCGCCGGAGATACGCTGAGCTTTGACGCCAAGCTGCCTCATGGCTTTCATCAAATCCTGTCAAATGCGATTGAATTCATCACCGTTTCAACACGTCCGCAGTAAGCAGGCATCACATTCCGGCGGCATCGGGCCGTATAACCCACCGGAACCATTTCATATTCCTATATTATGTGAAACTATGAATAATCCGACCGTATATCTCAATCAGGCCTAATCTCGCATGAAGATCACTTTCAAACAGGTTGACGCTTTTCGAACCGTGGTTTCGACCGGAACCGTGACCGAGGCGGCGGCGATGCTGGGTATCTCGCAGCCCGCGGTCAGTCGCCTGATTTCGGACTTTGAGGCCGAAGTTGGATTTCGGTTGTTTCAACGCTCGGGCCGGGTGCTGGTGCCCACGGATGAGGCCCGTCTGCTGGTGGAAGAAGTTCGGCAGGCCGTCAGCGGCATGGAACACATCAAGGAATCTGCGACTGCCATCGGGAAATTCGGCCACGCGCGGCTTAGCCTTGTGATCACCCCGGGGGTGTCGTCCCAACTGGCCCCCGATCTGATTCAGGAATTCGCCGCCACCTGGCCGCAGGCCATGGCCCGGATGGAAATCGCGCCCAGCGACGATGCGGTTGAATGGATGGTCTCGCAGAATTACGATTTCGGGGTCACGACGACCGAACCCGCCAACCCGTCCTTTGACAGTCTGGTGATCCGGAACAGCGATGTGTGCTGCGTGGTTCCAACTGGTCACCCTCTGACCGGGAAAACCCTTGTACAGGCGCAGGATCTGGCTGGTGAGAACTTTATCTCATACATGCCTTCCTCGCGGTTCCGGTTCGAGATGGATCAGTTTTTCGAGGCAAAAGGCATTCAACGGCAGATGCAGTATGAGACGCGCACTACCGACGCAGTATGCCGTCTTGTTGCGCGTGGGTTGGGCGTCTCGGTTGTCGGGGCCAGCCTGGATTACCTCAGAACAATTCCTGACTGTGTCGCCCTGCCCTTTGCGGCACCTCTGACCTTTCGGGCAGTTCTGTTCTGGTCCAAAAACAAGCCCCTGTCTGCCGTCGGGCAATCCTTTCTAAAGATCGTGCAATCTCAGATTAACGGCGATTAAGCGCCTCGCGGAAACTCTCCCGCGCTTGCGCGCTGTGAATATAGGCGTAGTCCCGGGGATAAGGAGCACCTGCCGTCAATTCCATCGAAACAAACTGTGGGCCGGTGGATGACAGCACCTGCGGCAGCGCCGCGGAAAACTGATCCAGCGTGGTAAATCGCTGAACTCCGGCGTAACCGGCGGCCCATGCCATAGCAGTAAAATCCACTCTGTCCGCGCCGGGCAAAGGGTGCGACCCGTTCACCTCATAGACTCGGTTGGCCGAAAGGAAATGGTAAAGGTTTGTCACTCTCGCATTGGCAATCGTCACCAAAGTTCCCAGATTCATCAGCAGGCTGCCGTCGCCATCCAGCACGATCACACGCCGATCAGGATTGGCCAGTGCCAGACCCAAACCATGAGAGGATGCCTGTCCCATCGCTCCTACAGCCACGTAGTTCAGATCGCGCGGGTTCAGGGCAAGCCAGTCGAAACAGCTTTGATACACTGCAACAACAATATCGTCCTCGCGAATATGAGGAATCAGGGCCTTCAACGCTGCGTCGCGGAGCATGGTCATTACGCCTCCGGTGCGCGGCCAATCAGGAAAATATGGGGTCTTGAGGCCGCATAGGCCGCTTCGATCGCCTGCGGGATATGTTCCTCATCCCCCGGCTCTTCGATCAGGGAATGTGACAGCTCCATCGCATCCAGCACAGGCCGGACGATCCGCACCCCATAAGAGGCTGACTGATCCGGGTGCATATGTGGCTCCTTGCCTTGCAGTCCAACCATCATGACCACCGGCAGTTCATAGTCGACGCCAATGGCCCGGATCGCATTCAGGGAATCCATCAACCCGGTTTGCTGCATCATCAAGACCGCCCGCGTACCGTTGTATGACATCGCCCCGCAAATACTGACGCCCTCATCTTCTTTACAGATACGGGTCAGGCGAAATACGGGATCGCGTGAGATCGGCCAGAGAAGCCCATCACTGGTAACAATATCCGGCAGCGCAACTATTTCACGAACACCCGCCACCTTGATTGCGGCTATGATTGCGGCGCCGGATGGATGCGCGACCTGCGGAGCATCTTCTGCTGGTTGAGGGGACGCGACCATCAGGCACCTCCGGCCAGAAACGCAGCGATCCCGTCCCGTGCCGCCTGCAATTCATGGCGGTGGCCAATGGTAATGCGGATATAGTCGCGATAGGCGGGCGAGGCGAACCGGCGGACGGCAACGCCGCGCTGCCGCAAGAACCGATCCACCGCTTCGGCAGATTTCCTGGGATCGGGAAACTGAACCAGCACAAAGTTGGCCTGGCTTGGAACCACATACAGGCCCAGTTCCGTTAGTGCGGTCGAAAGCCATTTTCGATTATTCAGGTTAGTCTCTCGCACAAAACGGGTGTGCACAGCGTCTTCCAGTGCTGCAACTGCTGCCGCAACCGAAGAAGACGCCACGGGAAAGGTCAGACTAATCCGGCGCACGCTGTCGACCACATATTCAGGCCCGAACATCCAGCCGACGCGTGCGCCCGCCAGTCCGAAAATCTTTGAAAACGTCCGGCACATGACAACATTGTCCGCAGCCTCCACCTGCTTGTGCGCAGGCTCATAATCCGCCGCATCGACATATTCCTCGTAGGCGGCATCAATGATCAGAAGCACATTTTCAGGCAACGCAGCATGAAGACGGCGCAGCTCTGATCCGTTCAGATATGTACCTGCCGGGTTTTCGGGATTGGCAAGGTAAACGATCCGGGTACGTTTAGTCACCGCCTCGATCATTCGGTCGACTGAGGGTTTGAAGGCATCGTCCGCGACCGACACCACCTCGGCGTCATTGGCATAGGCGTAGTTCGGTACTTTGAGATAGCCGTTTGCGCTGCGGATCAACTCGGTGCCCTGCCCCAGATAGGCGCGGGCCAGGCGGGCCAGCAGATCGTCCGATCCCTGCCCGGTGGTGATCCGTGCGGCGTCCAGCCCAAATTTCTCGGCGATTGCTGGGGCCAGAATGTGATCGGGGTTTTCAACATAGCGTTCGACACTGCTGATGGCCGCACAGGCGGCGGAGCGGGCCGTCGGGCTGGGACCAAACACACTTTCATTCGAGTTCAGAAGGATCGCAGGCGGCGGAACGTCCATGGACGCCGCACCCATCATATGAGGTTTGATCCTGTCTATTCCAGCTTTAGCACGGGCTATGACCATCCAAATCCTCCGGCGCCGCCAGTGACGGCAATGGCAATTTCATACATATATCACACAACATAAAATTTTAGACAATTCACTTTCAAAAAAATTATGTTATGAAAGTCGCAGCCCAGTAGAAGAACCCGGATGACCGACACGCTTTCACCCCAACCCAGCAGGCTTCACCTGACCATTAATCTGGATGCGCCGGGTCGGCAGGTTGGCGATCTTATGCTGAAATGGTCCGACAATACCGTACCGCTGGGATACCATCCCATCCCGATCATCAGCCTGCGGGGCAAACCGGGGCCGTCTGTCCTGATTCTGGGCGGCACACATGGGGACGAATTCGAAGGGCCCTCAGCAATCCTGCGTCTGGCGGAACGGCTGAACCCTGCCGAACTCTCTGGGCAGGTGATCCTGATCCCGGCCCTGAACGCGCCCGCCTTTCAGGCTTCGTCGCGGGTTTCGCCATTGGATGGTCAAAACCTGAACCGCGCTTTTCCGGGCGATGCGGATGGTGGCCCGACGGCCATGCTGGCGCATTTTGTCGAAACCGTACTGCTGCACCGCGTTGACGCAGCCATAGACCTGCACTCAGGTGGTAAGGCGTCCGTTTTCGATCCTTGCGCACTGGCGGCAAGGGGGGATGACACAGACCTGACCGCAGCCAACATGGATTTGGCCCGCGCCTTTGGGCTTCCGCTGATCTGGGTACTGGGCGTGCATAACGACAACCGCTCGGTGAATGCTGCCGCTGCCCGCGCCGGAGTTCCGATGATCGCAGCAGAACTTAGTGGCGGAGGGGGTGTCGATCCTCATGCCACTGACCTTGCTGAAGCCGGGCTGATACGCTGCCTGAAACATCTGGGCATTCTGCCGGGCGGCTCTCCTGCCCCGGCACCGGCGCAATGTGTGGAAGTCGCCGATCCGCTGCATTCGATCCATGCACCTGCGGATGGCCTGTTCGACCGCCGCTGCGCTGCCGGGCAACAGGTAATCAAAGGTGATCTGGCGGGTACTCTGCACTTTCCGACCGAACCGGAACGCGCAGCTGTCAAGCTTACCTTTCCCGCAACGGGCCATGTTCTGGCCCATGGCAATCGCGGCATTGTACGCCGGGGCGATTTGCTGGCGCTGGTTGCCCAACCCGTGCCCGAGGGACGTTGAATGAAAACCTGCTCTCCGTTCATTTCCGGTGCCTTTGTTGATTGGGATGGTGAAACCCTGCCCAGCATCGACCCCGCCACTGGTCAGGTCTGGTGCAAGGTCGCCCGTTGCGACGCACAAACCGCCGATCAGGCTATCCGGGATGCCGATCATGCTTTCCGGAACGGGCCATGGGCAAAGTCGGGGCCGCCAGAGAGGTCGGATGCGCTCGACCGATTGGCAGACATCTTGGAAACCTGCTGGGAAGAGCTTGTAACGCCTGAAATCCGCGACAACGGAAAGCGCATAGCCGAGGTGCGCGGACAATTTTCCGGGCTGCACAGCTGGTTCAGGTATTTCGCGGCAGAGGCGCGCAAACTACAACCCGAACCGCAAGCCAACAACGTCCCAGGCGTGCAGAGCGTTGGGTACCATTTGCCCTATGGCGTCGTGGTCGCCATCACGCCATGGAACTCTCCGTTGATGATCCTTGCCTGGAAGCTGGCACCGGCATTGGCGGCGGGCAATACGGTGGTTGTGAAACCTTCTGAAATGGCCTCGGCCTCGACTCTGGAATTCGCACGGCTGGCGCACGAAGCAGGACTGCCGCCCGGGGTGTTAAACGTGGTCACCGGACTGGGTCACGAGGTGGGCGAGGCGTTGGTTCGTCACCCCCTGACGCGCAAGGTCACTTTTACCGGCTCGGATTTTGGCGGTCGTAAAGTGGCCGAGGCTGCCTCAGCCGGAGTAATCCCTGCGGTGCTGGAGCTGGGTGGAAAGTCTCCGCAGGTGGTCTTTGCCGACTGCGATCTGGACAATGTGGTCAACGGAATCCTGTCCGGCATCTTCCTGTCGAACGGTCAAACCTGCGTCGCCGGTTCAAGGCTGATTGTTGAGGCCGGGTTGAAAGACAAGCTGGTATCACGCCTGGTCGACCGGGCGCGAGCGCTTAGGATGGGTGACCCGATGGACCCAGACACTCAGATCGCACCACTGGCCAACGAGCCGCATCTGCGCAAGGTGACGGCGATGATCGAACGTGCCAAGGCCGATGGCGCAGCCTGCCTGCTGGACGGAACCGCTACGGCAGCGGGTCGGAACGGGTTCTATATCGGGCCGACGGTGTTCGACAATGTAAGCCCCGACATGCAGCTTTGGCGTGAAGAAGTGTTCGGCTCGGTTCTTGCCGTAACCTCATTCACTACCGAAGACGAAGCCATCGCGCTGGCCAATGACAGCGACTATGGGCTGGCTGCAGGGGTGTGGACGACCGATGCCGACAAGGGCGCGCGTATCGCCGGGGCTATTGCGGCAGGCTCGGTCTACATCAACCACTATCGCAGCGTAGACCCTGCCAGCCCCATCGGCGGGATCAAGCTGTCGGGCTATGGGCGTGAACTTGGCCCGAACGCCATCAAGGATTTCTGTCAGGTCAAATCGATATGGACCGGCACCGCGCCAGTCCCCGATCCATTCCCCTGACCACCGATACGCACGGAGGATGCCATGAACAATCATTTCTCAACCCCCGAGGGCAATTTCCGCGGTCACGACCAGCAGAGCGTTTGGCAACAAGAGCCCGACCCGGAGCTGACTGAAGTCGGCCCCGGCACGCCATGCGGCGAATATCTGCGCCGGTTCTGGATGCCGGTGGCGATGACTGACCAGATCGGCGACCTGCCCTATCGTCTGCGCATTCTGGGCGAAGATCTGGTTCTGTTTCGCGAAAAAAAAGATGGCAAGCTAGGCCTGACCCATCTGCATTGCTGCCACCGCAATATGAGCCTTGAGTTTGGCATTGTAGAGGAAGGCGGCATCAGGTGTTCCTATCACGGCTGGAAATACGGACTTGACGGCACCATTCTGGAAACCCCGTGTGAACCACCTGCCTCTCAGGTCAAGAAAAAGGCTTGCCTGGGGGCGTATCCGGTGATCGAATACAAAGGGTTGGCCTTTGCCTATATGGGTCCGGCCGTCGCGCAGCCCCTCTTCCCGGTCATGGATACCTTCGATGACGAAGGTGACGAGTTGGTGCCCTATCTCATCAAGTCCCCCTGCAACTGGCTGCAAGTGATGGAGAATGCCTGGGATCCGTTCCATGTGGTCTACCTGCACACTCTGGCTGTGCGGAGCCAGTTCATCGACGCCTTTGCCGAAATGCCGATGATCGAGTTTCACGAAAGCCAGACCGGCGATTTCTACACGAATGTCCGGCGTGTGGAGGATATCGTCTGGGTCCGCATCCATGATCATATGTTGCCCTCGTTCACCCAGAACGGCGGTCATTTCCCGGTGCCGGATGGGCCGCGCTATTTTGGACGCTGCGGGCTGTCGCGCTGGATCACTCCAATTGACGACACCAACACGATGGTCATCGCCTGGCGTCACTTCCGCGATGCGGCGGCGAATGACGATCCCAAGGGTCTGACTGATAAAAGCAAGGTGGGTTTTGGAATGACCGATTTCTACGGTCAGGATCCCGACCGACCGTATGAGATGCGGCAACGCGATCCGGGGGACTATGACGCCTGGGTCAGTCAGGGCCCCAAGAATATCCACGCCCGCGAAAACCTCAGCTTTACCGACCGGGGTGTCGCCAAGGCGCGCCGTCTGCTGCGCAACGCCATTCGCGCTCTGAAGAGTGGCGAAAGACCGCCTCAACCCTCTGACAATTTCGCCGGAAAGATGATACCGACATATGCTGGTGACACCATGCTGCGCATTCCATTGCAGGTGGGGCGGGACGACGGGGCAGTACTCAAAGAGGTCTCGCATCAGGTAGCTGAAATCTACAAATCCGGTGACCACCTTCAGGGTGAGGCTCGCAAGACGTTCATCGTTGATGCGCTGAAAGAGTATGAGGCGAGCTGGTCATGACAGCGCGCATCCCCCATAACCCCGGCCGAGTGGACTGGTCCGGTGAAAACCCGGGCATCTATCTGAAACAGGACCCCGACCAGGATCACTATGACACGCTGGCGCTTTTCTTTCGGGTGGTTCTGTCACCTTATGGTCGCGGACACGCGGCACTGATCCTCGGGGCGCCCGATCAGGCGCAGGGCTGGCCGCATGTGCCAAACCTGGTCATGACCGATAACCAGCGGATGATGCGCTGGATCGTCGATGGATGGGTGACAAAGATGCCGACCTTCATTGGCAAGGCGGGTCTCGGCGCGATGAGCTGGCTGGACTGCGACAGCGTCGAAAAGCGCCCCCGCGATCTGAAGTCCAGATACTCCGAAACCCTGCGCGGCTCAGGCGTTACGGTCGAGATGATCTGGCAGGACATGGGTCCACCATTGCCGGTAGAGGTGACCAAGGAGAACTCGGCTACTAAAGCGCATGAAATGTATTCGGTATTTTTGGAGGCCAAGGCGGCGCAGGTTGTCATCAACGGCACCCGCCTGCCCGGTCAGGTCGCTAGCCGCCAGTTCTTTGGCCGCACCATGTCGACGGCCTTCCTCGCCTTCTCGGAAACCTGGGTAACCCCGCAGGAAGATCTGTGATGCCTTTGAACGAACCTATCACACCCGGCATCGTCGACTGGACAGGCGAAAACCCGGGCATCCTGCTCAAAGACGACAATGACAACTTCTCAGCCATGGCGCTGTTCTTTCGCGTGGCATGGTCTCCAGTCGGTCAGGGTCAGGTGCTCTTGCTTTACGGAACCCCGGATCAGGTGGAAGGACCACCTGAGGCTCCGAACGTAATTCTCAGCGACAATCCTGATCTCACGGCTTTTCTGAAGACCAACTTCATCGGCAAACTGGCCGCTTTCGCCAACGCCCCTGCTTTCGCCACCCTGCCCGAGATTGGCGCGCAGGTTGTGCGTTCCTCAGGCGATCCGATGAGCCATCGCTACACCGAGACCATCGTAGGCGAGAACCTGACCGTTGAGCTGGTCTGGGAAGGGTTCGAACCACCCCGCGCGCTGGAACTGTCGCCGCACGAGGTCGCCTCGGGCGAGCAGAACATGTTCTCGCTGCTGGTGCCTGCCCATTCCGCGCAGATCATCGTCAATGGCCATGCTTTGCCGGGCAAACTGGGTACACGGGTGCAGGCCGGATATAAGACGACGACGGCATTCCTGTATTTCTCGGAAACATGGATCATCCCGCCGGAGGATACGTGATGCTGCACGCCGCAGATCAGCTGGCCTTTGACAAGGCCATGGTGACCCAACCGGTCTGGAACCGGTTCAATACAGCGTCTGATGCGCTGGGTTTGGACGAGAACGTTCTGCTGCATTCAGGCCCCGCCTTTGCCAGCCTCGATCAGATTACTGCACCGATCCTGAATTCTGCCTGCGTCGCTGCTGTCTGGCAGGGGCTTGCGAAGGATTTCGATCAGGCCGAGGGGATGATCAACGCAGGTGAAATCCTCCTGAGACCTGCACAGGATCATAATGTGGTGACGCCGCTGGCCGCCGTGGTCTCGGCGGATATGCCGCTGCACACGGTTTATGACGCGTGGCGCGGGCGGCAGCAGGTTTATGCGCCGATCAATGGGGGTAGCCGTCCGGCAATGCGGCTGGGGCTGCGGTCCAAGGCAGTGCTGGACCATATCCAATGGCTCAATACCCGGTTTCTGGACGTACTTGAGAAAGGGATCGCCGAAGGGATTGCTCTGGTCCCACTCGCCGTGATCGGCCTGACGGGTGGGGATGATTGCCACGGGCGCACATCTGTAGCCGCGCAGGCGCTGATTGCCGAACTCAAGGATCGCACGCCGGGCGGGATCACGGATGACGATGTGCTGGCTTTTATGGATAGCTCACCTTCGCTGTTTCTGAACCTGTGGATGGCGGCAACCAAATGTATGATGAAACTGGCCGAAGGGATTGACGGCTCTAGCTTCGTCACCGCGGCAGGTGGCAATGGGCGCGAAACAGGCATTCAGATCTCCGGTCTGCCGGGCCAGTGGTTCACAATCCCGGCCAGCCCGCCCAAAGGGACGTTTGAGGTAGACCTGTCACAGGAGCGGGCGCTTGGTGCTATCGGTGACAGCGCTGTGGTCGAAGCCTTCGGGTTGGGGGCCATGGCCATCGATCTGAGCCCGGAGCAGAAAAAGGGTCTGGGGGCTTATCTGCCCGAAGATGCGCAGGCACGCATGTCCGGCCTGTCGGTCGGGGCGCATCCCTATTTCCGCGCATTGGATGTTCAATTGGGAAGCACCGCGCGCGGCGCAGTAGAACAGGGTTCAGGGCCCGTGATCGGCCTGGGCATTCTTGACCGGCTGGGCGAAGCCGGACGCCTGGGCGGAGGCATCTATGACATGCCTGTCACGCCTTTTGCCGACGCCCTGAAAGCGCTGGAGGCATGACGCAGCTGAACCATCACTCCGCCCACGCACTGGCTGCAATGATCCGGGCTGGCGAGGTGAAACCATCCGAAGTGATGGCGGATCATCTGGACCGGATCGAAAACCGTGAACCCGTCATCGGGGCTTTTCAGACCCTCGATGCCGAGCGCGCCATGGAGCGTGCAAGGTCTGCCGACGCACTCCCCGTTGGCGGACCGCTCCATGGCGTGCCATTTGTGATCAAGGACATCATCGACACCGATGACATGCCGACCGGTTGGGGTAGCGACCTTTATTCGGATCGCCGCCCTGATCGGAACGCGACCTGTGTGCAGGCCTTTCTGGACGCAGGTGCCATTCCGATCGGCAAGACGGTAACCACCGAATTCGCCTATTTCCGACCCGGTAAGACTGCAAACCCGGCCAACCCGGCGCATACACCAGGTGGATCATCATCCGGTTCGGCCGCGGCTGTGGCTGATTTCATGGCCCCTTTGGGATTTGGATTTCAAACCGCGGCTTCGCTGATCCGCCCAGCCGCCTATTGCGGGGGCTGCGGCTTCAAGCCAACTACCGGACGCTACGATCTGACCGGTGTCATGGGTCTGTCCCTAAGCCTCGATACGTTGGGCATTCTGGCACGCGATCCCCGCGACCTCGCGCTGAGCGACGCTGTACTGTGCGGCTCCGATCTGCTGTCCCCGGCCTCTTCCATCCAGCGCTGGATATTGCGGCAGGCCTGATCCGCCTGCGCACCGGGATCGCCTTCGCCAATCAGTGTACCATCCAGCAAAGTACCAACCTGCCCCTGCATGAAAACAAAGTCACCCCGGGCACGGATTGCCTTGGAATAGGTTGCTTTCGCGTGATAGCGCGTCTGGTACTTGTGGATGTGTGTCCGGGCCAGGGCAGTTGCCTCCTCAGGCCGTTGCGCGGGTCAGAAAGTCGTCAATCATATCCGCAAAACTCTGTTCGACCGCAAACTCAATACCATCCCGACACCGCATCACCAAAGCCTTGAGACCAAAAACTTCGGTATAGGTAACTGCATCTGGCCCGAACACGCTGTCATGCAGGTCCATCGGACTGGCAATTGCCATCGCCTGATCCGCATCCGTTCCTGTAATGCGAAAGAATGTCATGGTGTCCGAGATACGCACGATACTAATATCCGCCGGGCAGTCCGTTGGCTTCAGCTTTGCCTCCAGCGTATCTTCCTGTGCCAGCGGGGCCCGGGTGACCCAGTGGTTACGACCGATGTAAAACAGCTCGGTGTTGTCTTTATTCACGCGGGTGTTCGGGCGATCCGGCAATAACGGCAGAGCGTCCCCGACCCAATTCGAAACCGCGTCAGGCGCTCCTTTGAGGTCGAATAGGGCCATCAGGCTGCGTCGTTCTATTTTTACGTCATAACTCATCTCAGGACCTCAGCAACTTGCCCTCGGGGTCGTGGAAGACCGGTCTCGTGACAGTGACCGGGATCACATCGTCCTTCAGCCGGACATGGGCGGTTTCGCCCTGTCGCGCGTGACCGTTTTCCAGCAACGCCAGTCCGACCCATCGTTTATTGACCACACTCCAGACGCACGCCGTGACCAACCCGTCGGTGGCCTCTTTGCGTCCTTCAGGGGTCAAGGGTGCACCTTCTGGGATTTGCCGGTCAGGGTCTTTCGGCAGAATGCCCACCAGCTCGCGCCGCGTCCGACTGCCCGACCGGCGCAGAGCAACCGAGCGTTTGCCGAGATAATCGGGCTTCTTCTTCGACATTGCCCACCCCATTCCGAGATCGAATGCATCGACCGTTCCGTCAACTTCGTGACCCAGCGACAGAAACCCTTTTTCGACCCGCAACACGTGGCTGGATTCTGAGCCTACGGGCAGAATACCGAAAGGCGCTCCGGCCTCCATCACCTTGTCCCACAGCTGCGCCATATCACGAGGGGCAACGTTGACCTCAAAAGACAGTTCACCGGTGAAGCTGACCCGAACCACCCGCGCCGGAAGTCCGGCAACAGTGCCATCGCAGAAGGACATGAAGGGAAACACCTCGGGCGAGAGATCGATGTCGGTGCCAAGCGCCTGTAAGACGTCGCGCGCCCTGGGGCCGCAGATGGTAGCGTTGTTCCACTGGCTTGTGACCGTGGTGATCATCACCTGCCAGTCCGGGAATTCGGTCTGCAACAGCTTTTCCATATGCTGATTGACCGCATCCGCGTGCCCCGTCGAGGTCGAAACCAGCCAGCGGTGTTCGTCCAGCCGGAAGGCAACGCCATCATCCAGGATCAGCCCGTCATCCGACAGCATCAGCCCATAGCGCCCGTTGCCCGGTTTCAGGCTGGACATGATGTTGGAGTAGATGAAATCGAGGAATTGCGGAACATCCCGACCCTTCAGTTCAAAGGTGCCAAGGGGCGAGCCATCATAGACGCCAACTCCTTCCCGCACCGCTCGACATTCGCGATTGACGGCCTCTTGCAGACCTTCGCCCGGTTTCGGGAAGTATCCCGGTCGCCGCCAGCGCGCGCCAGCCTCATACATGACCGCGCCGTTGTCCTTGTTCCACTGGGTCACAGGGGTATGGCGATAGGGGAACAGCCCCCAGCCCTCCCGCAACCCGCCAATCGCACCGAAGGAAACAGGCGTATAGGGAGACCGGAAAGTGGTCGTTCCAACCTCTTGCAGCGGCACGCCTTTTTGCATCGCAACGGTGCCGATGATGTTGATATTGCCGGTCTTGCCCTGGTCGATCCCCATGCCGCCGGTGGTATAGCGCTTGACGTGTTCGACATTGTCATAGCCTTCGCGCAAGGCCAAATGCACATCACTGACCGAGACATCGTTCTGCACATCCAAAAAGGCTTTGCCGTGCTGGCCCGGAACATCCACCCGCCAGAGCGCTTCAATTGCATAAGGCAGATCGTCGCCACCCTCAACGATCTTGTTCAGCGTCAGATCTCCTGCCGCTGCCCCCACCGCGCGGCACTTCTGAACCGCCTGATCAGGGACAAATGCTGCCAGATCCCCATCAAACCGCAACGTGCTGCGGGATTGCGACCACAGGTGCACAGTTGGGCTCCACCCACCGGAGCAGCCCAGCACATCACAATGGATCCAGTGACCTGCTCCTCCGGTCATGGGAACGGCTTTGACCGCGCGAACCCTTTTATGACCACGTACATCACTTGCAACTGTTGCAGTGTGAACCGGGACATTCGGAACCTGATCCAATACCTCAGACGGGACAGTCTTGCGGCTGTCCAGAATGGCCATAACCTGCGTACCTGCCGCTGACAGATCAGCCGCCACAGCATAAACACTGTTGTTGTTGGTAAACAGCACCACACGCTGCCCAGGCGTCACGCCCCACCGGTTGACGTAAGCCTGCACGGATGAGGCCAACATCACACCGGGCCGGTCATTGCCGCCAAAAACCATGGCGCGTTCAGTGGCTCCGGTAGCAATAACAACTTCGCCGGCCCGCACGCGCCAACTGCGTTCCAGAATACTGTCCTGTTCCGGCTCGCGTTCGTTCACCATTATCAGATTGTGTTCGCGATAGGCCCAGACAGTTGCATTTTGCAGATGGGTGACATTGTCCATACCGCGCAGCTCAGCCACCGCATCCGCGACCCAGTCCATTGCGGGACAGCCACCGATCGAAAGATTGCGGTTGAGCAGACTACCGCCCGCCTCGGTGCCCTCATCCGCCAGAAACACACGTTTACCCGCGCGACCGGCCTCAAGCGCAGCTTGCAGACCGGCTGGGCCAGCTCCGGCGATCAGTACATCGGCGTGGGCGTTCCGGGCCTCAAAATGACCCCTCGCCGGAGGATTGGCGGGTGCCGCCGCCAGCCCTGCGGCCCGACGGATCGAGGGTTCAAACAGGTGCCAGTCCGGCCACTTGAACGTTTTGTAGTAGAACCCTGCGGGGATAAAGCGCGTCAACAGCTGATTGATCCCACCCAGATCGAACTCGGGCGAGGGCCAGCAATTGACCGACCGCGCGCTCAGCCCGTCGCGCAGCGGCACCGTTGTCGCGGGACGGTTGCCCGAAGCATCTTCGCCATCCAGTTCCACCAGTGTTGCGGGTTCTTCGGGCCCGTGCCCCATGATACCCCGCGGGCGATGATACTTGAAACTGCGGGCCGTGACCCGAACCCCGTTTGCCAACAGGGCTGAAGCCAGCGTATCTCCCTCGAACCCTTCATAGGGTTTGCCATTGAATGTGAATCGCAAAGGGCGGTTTCGGTCGATGCGCCCGCCCGAAGCGCGGCGGTTACTTTGTGCCATCGGACGCCTCCACAATGTCATGGGTCCGTGTGTCCCGCCAGATCGTGAACCATTCACCGCATCCGCGCGCGTGCCACCATTTCTCCTCAACCGGACCCAATGGGTTCGGCGTCACCGTCAGATATTCGACCCATTGTTCATCGCTGACGGCATTGGCGTCAGGGCGCTCCGCCCCGACCGGGCCGCCAAAAATAAACTCGCTTTCGTTTCGCTTGCCGCAGAATGGGCAGGGTAAAAGCATCATGATCCTGACCTTTCCTATCGCGCCGTAGTGGTTCCGGCTTCCATCACGAAGTCCAGATGCCGGAACCTGCCAAGAGTGAAGGGCGCCATAAGCGGGTGCGGTTCCCCCTTTGCCACCAGATGAGCCAGCGTCAGCCCCCCTGCTGGAATGGCCTTGTAGCCGCCCCACCATCCGGCGGTGACAAACAGCCCCGGAATCTCTGTCTGATCCATGATCGGCGAGGCATCATGGGCAATATCCAGATGCCCGCCCCATTGGCGCATCAGTTTGAGCTTCTTGAAACTCGGGAACAGGGACAGCATTGCGGTCACCGTGTCTTCGAATACGTGTTGCTTGATGTCACGGCGGAAACTCTGCCCCATGTCGGGCGCACCGCCGATCACCATCTCGCCCTTGTCGGATTGACTGAAATAGAACCCGCTGTCCGGGCAGTTCACGATCACATCGACCAACGGCTTGACCGGTTCGGACACAAACGCGGTCAGGTTCATCGTCCGTAGCGGCAGTTTCAACCCGGCAGTTTCAGTGAGCGTGGTTGTGTGACCCGAGACGGCCACAACCACCTTCTTTGCCCGGACAACGCCCCGGTTGGTCTCAACCCCTTCGATCGAGCCATCTGCCCCGCGCAGCAGGGATTGCACCGCCGTCTGCTGATGAATCTCTACTCCAAGCGCGTCAGCCGCACGGGCATAGCCCCAGGCCACGGCATCATGCCGGTTCACGCCGGCATCCGTATGCACCATGCCGCAGATCACCGGCAGCCGCGCATCCGGCCCGCCGCCAGTCAGCGCCGGAATGCGGCGGCGCAATTCCTCGGTGCTGATCTGTTCATAGGTCGATCCATAGATATCCATCACCAGCTGTCGCCGCCGCAGTTCGCGCAGCTTGGGCCAGGTCTGAACCACATCCACCATGGTTCGTTTGGAATGCATCATGTTGAAGTTCAGCTCATCCGTGAGACCTTCGTACATGGCGACGGATTTGACGTAGAATGGGATCGATTCATCCCGCATGTAGTTTGATCGGATAGTCACAGTGTTCCGGGCAATGTTGCCGCCACCCAACCAACCACGTTCCAGCACAGCCACATCGGTGATGCCAAACTCTTTGGCTAGATAATAGGCGGTGGCCAGACCGTGCCCCCCCGCCCCGATCACCGCTACATCGTACCGATTCCTCAGCGGCGGACTACGCCAGGCTCTGGGCCAGTTCTTATGCCCGGTCAGTGCGTTCCGGGCGAGCGAGAAGATGGAATACTTTTGCATGGTAGTAATAATATTGATTAATACGCACATTCCGTCAATAGACTTATGGCCATGTAAAACGATCCGTCATGTGTTCTATGCCAATGCGAAAAATTAGGTTAAGTTGGCTGGTGAAAGGTGCCGCAATGAGCCTTCGCATTGAACAGTTCCATCGACGTCTTGCCGGCAAATGGTCGGCCCGATCGCTTTGGCCCTGTTTCATTATAAACTGCCGCAGCTCACCCATCACGTAACGCCGGACAAACCGGGTGCAACGCGCCTGCATACTGCAACCGCCTCAATGGAAGAGGCGTTGAATTGGACGTTACATGACACAGACATCTGACCTGAAGATCATTCAGGAAACCTATGCACGCGACGGAGTCGTGCTGCTGAAACAAATTCTGTCGCAGGATTGGCTTACCAAACTACGCAAGGCCGTAGATGAAGAGGTTTCTAAAGGCGAGCGCTATTTTGCCTATAAGAACATGCGCGAAAACCCGGGCGTATTTCAGGATTATTGCCTGACATCGGATATCGGCCAGCGCGTGGCTGAGGTGGCGGGCAGCCCGTGGACTTCGCTTATCTATGACCAGATTTTTGCCAAAGAGCCGGGGACAAAAACCCAGACGGGCTGGCACACCGATCAACCCTATTGGCCGGTGGCCGGACCAATCATGACCATATGGATCGCTCTGGACCCGGTTGACCCAGACAATGGCGCGCTGGAGTTCGTTCGTGGATCACACGATTGGGGTGCCAAGTACCGGCCTTTCAAAACCGACCAGCTTGGGGCGTTCCTGCACTATCTTGAGGAAGACAACCCCGACTATATCGACATGCCTGATTTCGAGGCCAACCGTGCCGCCTACGACATCTTTCACTACCCAAAGATGGAGCCCGGCGATGCGCTGGCATTTGACGGCATGACAGTGCATTCGGCAATGGGCAACCGCACCTCAACTCGGCGCAGACGCGGCTATGCCGTCCGATTTGCGGTAGAGGGCGCCATCTACCAGCCACGCGATGCCGTGACAGAGTGGCTGCATGACGACAGTTTGCGCCCCGGCGCACCCTTTGCCGGAGGGCGTTTCCCAGTGATCTACGGCGCGGCGTAACCGGCGGCGGACACCGGTCCTCTGACCGCACAGTGAATAACTTGACGTTATTCTGCTATCGTCACAGGGTTAGGCCATTATCGTCTTGGCCCAACCCCGCGGCACATATTCCAACGCGCCCTAAGCAGTGCGACCGTTGATGTGTAGTTAGAAAGTGCCGCCACAGCGCGGCATTTTTCATCTCGCTTCAGTAGCAAAGAAACAGGAGGCAAAGATGAAACCTACCATCTAGGACCCAAAGGTGCATATTGGGGACGCGGAGCCGGATAACATGCCTTTTCTGCTGCAAATTATCCGCGCTCTGGCCGCACATCACGACGATGTCCCAAGCATCAACGCTGCAGTGTTAGAGCGGGATGTGTTCGGCAATCAGCCATGGGTCTATGTGCTGGTTGCCGAAACGAAAGGCGAGGTCATCGGCTATGTCGCCCTGAGCCCGCTCACACAGTTGCAGCTAGGCCGTCGCGGTATCGTCATGCACCACCTTTTCATTGGACGGCTGTATCGCCGCATGGGTGTCGGGCGGCAACTTATCGAAAGCGCAAAACAAAAGGCGCGCGCGCTGTCCTGCTCTTACATGATGGTCGGCACCCACCCCGACAATTCAGAAGCCCAAGCCGCCTACCTGGCTGAGGGTTCGAACGACAGGACGCAGCGCATCCCCGGCTTCACGTCCCCCTCGATGCCTAGTGGGTTTCGGAACCGGCCAACAAACCTTACGCCCGCTCAACCATGTTGATCGGAAAAGCCTCAGCCTCAATCGCGCGGTCCAAGGCTTTGCGGAATAGTTTGGCCCCAGCGTCCAATCCCAGATCAATGTTTGGCGTCTTGGCGTTTTTCATGCCCAGATGAACCTTCTCCAAAACCTCCTTGTCCTCAAGAAACGCCATCCGCGCGCCATCATTCATGAATTTGGACACCTCGGAATTATCCGGATCGGAATTGCGGTGCTGGAACCAAAAATACCGGGTCCGATCCTCATCAATCGGGGTCATGAAATTGTAAGAGACGTTGACGAAAGTCTCGGCAACGGGCGGTTTGTCATAGCCGCCGGTTCCGACGGGCGTATAGATGGATTTGTTCAGCCCTATCGCGGGCATACACATCTCGTAATGCTGTAGCCTGTCGCAATCACCGTCAAAGGCCACCAGCTTCGCATAATAGGGCGACGGCGGCTTGTTCTCGATCCAGCGCGAGACAATCACGCCGCGGTCGGTTCGTTCGACATTCAGCGGCTCTTCGTCCGTGCCAGCCCCGGCAAAGGACGAGACATGCACCCAGGCTACATGGCTGGGGTCCAGCAGGTTGTCGCAAACCCACAAGTAGTGGCAGTCGATATCCATCACTCCACCATCAGTCATGCCCCAACTGGCATCGTCGAAATTCTCGATCAGGAAAATATTGTCAGGGTCCGCCTGTTCCGGATCACCCATCCAAATCCACAGGAACCGATACCGATCCACTACCGGATATGATCTTACCACTGCCCGCCGCGGGGTCATGCCACGCTGGGTCGGGCTGTCCGTGCATTTGCCCGAGCAGTCGAATTTCAGGCCGTGATAACCGCATTCCACCACATCACCGATCAGATTGCCTTTGGACAGCGGCAGCTTACGATGCGGGCAAGCATCTTCCAATGCGACCGGAGTGCCGTCCTCCCGCCGGTAAAGCACGATGTTTTCACCCAGAAACGTTTCGGCCTTCAGTTCGCGACCGATATCCTTGCTCCAGGCAGCGACATACCAGCAGTTTCTCAGATACATTGAAATGCTCTCCAGATCGTCAGATGGCTTGTACCAGTATGGGCAGAGAGACGTCCTTGCGCCATGTCGGAATGGTAATGACTCATATAAGCCAGGCTAATTATAAGCGTCGGCGGATGGCGGGATGTCCGGTTGCGCTTCTACTTCAGCACTGATCCAGTTCAGAAACTCACCGACTTTCGGACTGTCCTTGGTTTCGTGTCGCCGAACCAGCCAGTAAGACAAAGGGGACTCGGTCAGTTCTGGAAAGGGTCGAACCAGACGCCCGTCACATAACGTATCGATCACCAGGGGTTCCCGACCCAGCGCGACACCCAGCCCTTCAATTGCAGCCTGAACCACCAGATTGGATTGGCCAAATCGCCGTGTGCGCAAGGGTGACGGCAGCGTCAGACCGCATTGCCGTGCCCAGAAATCCCAGGTTGGGCTTGCAGGACCATGATGCAGATTCTCATCTACCAGCATCGTGTGCTTCGCAAGATCCTCGACCCCGCGCAGGTTGGGTATCAAAGATGGTGCGCAAACAGGAAACAACTGCTCGGTCATCAGCAGATCCACCTGGTAGCCGGGGTAATCACCCAGCCCATAGCGGATTCCGATATCCGCATCCGCGCCGGAGAACGGATATTGACCAGTATCCGTAGCGATCGAAATCGATAGGTCCGGGTGGGCCAGATCAAAGTTCAAAAGACGCGGAAACAACCAGTTGAACGCAAAACCTGGCAGGCATGAAATCACGATGGTCCGGTCGTTGCGGGTCTTATCCCGCAACTGGGTGCAAACACCTGAAATGCGCCCCAGCCCTTCGGAGATGGCCAGCGCCAGCAGTTCACCCTCTCGGGTTGGGCGCGATGACCGCGCGCCGCGTACCAACAGATCGCGACCCAACCATTCCTCAAGCGTCCGCACATGCTGACTGACCGCACTTTGGCTAACACCAAGTTCGGCCGCAGCAGGGGAAAAGCCAGAATGACGGACAACTGCCTCGAAGGCACGCAGAGCTGAATAGGGCAGATTTACAATCATATTAGTCACCCTAATGTCAGACATAATCACTTTCAAATAGATTAGGCGCATGGTGCAGGCCTAATCTGTACGGGCTTGAATCCGTAGGAGACGCGAATGTCGGACATCACACCCGAACGCGGCGCGCGAAATCTTTTGACGAACTGCGCTCACGCAGCGGTGGGTGACCGACTTCTGATCGCTTACGAACCCCCCGAGTTTGGTTATTTTGACGCGGACAGTGTCAAGATCGTATCGGACGTCGCGCAATCCATGGGGTTGTCGGTTGATGCAGTGGATGTAGGATTCAATCCGGACAATCCTCACCTGTCCCCGGATCTTCTGGCGCGGTTCGAAGCAGCCGAGATAATCCTCTTTCTTGCCCGTCTTGGGGATCAGCTACGGTTTTCGGAGATGCCCCGGGGCAAAAAAATCATCGTCAGCTTTGCGCTGAGCCGTGAGCTGTTCGGGTCGGGCTTTTCCAACGGGCACCATGATGCCTTTCTCGACATCAAGGCGGCGATCAATGCCGTCCTGAACGAGGCAACCGATGTGCGGGTCACCTGCCCTCTGGGCACGGCTTTTCAGGGGAAGCCGGAGATGAACCTTGATCCGGCGGGCGATACGTCGATCCTGAGATTCCCCATGTCAGTTTTCACGCCAGTTCCGGCGCACAGTTTTTCAGGGCGGGTGGCGCTGAAGTTTCTGACCGGAACCGGATCAAGATACTATGACGACTATACGATCGAGTTCGACAGCCCGGTGTTTGCGTTGCTTGAGAACGGACGCCTGACCGGGTTCACGGGCGAGCCCACCGATGTCGCCCGGGCCGAAGCGCAATATGACCGGGTCGCGGGCCAGTTCGGTATTGACCGAAATTTCGTGCATTCATGGCATGCTGGCATTCATCCGGGCTGCGGATACCCTTGGGACATGCGCGAGAATTTCGAACGCTGGGGCGGTTCTGCTTTTGGCAATCCGCGTATCCTGCACTTCCACACTTGCGGCGCATATGCTCCCGGCGAAATCAGCTGGAACGTGTTTGATCCGACAATCAAGATCGATGGTGTGACCTATTGGGAAGATGGGGTTTTTCATGCTGACCGCCTGCCCGGTGGAGCTTCCATTCTGGACAAACACCCCTGTGCGGCAGCACTGTTTGCCGACCCCGATCCGGATATCGGCCTTCGCCGAACCGGCTGATCATTCAAGCTTGATAAAACGCGTGCCATCACGCTAATCTGGTAGCAATAGAGTCCACCCGACAGGACCCTATGGTGCGGAGCACTCCCGTCTCCGGTGCCGGAAAATGCGATGAGGGCGCGGCCCCCGCACCGGCAAATTGTGTGGAATTCACATGTCACAAGCAATCGTAACGCCCCTGTCTCAGGCATTGGCCGAAGGCAAGCTCACGCGTGAAGAGCTGAAAGGTTTCACGCAACGGTCTAACGGTCCCGGCTTACGCCATCTGGCGCTTTGGGTTCTGGTGCTGGCCTGCACGACCACCCTTGTTACTCTGGCATGGAACAACTGGCTGATATGGCCAGCAATGTTCCTCCAGGGTATCGTTCTGGTACACCACTTCTCGCTGCAGCATGAATGCGTGCACTATACCGTATTCCGTACGAGGTGGTTGAATGATCTGGTTGGTCAGATCTGCGGCCTGATCATTATCCTGCCGCATCGGTTCTTTCGCTATGAACATTGCGATCACCACACTTATACGCAACTGACCGGAGAAGACCCTGAACTGATCCCGTTGCCCGAGACGTTGGGGGAGTACCTTATGTACCTGTCCGCCCTGCCCTACTGGCGCGGTAAATTCACGGAACTTTTTCGCCATGCCAGCGGCAACCTCAGCGAGACCGAGCTGCGATTCATCCCGAAAGTGGAACATCAGGCGGTGTATCGCGATGCGCGCAGAATGCTGGCCATCTATACGGCCATCTTTCTGGGTATGGCCATCACCGGCTGGTGGGGACTGATCTGGTACTGGATAATCCCTTTGTTTTTGGGTGAGCCGGTGATGCGCTTTATCCGGATGACCGAACATGTCGGACGCCCCACCGTGGCGCAGATGTCCGAAAATACGCGCACCAATCTGGTATCCGCCCCCTGGTCCTTTTTGTGCTGGAACATGAACTACCACGCAGAGCATCACTACGTGGCCTCAGTTCCCTTCCACGCGTTACCTCGCCTTCATGAGAAGCTGAAAGACCACATTCATGTTGAGCCTGGGGGGTATCTGGCCGCCCATCGCGAGATCTTGAGGCAGATCCGGCAGAAGGCGGAGGTGTAACTCATGGCGGATGAAAAACCCTGGAAAGACGTGATCGAGACAACTCGGCTGGAAAAGAACTGGGTCACACGGGTCGAGATCGGCTCACGTATCCTGGCGGTCTACGACACTCCCGGCGGCGTCTATGCCTCGTTGGCACTTTGCAATCATGGCGGTGCTGATCTGTGTGACGGGTATTTTGAAGGCTACGTCATCGAGTGCCCTTTGCATCAGGGTGCATTCGATGTGCGTGACGGACATGCGGTTTCGGCCCCTGCGACACGACCAATGAAGGTATTCGAAGCCCGCATCAAAAACGGCATGGTGCAGATCCGGGCGTAGCCCCGAACAGTCCTAGTCCGGTGCCGGCAACCCCGGCATCAGGATATATCCCGACGGAGCTTCAATACGCGCGATCCACGAATGGACTGCCGGGTAAGGAGCCAGCGATAACTTTCCCTGATAAGCCAGTGCTATGTAGGGGTAACAGGCCGGATCGGCGATCGTTGGACGATCACATGCCAGCCAGCGTCGTCGTGACAGGTGCTGCTCCATAATCTGCAGGGATTTTTGCCCAAGTGCCTGTGGCCCGGTCAAATCGATGTCGCGTTCAAACAGAACAATCGCGCGGGCCGTTGCAACGCCGTGGAAAATCTCGTTTACCGAATAGGACAGCCATTGTTGTATATCCCCATGCTCTTCTGGCGAATCCGGCGCCCAATCTGCAGCGCCATACTTCTGTGCCAGATACATCATGATTGCGGTGCTGTCGCGCAGGGTAAAGCCGTTGTCGTCCAGCACCGGGACCTTGTTCAGCTGGTTGACCTGCAAGAATGTAACCTGGTTCTGATCTCCGCTCAGCAGGTTGACATTGATGATTTGATAAATTGATGATCCAGCCGCAGCATGGACAGCAGCAGCCGAGCTTTGTGGCAACTGCCCGAGAGCCGGAAATCATATATCCGCGTTGCCCCGGGCCGTTCGCGTCAGCGCCTGTCTGACCGCTTTTCAAGTCGTGCAAACAATCGGCTGAGGCCGAAACACACAACAAAATAGAACCCGGCCGTGGTGATCCACGCCTCAAAGATCATGCGGGACGAGGCCACAAGCTCGACTGTTTTGTAGGTGAGTTCCTGCACCGAGATCAGCGACAGGATCGAGCTGTCCTTGATCAGCGAGATGAATTGGTTTGCCAGCGGTGGCACCACTTTCTTCAACGCCTGCGGCAGAATCACGTAACGCATCTCCTGTAGTTTGCTCATACCAATCGAGCGCGCCGCTTCGCGCTGGCCTTTCGGGATCGACTGGATACCAGCCCGGACAATCTCGCCGACAAAGGCGCTTTCAAACAGGGCCAGAACGATGACACCAGAAACCAGTGAGGGAAAACGGCGCATTTCGCCGAAAAAGAAGGTCCAGATATCTTTGTCCTCTTGCCGCGCTATACCACGAGCCCAACGTTCGAGGTTGAGCGCGTCAATCAGTTGTTGTGACAGGAAGAAAAAGAAAATGAAAACGACCACAACCGGCGGCACGTTGCGGAGAAATTCAAGATACGTCCGTGCCAGCATCCGGATCGTCAGGTTTGCTGAACACCGCGCAACCCCCAGAATGGTGCCAAGCAACAAGGCCAGAATGCCCGAGTAAATACTGATACGGACTGTCGCCATAAGCCCCTGCAGAAACAGGTTCGCGAAATACTCTTCGCGGCCCGAATGCCAGCCAACGACATAGCCCGGGATCAATTCCCAGCGCCATTTGTAGTTCAGCGTGCCTTCGATCGACAGCCAGATATACCCGAAGAAAGCGATCAGAGTCACCACGATCAGATAATCTGGCCATCTCAGTTTCTTCAGGAAATCTTGCACCGGGATTGCTCCGCCTCAGGGTCGGGGGCGGCAATGCCGCCGCCCTTTGTTTTAGTCACTGAGCAACCTGGTCGGCCCACTCTTCTGTTGCGAACCAATAATTGTGACGCTCTTCCAGCCAACCCGAACGCCATTGCTGAGCAATCCAATTGTTGAAGAAGTTCAATGCATCCGGATCACCTTTGCGCATAGCAAAGGCTTCGCCACGCGGATCAAACAGATCGCCTTCCATCACGCGCAGAGTTTCAGGATTACGCCCTGCTTCCCGGTTGGGCGTAGGCTGTGAAGCCATTGTTGCGTGTGCATTTCCGTTAAGAACTTCTTGCGTCGACGCGCCATCTTCATCAAATAGCAACAAGTTTGCTTCCGGGAAGTTTTCCGCGATCACGACAGCGGGCGTTGCACCGCGACGGGCTGCGAACGTCACGTCTGCAGAATTCAGATCAGCCTGAGTCATTCCATCTGTCAGTTCCTTATTTACCAAGATGGCCAGACCGGAAAAAGCATATGGATCGGTAAAGTTGACAGTCAGGTTTCGCTGCGGCGTCACAGACATGCCCGAGATGATCACGTCGAAATTGCCCGAAACCAGCGCCGGAATGATACCGTCCCATGCGGTGGGAACAAATTCAACTTCGACCCCCATGTCTTCGGCCAGCTTGCGACCGACATCCAGTTCGAAACCGATCAGGTCACCGTTCTTGTCGCGCATCGACCACGGTACGAATAGCGACAGCCCAATGCGGATCACTCCATCCTGCTTGATGGTTTCAATCACACTTTCGCTGGACAGGTTCTGCGTTGTGCTTTGCGCCCAACCTGATGTTGCGACGCCTGTTGCAACGACCGCGCTCAGCGCCGCCCCCAACATTCTGCGAGAAAGCTTCATCTTGGTTCTCCTTGTTGTCCGACATAGTTTTCAGTTTTATTGGTCGACGGCATATTTCTTCTCCAGGTGGGTTACGCCAATCGACAGGATCAGGGTCACCACCAGATAGACCAGTGCAATGGTGAACCAGATTTCGAAACTCATGTAGGTATCGGATATGATGTTGCGTCCAAACGTGGTCAGTTCAGCCACCGCGATCACGCTTACAATCGCTGAGGATTTGATCAGGTGAACTACCTCACCGGTCATCGGTGGCAGCATGAACCGTACTGATTGCGGCAAAATGATATAGCGATAGGTCTGATACGGTGTCATCCCGATGGATTTTGCCGCCTCCCACTGACCCGTGGGAATTGCGTTGATACCAGCGCGGAAAATCTCGGAAATCAGGGCCGAATGAAAAACGGCAAGTGTCAGGATACTTGCCGTGTATCGGTCAAACCCAAAGATCGGCCCGAGCACATAATAGAAAAGATAAAGCAGAACCAGCAGCGGAATATTGCGGATCAGTTCCAGGTACCCCACGGCAACCGCTGACCCGATGACCAACCCCGATAGCCGCAACAGAGCCACCAAAAGGCCTATCGCCGTTGCCAGCAAAAAGGCGGTCACCGACAGTTGGATGGTGGCTACAAGCCCAATTGGGATTTCACCCCATTCAAACCCGACCTCGGTATTGCGGTACAGGAATTGCGGCACACGATACCATTGCCAGTTATAACCCATACTCTGCGCCCCGGCGTAAGCGCCATAGGCGATTAGACCAACAATAATGGAATAAATGACAACGGAAATCAGGACCGAGTCGAAAAACCGCTTGTGAAACGGTGGCTTTGGCAACGGCTGGCCCTTTGGCCCGGATATGCCCAGATCGCTCACGTTCAATGCGCCAGAATCTGATCCAGGAACAGGCGGCACCGTTCGCTGGAAGGGTTGGTAAAGAACTGTTCAGGCGGCGATATCTCGACGATCCGACCCGCCTCCATAAAGACCATCGTGTCTGCGACCTTGCGGGCAAACCCCATTTCGTGGGTAACCACAACCATGGTCATGCCGGTTTCGGCCAACTCGACCATCACGTCCAGAACTTCGTTGATCATTTCCGGATCGAGCGCCGAGGTCGGCTCGTCAAACAGCATGATCCGGGTTTCCATGCACAAAGAACGCGCAATCGCCACGCGCTGCTGCTGACCGCCAGACAATTGTGCCGGATATTTGTCGGCCTGTTCCGGAATATGCACGCGCTCAAGATAATTTCGCGCGGTCTCTTCGGCCTGTACCTTTGAAACTTTGCGCACTTTCATTGGGCCGATCATAAGATTTTCCAGCACAGTCAAATGCGGAAACAGATTGAACTGCTGAAAAACCATCCCAACTTCCTGGCGCAGTTCGCGTATCTCCTTGGCCCCCTCGTAAACTTCGATACCATCTATCACCAAACGGCCCGAATTGTGCCACTCCAGACCATTGAAACAACGGATCAGTGTGGACTTTCCCGAACCAGAGGGTCCGCAGATCACTACTTTTTCACCCTGATGAACCGTCAAACTAACGTCTTTCAGCGCATGGAACGTGCCATAATACTTGTCCAGATTGGTCACTTCAATCATCGGAGTGGCGTGTGTCATGTCGCGCCTGTCATGGTTCGGGACACCATACCTGGCAGTCTTTTGCGGTGAAAATTGCGCCGTGATTTCTCAGTTGGCCTCTCCGAAACCGTAGCGCGCGCGGGCCGACAAAGGGCGGTAGCGAAACCGTCCTGAAAGCTAGTGCCAGATTGGCGCTTTGACTGAGTGAGGCAGTCGGGCAAGGCCTGAGAATCCTTAAATCTGTTGCGCGCTAATTAATATGGTTGCTTAATATGCAATACTCGTCAATAAAAAACTCAGCGCGCCGTACAACACGACCCATAATTTGTGCTGACGACTAAGGAAGGAACCAAAAATGTCTGCCTGGATCAGGATGATATCTGACGAAGACGCCGACGAGCATCTGAAGGCCACTCTGGATCTGGCCCGGACGCCACATGGCACAGTGGACAACGTCATGCGTGTTCATTCCCTGCGCCCCAACACAATGAAGGGGCACGTGATTTTGTACCGGGCCTGCCTGCATGATGAGGCAAACACGGTTCCGATGTGGTTTCAGGAAGTCATCAGTTCCTATGTATCCACCCTCAACACTTGCCCCTATTCTTACGCCAACCACTGGTCCAACGCCCGACATCTAATTGATGATGACGCCCGCGCCGACCAGATTGAGGCGGCGCTCAAGGCGCATCGTCCGCAGGATGCCTTTGACGGCGCCCATCTTGCCGCGCTGACCTACGCAGAAAAACTGACGCTGACACCGGGTACGATGGTCGATTCTGATGTGGCCGGGCTAAAAGAGACTGGTTGGGATGATGGTGAGATACTCGAAATCAATCAGATCGTCGGCTATTTCAACTACGTGAACCGCTTGTTGAACGGGCTTGGCGTGACCACGGACGGAGATGTTGTGGGCTATTACGGCAGCGAGTGATGGGAGAAGCCATGCAGGGAGACCCGCCGGGAAGACAGATCGACCGCGCAATTGGCGCATCGCTGAAAGAGCTGCGCCAAAGCCGAAAGCAATCGGCCCGCCGACTGGCCGAGCAATCGGGTATTTCCGCCGCAATGGTCAGCCGTATCGAAAACGGGCTTGTCTCTCCTTCGATCGACACCCTGGCTGCGCTGGCCGAAGCGCTTGAAGTCCCGATTGTGTCACTGTTCCGCGAAGCCCGCACCGATCACACCGACTATACGCTCGTCCGCCACGGCGAAGGCTTGAAATCCACCCGTATCGCCGCAGGCCATAGCCATGAATATGTCAATCTGGCATTGCATTCACGCAAGGACCTGCGTTTTCAAGCCCGGCGCGTAACCCTTCTGCGCGAGGGTGGTCATCCTCCGACTTATGTCGGTCACGGCGTAGTTTTTGTTCAGGCGCTCGAAGGTGAGGCGGTCTATCGGTATGGCGAGGCCCGGTTCAAGCTGACCGCAGGCGACACGATCAGCGTCGACGCTGAACTGAACCACGGCTTCGAAGAGGTTCTGACCCCGGAATTCGTCTTTCTGACTGTTCAGGCCGAGCGCCCGTGATGCCTGCGTGACATGGCTCAGCCAGCCGATCTTGACCTGACCCGAGGGTCTATTCCGGCACATTTCCGGACACTGGCAGTGCCTGCTGCAATCGGAATGCTGTTCAACACGCTCTATAATGTCGTGGACATCTTTTTTGCCGGGCTGTTGTCGACAAGCGCACAGGCCGGGCTGGCCCTTGGGTTTCAGGCCTTCTTTATAACTTTGTCTGTTGGGGTTGGTCTTGGAGCCGCCATGAGCGCCCTTGTCGGCAACGCACTGGGGGCAGGCAACCACCGCATGGCCCGGCGATTGGTGGCGCAGGGTCTGACATATGGTTTTATCGCCGCCGGGCTTCTGGCGTTGTCAGGCCTCTGGTACGGCCCCGCGCTGATACATCTTGTGTCCGACCCCAGCGAATACCGTGATGCGGGGCTACGCTATTTCTATTGGCTTCTTCTGGCACTGCCCGGATTTCTGCTGGCTCATGGGTGCAACGGAATCCTCCAGGCTCATGGGGATGCGGTATCAATGCAGCGCGCCCTGATCGTGGCCTTCTTCGCCAATATCGCCCTGAATCCTCTGCTTATTTTTGGCATCCCTGGGCTGATCCCGGGGATCGGTTTTGACGGGTTGGCCATTTCTACCGTTATCAGTCAAACCGGTGTCATGATCTACATGATCCGGCAGGTGCTGCGACGACGCCGGATGCAGCGAATGCGGGTCGCCTATTTCACCCCGCGCCTGAATCGCTTTACCGTGATTTCCGTTCAGGTCCTGCCAACGGCGGTGTCTTTCATGGTGATGCTGCTTTCAGGATTTGTCATGCAGTTTGCCCTGAAAATATTCGGGGAACATGCCATTGCAGGCTTCGGGGTCGCCATTCGGCTGGAGCAAATTCTGCTTTTACCTGTGCTGGGTGTTACCGGCGCTGTGCTGCCAATCGCATCGCAGAATTTCGGCGCCCGGGATTTTCAGCGCGTGCGGGCGGCCCTGTTTTATTGCTGGAAAGTCGGATTTATCATGACGGCGATGGCCATCCCAATCCTGTGGGGCCTGAGCCCGCATCTGATGCGCCTGTTTACCACCGACCCCGAAGTCATCCGAGTAGGCGTCAGCTATCTGCGCGTCGACAGCCTGATTCTGCCGTTTTACATGATGCTCTTTTCCATCAATTCGCTGCTTCAGGCCCTCAAAAGACCCATCTGGACGGTCTGGATCAGCCTCTACCGCCAGGGCTTCGGGGTCGCATTCTTTGTCTGGGTCTTCGTCGGCCTGTGGCATTTCAACGAGATCGGTGTCTGGTTCGGAACGGCTACCGCAGTCGTCACGGGTTGGATCATCGCAATTCTGACGGCGAGTCACGTGGCACGGCATGAAATGGGCGGGTTATGGGTTTCGCGTCACCAGGACTCAAATCGAATCCAAAACTGATCCCGCCGCAAATCTCCTACCGCAGCCGCAATCCGGTTTCCGGATCAAACAGCATCGCACGCTCGGGCCGGATCGAGATGCCGATTTTCTCACCTTTCCGACTGCGCTGATCTTCGCGCTCTTCTACGATCAGTTTATCGCCATTGGGTGTCAGCAGGTAAGAATAGGACTCACCGACCAGCGCCTCTGTCAGGTCAACTGTGCAGATGTCACCGGGCCGATCAACCTGAATATGCTCAGGGCGAATGCCTAGTGTCACCCGCGTCGCTGCCTCGGACACCGATGGTGTCACTGGAATGGGGCTTGTCAGCGCCGGGTGACGAACAACCCCATCGGCCACATTGCATTCTAGGAAATTTATCGCGGGGGATCCGATGAAACCGGCCACGAAACGGTTGTCGGGATCGCGATACAAGTCCATCGGAGCACCCACCTTCTCAATCCGGCCATCCAGCAACACCACGATCTTGTCAGCCATGGTCAACGGCACTGCCAAATTGATCGCCCTCCGCTTCTCGGATAGCGAGGCACCATGACGATACCCATCTCGATGCCATGCCTGAAGGGCTTTCGTTT
>NZ_JBQFLY010000024.1:0-32378 GCF_056531545.1 Ruegeria sp. N10 | reverse complement strand
GCCGAGATCAATGCCTAACCCACCTCCATCAGCAGTCACGTTGACTACTGTCAAGTCGGTCTCTTTTTGCTCATCGCTTAAATCGAAAAAGGTATCAATTTCCTGCCCCATTAATAGTTCCGCTGAGATGGAGGACTTGGAGAACTGCTGCCCGACCGCGTGATATGAAATATGCGCCTGCTTTGCAGAGGCGATATCTTGAAGGAAGTCGCAACGTCTTGTAAGCCGAAAATACCTGTTGGGCTCTAAATCACGGCTCGATGCCAAAGTTTCACCCTTCCGAAGAACTGTTGGATCGACGTTGGTGTCTACTTGGTTCGCCACTTGGTTACTATCTTCAACAAAAAAGGTGTAACCATAAGCGGGAACGGGTTGCAGTTTTTCTATAGGTATATTTCCTACGGATGCTATCTCAGCAAGTAGTGCCGGGCTGTAAAACAGAACCTGCATATCAACTCTTGCTATCGCATCGGAAGGCACTCCTGTGCACGCGTCGCTCACCGCATTAGAGAATTTTTCCCAATCAACCACGGGCTGTGGTGCAAAGTAAAAATTGTCTTCGTGTGCTTTTACACCAATCAGTGCGTTGTCCAGAAGAGGCACTTGCGCGACGTATTTGTTTGTGGCCGTCAACAAGTAATCGGCAGCATCCACAATTGTCTGAGAAGTAGCGCTACTTCCCCAAGCGAAAGATAGTAAAGCAATTAGATTAAACGATGTAGTTCTATTCATAGTAGCAACATCCCTGGGTTGTCTTGTGACGCTAACAAGGAAATCGATTCGCTCAAAATCGTTCTGAACCCAAATAGTCAGACCAATATTGATCCAATCCGGGTCCTAGACAACGGCTTTGTCCGCTTGTCGGGATTTGCAAAGTCCAGTTTGGAATGTCCGGTTAGGGCTGGGAGCAGTCCTCAGCCACAATTGCGCCTTCGACAACTTTGTCCCGCATCATACCAGTTCATGAGCCCTGCAACGAACGTCGGTTTCTGCGCTTGCATTCGCCCAGTCTGCACAGGTCGTTTTCTCCAACTGGTCAACTGTTTACACGCAATCTGGGTTTGGTTCGATGATTGTATTTACGAGCAATGCGCAGACATGTTCGATCTCGCAAAGAGAGTCGTTGAGCTTACTGCGCAGGGTTACTTTTCAGCTTGGCAGCAGACGAGTATATCTTCTTAATCCCTGAGGGAGCGAAGTGCGCTTTCAGATACAAAATGAAGGCACTTCGCTCCTTTGAGAGTGGCTGATTGCTACTCTTGATCCTGTGATAGGAAGTCTCCGATACACCCATGATGTCGGCCATCTCAATGATGGTGATACTCAGGTCCCGTCTTAGATTCTCAAGATCAGTAGCCTTTAAAGACGGGACTTTTTGTTTGATTATTTTTGATCGCTCGGACATCTCTCAGCACCTCTGGAAGAGGTCATTAGATGGCTGTCAGTTTGCAAGTTTCTACTTCGCCCGCGCCAAGATTAACACCATCTGATATGCGCCACGGCAAGAGGTTGCCACATCGGGCGTGTTGTAAACGCTGATGTATCTCTGATGCTGAGGTGAGAAGAGTTGACCCATGGACCCAGCCTTGTAGCCATTGGACCAGGTCAGCCAAGCTGCGTCGTCGTTTTCAAATAGCCGATTTTGGGCGCTAGCATTCATCTCGTTTGAGATTTCTCTCCAGTCCACTCCATATGCCCAGCAGTAGTGGCCGAGGCCCGCGTAGGATGCCATCATGTGGATAGTATCCGCATCTTTTTTAGATGTTTGGTCGTCTTGAGCGAGGGCGGTGGTTGACAAGCATCCGGCGACGATCATCGCAAATGACAAGGACTTAAAGACCATCGGATGAAACTACCTCTTTGTCCAAATTCAGCTGCTCTTCGATTACCTGCGTGGTCAAGTGTGAATCTGTAAACGTCACCCAAACGCGCTTTATTCCCCGGGCGCATTTAATCGACACCCGTCTTCCATTCAGGTGAAAATGCTTGAAACTGTAGTCGTCAACTCGCGTCCATGCTTTAGGGTACTTCCCAGAAATTACTGCGATAAAGCCCGCTTCGAGTTCTTTGCATTCCTCAACAGTGTCTGCCTGTGCCTCGCCAGTTATCGAATATGGCAGTTTTGAAATCGGCGATAACGCAATTCTGTAGCTATCCAGATTTTTATTCTTCACTGGTGGCTCTATTGCGTACAGAGGAATTTCAACTGTTTGACGCTGGCTTTCGGAGTTGTATCCACTCAAGCGGTATCCAGTTTGATCAAGTATTTTCGGTGCCACGTCGGCAGGCAACAGTTCCCCAAACTCAACTCCAAAAGCGCCCGTGATCTCATTCTCGGCCGCGGCCATACCGACCATCATCAGAAAACTGACGGCCGCAAATATTGTCTTCTTCATAGATATTTTCTGCTCTTAAACCTTCAGGTCATCCAACGTGCCACCACCATCCAGGTGCTCTTTCACCCACGCAGGTTTCATCCCGCGGCCGGCCCAGGTCTGCGACCGGTTGTTTGGGTTACGGTATTTTGGGGGAAGTTTGACTTTCCCGGATTCCGGCAAAGTGCCGAGGATTTCATCCAGGCTGACACCGAGCTCGGCCGCTTGTGCCGCCCATTCTTTTCTCATCTTCTTGGCCAGTTCATTTTGAACTGACGAGCGCGCTTGTTGCGCTGCAATTATGAGATCGTCCAGCTCTTTCAAGGATAGTTTACTTAATTCTTGCTCAGAATAAGGATTAGCCATTTTCCGCCACCATTATTTTTCAAGAATAGTCAAATCACAACAAAAGGGTGACTGCAACCTATAGTTTTAAGTAGGCTTTATAATCCGAGTTATACGCTTGCTGCAAGCCAGAATGGTGTACGAGTGTGCTGATTAACCTTATTTATAAGGTGTAGTATCTATTACTACAGAATTTCAGAGAACAATCAGTTTGCAGTCGGAGTTATTAAATGCCTATAATTACTGACTGTCATAAAAGGTTTTCGACCATGTCAGCCGTTGATTATGAAAATATTCAGGAGTCCGTCGAGTTATGTCTTGGGGAATATCCTCATGGCTGGGCGGGTCATGTGACACGCCTTTTCGAGCACATCAAGACGCGCTGCGATCAGAATGATCTGGAGTACCCGGAGGTCTTTCAGGTCAAGCAAAAACTGGGTGAGTTGAGGATATACCTAGCCAAAAGCAATGACGACCCGACAATCAAGGCCTGGATTGCTGGCGCTATCCAACACGCAAACCATAGCTGCGAACGCTGTGGCAACGCGGCGATCTACCCAGAAATGATCCAGGATTGGTATCTCAATCTATGTTGCTTTTGCGCGCACGACGAAGCTGCCAAATTTTGCAGCAAAGACAAGCGTCGACTTTTCAAAAAGACAGCGGCGCCGGCGCATCTGACCTGCTCCGTTTGCGGATATGTCGGTCAGGTCGACCGGAATGATGAACTCGGCCGATGTCCTGCCTGTGTTTCAAAGAATTGGACGATCAAATGACTGATGATCCTGAAAAATACACGGTTGAAGACCTGTTCGACAGGCCGTTTGTGAACCTGCCAAACGAAGTGCTTCTGCTCGAACTAACTGAGCGGATCCAGAGCGGTGATGTTCGACGGGCCGATATCGAGCCATTGCTGGCTGAATGCATCGAGTATCATGAGCGCGAGATTAGCGTGCTGGATTGGGGTGACATCAGAGCCAGTGTCCTGCTGAATGAGCTCGGGGAGTGGCGCGAGAACGGTTGGGTTGAACAGCTGACGCAAGCTCTGGAGCAGGTGAGGGCTGATGCGTTGCGCATGAATCCTTCCGCCAAACTGCCCATCGTAGTCCAAATCAAGCAGAAGCTAGGTGGGCTGCGTGTTTATGCGACATCAGACAGCACTCCATCTCTGGTTCAAGATATCCAGTCATACGTCAATCGTATCGAAACGACCTGTGAATGCTGCCCAAATACAGCTGACGTACAAGTCATCGGAGGATTTGCCACCACGCTATGTGCCTGGTGCTATAATCGCGAGATCAAAGATCGCTCCCTCAGTGTTGAAAAACTGGATATCGCGAAGCTGTTCCCGGACTTCGCTGGCTTAAATCTTGACTCACTCCTCCCGGATGTCGGGTTTGGTTGGATGTATATGTTGTCTCAGCATTTGAAACTGATCAAATCCGAGATCTCAAAACAGAAACTGGAGCCAGGCACTGTTCAGATCCGCAGTGTCAACGTCGGCCCAGATGGCTTCATCAACATTGACTTCAGTGAGTATCACGATTGCCTGGCTCCCCTCATGGCCAAGCTAAAGCTGGCCAGCAGTTCGACATGCTCACAGTGCGGCCACCGCGGTGACATCGTGCGCAACCAGGACTCTGAGGCCCTCTGTGCTTATTGTTCGAAGGAGGCCTCCTGATGCCGATGGAGTGGGATGACATCGACGGGTATGTCTCACGCAAGCTGAGCTACCATCATGGTTGGAGGGATCAGCTGATCGTCGAATTGGGCAAGGTCTATCGTGCTTTTACCCACGGCCACTATTCGACCGCTGAAGATAGTGATCCAGAGCTGCCTGAGATCATCTTTATCAGACAAAAATGGGGTCTGCTTGACATTACTACGAAGGGCGGCTCCAAGGTCATCTTCAACGACATCCTAAACCGCGCTGATAAGATCTCCGCCACGTGCGAGCATTGCGGAAACACTGCTCAACAGCAGCGCGTTGGCAACTGGATCCAGACGCTCTGCTGCTGGTGCTACAACGCTGAGCTCAAGCGAAAATATGATGGCGCCGAAGTATCGTGGCCGGACATGTTGGAGTTAGATGTCGCCGAGAGATTTCCGGAGGTTGTCGGTGCAGATTGCGCAAGCCTAACGCCAAATGTCGGCACAGGCTGGTACATCATCATCGGCCGATTCCTTGAGGATTTGGTATGTGATCCAGATTTCAAGGCGCTGCCGCCTGGCACTATTTCGATCTCTGGCTTCAGGTCTGACCGGGTCGGGAAGATCGCGCTTGGGGTTTTGCACTACCACGATTGCATCGAGCCGCATGCTGAGAAGCTCGAGTTTTTGAGTACAATTACCTGTCCCAAATGCGGGCATCAGGGCGATGTGGCTCGCAACCGTGACAAAAGCGACATGCTCTGTGGTTACTGCCTAGTGAGGGCTCACCGTGCCTGACACTCCAACAATGCATGATATTCTGATTACTCATCTCGGTGAGCAATTTAGACCGTTTGCAGATGAGATGATCGACTGGGATCCGAGAGCGGTCGTGGATCAACTGTTAGCGAGCGGTGATCCTGGTGATGAATACGGTGGCAAATGTTTAGTCGAGATGGCCAAACAGGGTGACGAGGAAGGGCTGCAAATTGCGCTGTCCTGGTTTAAGAAATGACGCTCAGAATTACAGTGCACGTAGGACCGAATGTCGTCGCGCATGCTCACGCTCAGAACATGAGTAATCTCGCGGATGTGTCAGACTATGAAGTTCGTCTAGTTCAGTTCAGTAACCCAAAACTGGGCATTCCAGACAGCGTCGTTTCAGGCACCATCGAGAAGCACGAGCGGCGCAGCAATGTCTGGAACCTTATTCGCAAGATGGCTGAGCTTGCGACTCCGAAAGATCGAACGAAGGCGAACAGCCGGTCAACAACGAAGATCTCAGGCCTACTTTGGCAGCTACCAAAAGAAATCTCTATTGACCTGTTGATGGAGCTGCGTGACGTCATGTCTGACGCGGACAAGGCTGCATTCGATCAACGTGTAGAACGTCAGTTTGCAACACGCGAGGATCGAGCTAGCGACTGGCACGATGAGAATGCTGGCACCCTGGAAGCTCGGCGCAAGAATACGGACTAATTTAACATAAGAAAGCTTATAACCCGCTAACGGGTGCGTTCGGATTCAGCCTCAATCAGGTCTGCAAAAGTGTAAAGTGCCCGAACCTGCTCATCATTGTCCGGCAGCTTTGGGAACTCGACTCTGAGGCGGCCATACTTGTCTTTTATCGAAGCGTGAGCACCAGCAGCCGCGGCCATCGTTTCCATCGCCTCAGTCAGCTCATCCCAAGTCGGCGTGTCACTCATTAAGGGCTCTCCAGTTAAGCGTGGGTGAAATCACGAAAGTCGGCAAAATGTGGGTGAAAACACGATATTGAGTGGGTGTGTGCAGAGTCACGAAGAATGACTACTTTTCTTCCGGCTATATGTGCTGTCATCAAGAAGACTCCAATCAACCGTTCTCATAAACTCATCCACCGCGGCCGGATCCACCACCCGCTCTTTACCCGAAGTTCGCACGACATGCCGAATATAGATGATCGCTGCCACGGCGAGCACGGAGCTTACAATCAGGCTGGTTGTTTCAGGTTCCATCCGGTGAGCATAGCACAACGACAGCCAAATTTTTGTCAGATTTTGAGTGCAACTAGCGAATGAATCGAGCTTTCAAAAGGACACTAGATTTGAAAAACTTCATTGCTTCTGCGGCCGCCCTACTCATGACAACCGCGACCGCAAGTGCTGAGATCTGCTACTTGGAAATTAACGGCGTCATCGAGATGCAGGGTCCTTGCGTTTTTGATCCGATGGAAGGCGGCGATTTCTTCGTTGCAGACATCGATGATCGTTCCGCATTCGTCTACTTCTTTATTGATGACGATGGCAACGGCGGTGCGATGTGGAGTGCTCACGAAAGCAAGGCCAACCAAAATCTGGGAACTCTCAACCGTGATGGTGCCTGCTGGAAGAATGACGAAGCCACACTGTGCGCTTGGGAGTCCTAAGCGGGATGCACTGGTTCATTCTAGTGACGACGACCATTGCCGTTTGCACGGTCGAGATCATCCTCTTTCATTGGATCATGGGTCGTGACGCGGGCGGGTTCGCACTTTACCTGATGGGTGCCATCGCCTTCTTCAGCGGCGTAGTTGCCATGGGTCTCTACCTGGAGCGGGGCGAGTAGCGCCCTGCTCTATCCTTGATAAAGGTGAAGAAATTGGGGAAATCTCACAAGTGAAGAAATTGGGGTTATTCTTGTTAATTCATGGATTCGAATAGCTTGCTTCCGACTCTTCGAGTCAAATATGAAAGAATTGGGAGCATCTATCCTTCGATAATGTCGTCCAACTGTGAGGAAATTGGGGAACTATCCTTGGGTTTGGGTAGTTCTCGTTTCGCCTTTCGACGTGCATCAGAAATACCTGGAACCGGTTTCACATGCTCCACTCTGCCCTCGATCCGCGCACGTCGGCCGGTCTTGTGACGCTGCAATTCAGCGTAGGCTTCGCGCCTCTGATCCTCATTTTTTTGGTGCCAGTGAACATGCACATGGGTCACCTTTTTGCCGGATTTAACCGGAACAATGCTGATATTGAAGTCGGCTAGCGCGTTGATTTCATCCACGGATTTCTTGATAATGTGCTTATTGAGGCCGCCAAAAGCTGTGTACTTGCCATCCTCAATAGAGATCACCCTGCGGAATTCCTCAAGTGTGAATTCAACGCTGCTTTTGTAATCCAGATTCACCAGCTGGCTGATGTGCTCATAGAGTGAAATCGAATATTTGCTGCCCAGGTGCATCAAGACCGGGATCTCGATCCGACCCCAGACCCAGGACTCCTTCAGGATGTCGAAAATCTTGTTTGGAAACTCGTAAGTCACCATACCGTTTGACTTGCTCGCATTCGAATATCGAACGGATCCAAGCAGCTGGTGGTCTTCTATGAAATCACCGTCCTTGTCCTGGATCGAGAGGATCGGCTGCTGGAGTGTTTTGATGGCCGTGCGGACGTGCTCGTTGCCGTTATGAGTGTCCGTCCGAAGATCAGCCAGGGGAATCGTATACTGCTTCCCCTTCTCCAATTTTTGCTTGTGAGCATTGTGCCATAGGATCGTCACAGCACGCCTCTCGTAGAGGCTAAGTGCTTTTGCCGCCTGCATTTTAATGAGCTCTGCGGGTTTCAGAGCTTCATCTTGATTGGGCGTCAGGTTGATGACTAACTGCTTACTGCTCATTGTGAAATGAGGTTACACTGAGTCGTTCTAAAAGTGAAAGAGAAACCTTGGTTTTCACAGAACCCCCAATTTCTTCACAGTTGGCCAGCCTGTGGATAACTCGATTTCAGGCTCCCAATTTCTTCACCATTGCTCCCAATTCTTTCACAATAACTCCCAATTTTCTCACAGAAACGCCCAATTCCTTCACCGGAGTCCCCAATTGTTTCACTTTAAAACAGGTAACGCGTTGTAAAAAAAAGACGAATCTGGCCTGAATATTGAATCTTAGAATCTTGAATCAGAAGAAGGGGTGATCAGGTTCAATCTAAGCCAGCACTCCATCCCCCAATTTCTTCACTTTTGGCTTCGGTATCGACATGCTAAGAACAATATGAGAACATCCATTCATGACACAATGGCCAGCCAGAATCCCATACGATCTAAAAGTGAAATTCGAGGAGCTTGCAGAGCGCCGCTACTCTGAGTCCGATCAAGATCGATGGGCTGCGATCAAGGAATGGCTGGAGAAACACAATGTGCAAGCGCCTGACCAGTTGCTTAGAGAACCTGAAATTGCAAACAGCTATGATTGGCTGGATGGCATCGAGCGGCCGGCGGCTCCGCGGCCTTTTGCCAGATCTCCAGAGCACTTGGAGCTTCAAGAACGGAAGATGCTCACAAAGACGATTCAGGAAATCGTTCGAAGCGAAAAAGGTCTTGAGCACGCACTTGATTTTGTGAAGCGCAACTTTGAGCATCTCGATAGAGAAGATTTCGTCTCGGTTTACTTCATTCTGAGACGATCTTTGATCAATTTGACTGACGTCAACAGTGTCGTGTTTGGTCTTACGGCAGACGAAGTTGCTGACTGGAACAACAATCAGAAATCAGATTTTGTAGCCATGAGCGCGGACGAGTGGGACAAATTGAGGCCTCTTGTTCCCGACCAGCTTGTCGCCAAAAAATGAAAACGCCCAGCACTTGGCCAGGCGTCTTTCAGTGAAGGTATAAGGCCCCCTGCCCTATCTGCTGCGCTCGATGAGCTCCAAAAGGATATCCATCGGCTCCGCATTGCGGCCTCCAATTTCGAGCTCAAGCAACTTGTCTTCGAGATCCAGAAGACCTGCGATCTTGTCGTAGTATGAAAGCCGTGCTCGGCCGATCTGACAGCTACCCTTGAACCGTTCAATGATCTCATGCGGGCCACGGATAGATACCTGAGCTTCTAGCGAGACCTTTGGCTTGTTTTGGGGCTCTACAGGGGCCACAGGCGCCGACACAGGGCTCCTGGACGGCCATTGCTCCACTAAGGCCCCCTGCCCTTCCGTTTCAACCACTCGTGGCTTCGTTTTGGCTGGGCCCTTCAGGGCTCCAAAATCGAGATCGTTGCGCTCGTTCATGCCACGGCCTCCTGCTGCGCCTGCCGGAAGGTAGCGATGATTTCCTTTGCGATCTCCCGGGCATTTTCCTTCGCCTTGTCAACGCCGCTCACATCACTTGGCAGGCTATCCAGGTTGCCACCGCTATTGTGAATACTGGAATACGCCGTGCGGGTCTTCAGCTCAGTCTCGAAGCAGTCGACGTTTTCCCGCATCTGGGCATTCAGTTTTTTCTCCAAACGCGATTTCACGGCCGCTTTCGTGCGCGCAAACAAAACCTTGGCTGGGATGTCGCGCCTCGAGGCGCGGCTATCCATTTTGATCTGTTTCAGCGTCAGGATCGCGTCCTCAACGTCCTGCTGCTCGTCGCCTGTCGGCACTATCACGAGATCAGACATCGAAAACACGTAGCTGTTCAATTTCGATGCTACGCCTTCCAAGTCGACCAGAACTACGTCCGATTTCTCCTGCTCAGCCTCAATCACGTCCATGATCTTGTTTTCGTCAGCACACTTAATCACCGAAATGCTTTCAGGATACGGGCCTTTGTCAGCCCAGCGCTTGACCCGATGTGCGGGATCCGCGTCGATGATGCTAACTTTTAGTTGGTCTGCGAACGTCGTGCCCAACACGATGCACGCGGTAGTCTTGCCGGCGCCGCCCTTTGACGTCGCAAACGAAATAACGGACATTTTTATGTCTCCTGTTTTCCTGCCTCTATCTAGATTTATGCAGAGAAATCTTAGGTTAGCTAGATGAGTATAGGGTTAGAGATATCTTACTGTTGCTAGACAACCATACATCTAGCTACATCTATACTTGTCAGGCTAAGTCTAGACTTAACTGCATGACCACTAAATTGCTGAACAAACACAACTGTCAATGGGTCTACATGATTATTTATCTATCTAGGTCTAGATACATCTAGAGGAAGCTAGACTTCACTTACCAAGTCAACCAACCTGTAAAACGCACTGAAAACACCTTATAATTTATGGATGGAAGACAGAATCTCGAAAATACTGCACCTTCTCGAGAAGGACATCGAAGCCGGTAATTTGGTTGAAAGACTTCCAGATTCCGTCGAGCGGGCAATGGAAGAGGCCCGCGCACACTGGACAAAAGTAGACGTAAACGAGGTCATCGAAGGCGACGTCGACATTGGATCGTTAGAAGAGGGTGAAGAGTGGATCAGACGCAATATGCTAAAGAGCAGGTACGTCCAATGATCCGCTTTTGGAATTTTTTATTGGGCACCATTCGTAATCGTCGGGAACAAGACGATAGCTTCCCGAAATCTTTTGAGAACGCCCGCGGTCGCGTACCGCCTGATCTCGATCTGGGCGCCTGATTTCATGAGAGGGCAGGGGTGTCAATCGATCTCCAAATTTTCACCGTGCAGCCCATTTCCTCATCGTTGAAGGGCTCTGGTGGTTCGATCAACGAGACCTAGGTTACCAACTCATTGGGGTCCGCCACAAGCTGCAATCCGAGACCGTTGAGCAGTTTCACGACCGTAGACAGCTTGGGGTCTCCCTTTCCTGATTCAGCGTCGACGATGGTAAAGCGACTCAAAGCGAACATGTTGGCAAGCTCGCCCTGCGTGGTGCGATTTTCTTTCCGCCGTGCCTTTATCACTGCGGCCAGATCTTTTGAGTTTGCGATATGTGTAGGTTTCTGGCCTCAGGCCAGCGCTTCATGATGTAATCGACATGAAAAGGTCCTCCTAGTGTGAGCCGGGAGGACTAAGCATTTGATAGCCAACCCATTAAAGCTAGCGTTCAGGAATTTGGCCACAAGGTTTTCCGCGAAATAACTTTAGAGCCTCCCAATAGTCAAAATGACTATTCATTGTTTTAAAACGGCTTTTAGAAGTGTCAACATTTAAAGCGTGGCATACTAGCGCCAGTATGGTTTTAACCTTCATTTTTATTCTAAGTAGATTGCTTTTCCTTGGAGTTTTCAAGGATAGATGGCGAAACCAAGAATAGGTGAGCAATCATGTCAAAACACATCGAGCAAGCCGTCGATCATATGATGGATTCCTGGAAAGGGCAGGGGCCCGGCGCATCCCGGTGAGCCGGCTGGAGGACTACGCCGCGGCGATCAAAGTGAAGCCGGGCGATCTGGCTTGGAAAGCTATCAAAGCCTTCGACATGGAGCTCTTCAAAGCTCTGATGATGAAAACATAAACAGGAGCAGCAGGTATGAGCGAAGTACAACGACAATACGAAGAAGCCACTCTCAGGATGGAGCGGGCCTGGGAACTGTTTAATGTGGAAGAGTCACTCCATGATCGCCTCCTGACGCGTTGGGATGCGAACCTGAAAGCGACGCCTCCGCTGTTGTCGAACAGCTTTGTCCTAGTTCTTCATCGGCTCGATGATGACATTCAGGAGGCCTGTTACTCTGTCGCGCACGAGGTGCTGAAATTTGTGATTAGCAGTCCAATGACGAACTTGCGTGTGAACGTTGCGCCGGCCGAGGATAACCTGTTCGCGTTTGAAGTCACGGTTTTCAGCGATGCCCGGGTCGACACAAAGCTGAACGCACATCCTTATCTGCCTGACGCCTGGGTGTGGTCGGACACCTCGGACATCGAAGCAACAGCTCGCAAGCTGGAACATCAAATCGTCGACATTCTCGATCCTGATCCAGTATTCGAACCTCGTTTTTGAGATCTCGCTATGTGGGGTAGGGGAGCGGGGTCATTAAGTTCGAACATGTTGGGTCTCTGCTCCCCTTATGTCTACTAACCTGTTGTTTTTAGGTGACTCTAAGTTTTTTCCTAGAGTTTGCAAAAGAACGCGGACTGGATTCAATAGGGGTTTTTTAGTCCTTTCCGGAAAGATTTAGCGATTCCGTTTAAAAGGTTAAATCTTGCGGAGGGTGAGTCCGCGCGATCCCTATAGTCGCCACGGACGGCCAGCGTATTCGAGGGGGTATGCTGGCCAATTTTCAGTGGATATTATCGATCCATGTCGGATGAATCAGCAGATCACGAAGCCCTCCTGAAAGCGCTCCTGGAGAAGCGCCGCAGTGGGAAGTTCTTGAACTCTGATGAGGCCAGAAAGTCGACCGAGGATCTGCTCGAGCGAAAGCGCATGCAGTACGGTGTCATCGACGCGTTGATCGATGGCGAAAACAGCGGCGTCAGTAACCGCAGTCCAGAAGAAATCCGCGCCGCGGTAAAACGAGACCTGAGTGATCAGTAGTGGAATCGTAGCTGTGCGAGCTCCAGGGCCTGGGCATCCCCCTTGCCAGAAACTCTGTAGACCATTCGATCTTCCTTGGTGATCCGACGAGACCACCACCCGCTGAGGTCGCCCTTCAAAGGCTCAGGCTTACCAACGCCTTGGAATGGCGTTCGCATTGTCTGCTTAATCATTTCATTGATACGCTGATGAATCTTAGGATCAGCCACCTGCCAGTGAAGATAGTCTTCCCAGGCTTGGTCCGAGAAAACTAACTTCACTCGATGAGATCTCGCTCTTCACCAGTTCCAGCATCCAGCTGAGCGATAGATGCACGCAGGCGCGACGCGTTATTAGGCGTCGACAAAAGGTGCATGGTTTCTTGGATTGAATTCCAAGTGTCCAAGGATACCATGACCACGGATTCGCGGTTTTTGCGTGTAACAACGATCTCTTCAGCATCACGGATCACACGATCCATAACGCCCTTCAGCTCTTTCCGAGCATCGGTGTAGGTCAGAACATCCATAATTTTGCTTCCCTCTCAGTTGTACAATATATCGTACAGCAAATGTGCCTTGTCAAGGCAGCGGCAAATCTACAGGCCTCAGATCACGCTTTCCTTACAATGGTAAGTCAATAACTACAGTGAGTTAAGTGACCATACTGCGGTGCGAAAACAGTAACGAACCATTCTGTGTTAAGTGGCCAATTCAAGCGGTTTGTAAGATTTGTAATGCCATTACTACATACAGTTCATTACAGCTAAGTACCCCAGTTCTACACATTTTCATGTCATAAGAGGGTACTTAACCCCCATATTCAGGGCGCCTGGGCAGAAAAACGTATCGTTTCGACTAGGCGTTTCGATGTGGAGCCTGGAGCCTTGCTATTAGGACGTCTAAGCAGGGTCGGGAACTCCCTATCCCCTCTTTTTCGCAAGCGGGGCAATTGCCGGTCACTCAGCTGCCGCTTGTAAGTGTTCAGCAGTCTTTTTTCTCACTTCGGCCAGTGTCGCTCTCAATCGGTTAAGCTCGGAATGCTGTTCAGTTAGTTCCGGTGCATATCGCGCGATTAGATACTCCCTCTTTTCGGTCATTGAAACGAGGTGGCTGGCTGTCTTTTTCCTTAGTTTGAGCGTAGTAACAAACGCGGTGTCGGCTAAATTGTGCAGTCGGCCGCGAATCTGACAAGGCTCAGCTCCGCTTTGTCTAAGGAAGGCATTTAAGAAAAGCTCAATTGCATGAATCGAACAGAGTCTTGCAGGTGCGTAGCTTAATGGTTGCCCTTTCTTAGCAATGTCAAAAAGCGTTTCAGCAGCATCGCTGTAGGAAAATGCCAAATCCAATATCTGCGATATGTCAGCATGTGTTCCTGGATAAGGTTTTTCGGTCGACAAACGAGTGATCCTTGTTTTTGCACCTATGCGCCTTCGCCGTGCCGGCAAATCTTGAGTCTGAGAACGGTAATTGCCTGCGATGGTACATCTTCAGGTTCCAGAAAACCCTCGCTTACGATCCAGTGAGAGCGCTCTGGCTCAGGGCAATTAACTTCAAGAATCCCAAAGAAGTCACCGCGCTTTCCCTCTCCTCGGATGAAGACCTCCCGGGTTCTCTCGTCAGGATACGAGCTATCTGCGGGTGTCGCACTCCAACTTTGGGAGTAGGGTGGAGGGAGGTCATCGGTGTCTTCGTAAAGAAAAATTGTCTCGGCCATGCTTGTGGACCCAATTGCCCCAATGACCGACGCTAAAACTAACTTCTTCATTGTGTTCAGTTTGCCTGTATAGCTCTTGATGTAGGCAAATTTCTTCAAGAGTAAGGCGGCGTCAAGGATCACTTTTGAGTTGAAGCGCCTTCACTCGCCTTTATTAAAAGCGGAGTGGTTAAAAATTCCAAGAAGGACACAAAATGAAGAAATTTCTCGCATCCACTGGAGCGATGGCATTGGTCGTGTCGAATGCGATGGCGATGGATGCTGAAAGAGAGGCTATTGTAAACGAGAAAGTGGGCAGTTTTGTTAACGCTGTCGGCTGCGTGGACCCAGAAGCCGCACAATCTTTGATCACGGAACTCGGGACAGACGAACTTGGTGTTACCACATATATCGCATTCCCGATTGTCGACATCGGTTGTGCAGGTGGAACTGGAACAGCCGCTTTCACTCCGGTCGTTGTGCGTGTTCCTGAATATCGGCCATTTGCAGCCCATGTCGACATGTGGGCAACGGCGGAAATTGACTTTGTAGGTATGCCTGCGCGCGGACTGACATCAGTAGAAGCGCTCGCGCCCAACCGAATTCACATCGTCGGAAAAGACTTCGCTGACGGTGATCCAAACTGTTGCCCGTCGAAATTGGTTGACCGCGTCTACCGTTGGGAACGTGGTGGATTTTGGCTGCCGGAAATTGATTGAATAGCTTCCAGATTCAGCCGGCATTCTCGACCGGCTGACCTGATTTCTTTCTCCCATGATATGAACTGCTTTTTGGTCTCAATGCCGGTCGGAGCGAGCTCGTCAGAACACCTCATTAGGTGATCGGGAAGAACTAGGTTTGGCTGCTTTGGTCGCTAACCGCCCAATTTCGACAATCCTTGTCTCTAGTTATGGTAAGCGCTTATTTTCCCTTCCTGTTCATTGATCCAAGTCGGGGCCACCAAAGGAAAGCTAATTCCGATCTTTCGTTTTTGATTTATGCCAAAGACAAGGGCACTCAAGCTCGGAAAATTCAAGTCAAGAACACACGTTGCCGACTTGAATCTCCGGACCATGGTTAGGTAACCTTAGCTATCGGAATACTATATATTGAGCAGAACTATGATTCCATCAGGCCAACTTACCAGTGTGCCCGTCACGGAAATCGAACTTGACCGTGAGAATCCTCGGATTCGCAAATTTCTAGAAATGTACGGTGATGACGTCACGCCGGCGCAAATTCATCTAGCGCTTGGGGCAGGAGGCGATGACACAGGAGCGGGTGGGGGGACGACTTTCTCAAAGCTAAGAAACTCTATTCTGACCAACGGTGGCGTGATTCAACCGGTCTTGATCAACCGTTCGTCTGAAGGCCGCCTAGTTTGCATAGAAGGCAACACGCGAGTTGCTTTGTACCAGGAATTCTTGAGTGAAGGGATGCCGGGGAATTGGACGCACATACCGGCGCTGGTCCATGACAACTTAGATGAAGCATCCGCTGATGCCGTTAGGCTTCAGGTTCATCTGGTGGGTCCAAGGCCGTGGGATCCTTATTCCAAAGCCAAATACCTTCATCACCTTCGGCATCGAGAACACTTGCCTTTCTCGGAGATAATAGACTTCTGTGGGGGGAATGAAACCGACCTCAACAGAAGCATATCGGCTTATGTTGATATGGAAAATTACTACAGAGACGTTGTTCCAGAGGATGGGAAGTTCGATACGACGCGTTTCAGTGGTTTTGTCGAGTTGCAGAAGCCAGGCATCAAAGAAGCCATTTTGGCTGCCGACTACGACCTCACGGATTTTGCGAGGTGGATACACCAGGGAAAGCTTTTCCCACTGAACACAGTTCGCCGGCTTCCGAGTATACTTAAGAATAAACAGGCTAGAGAGGCATTCATACGACATGATGCTAAACGTGCTATAGCTCATCTCGAAACGCCCGACAGCCACAAAGCGCTCGAAAACGCGACACTACAGCAGTTGTGCCAAGCCTTGACAAACACACTCCAGGCATTCCCGTTCCCAGAAGCCAAGCGTCTTAAAGAAAACCAAACTGATGATGCGGCACTCGCACTGTTTGAGGCGAGAGATGAGATTGCAAGTCTCATAAAGTTCTTAGAAGAAGAGTGAATGCCGGAGTCCCACGAGCACATCGCCGCTGTAGAGCGAGTTGTGGAGTTCATTCAGTCGGAGTATGCGATGGTCAGCACGCTCAGTCTATCTACTGATCTACCTGGCTATACCTCGCCCGGCCGACCTCCAAAACTTGGGGGGTTTGTGCCAGACGTTTTTTGTTCGGATACCCCGACAACGATGACAATTATCGGAGAAGCCAAAACTTCCAGTGATCTGCAAACTCACAGATCGCTGCGGCAACTAACTGCGTTTTATGAGCACCTTAGGCACACACCGAATGGTCACCTGGTTGTTGGAGTGCCTTGGACTGAAGAAGCGTTTACCCTCAATTTTTTGAACAGTCTTAGGCTGAATGACCCAAACAAATCGGCAAAGGCCTCAATCGTAACTGAAATGAGGGTTTTGCAATGCTTCTGACACAGAAACCGGCCAATCTTCAAGCGCGCCACGAAGGTTATGAATACCAGCTACAAGCGGTCAATTCATTGAAAGACTTGCCCTATGGTGCTGTGTTTCACGAACAAGGGTTGGGTAAAACCAAAATCGGTATCGACCTCGCGTTGCACTGGCTCAGAGTTGGGGTCTGCGATTCTGTAATCATCGTGACTAAGCGAGGACTGCTAAAAAATTGGGAGGAAGAGTTTGAATCCCATACCTTCACATCGCCCAGATTACTAACACAGGACCGGAAGAGTAACTTCTTTGCTTTCAATAGCCCCGCGACAGTATATTTGACGCACTATGAGGTACTGCGCTCAGAACAAAAGCGTATGCGCCTGTTTCTAAAAACACGAAAAGTTGGGATTGTTCTAGACGAGTCTCATTATTTTAAGAATCCAGAATCCACTATCGGGCAAGCTCTTTTTTCCTTATCCGACCTGTTTGAAAAAAAGATCATTATGACTGGTACGCCTGTAGCAAACCGGCCATACGATATTTGGGCGCAAATCTACTTCCTAGATGGGGGCGCTTCGCTTGGTGACGACTTTGCATCGTTCAAAAGTCAAAATGATCTTAAGAGTGACTTCGCCAAAGATCCTCAGAAAGCTAAGGATTTTGAAAAATCAATTTCGAGGATTTTCGAGAAGATATCCGAGTTTTCGGTTCGCGATACAAAGTCAAGTTCCGGCATTAATCTGCCCGGCAAGACAATCGTATCTCAGAAAACAGCCATGGCCCCTAGGCAACGCGAAATCTATAAATCATATCGAGATGAAATTGGTGCAATTGTTGTCAAAGAGGGAAAGCCGTTACTGGATGATGTAGAAAACGTCCTAAAGCGTCTACTGAGGCTAGTACAAGTTGCGTCCAATCCAGGCCTCGTCGATGAGACTTACAATGAGGAACCGGGAAAGCTTGCGGTTCTCCGTGAAATACTCTTGGAGTTCGTTCCAGCTGGAAAAAAAGTCATCGTTTGGACAAACTTCGTAGAAAATGTTTCTTGGCTCCGAAATCAGTTGAGTACATTTGACCCGGCGACGATTTCGGGGCGAATGTCTATCGAGGAGCGCGCGCGCGCTGTACGTAAGTTCAAAGAAGACCCAAGCTGTGGAGTGTTAATAGCGACACCAGCTTCGGCGAAGGAAGGTCTCACATTAACAGTTGCCAATTGTGCAGTGTTTTTTGATCGATCATTCAGTTTGGATGACTACCTTCAAGCTCAAGACAGAATTCACCGTATATCTCAAAAGGATGAGTGTTTTGTCTACAATCTAGTCGCAAGTGAATCCGTCGACGAGTGGGTGGGTGAACTATTACTTGCGAAGCAACTCTCAGCCAGCTTGGCTCAGGGAGATATTAGCGCCGAAACGTACCAAGAGGCGGCGACCTATGCGTTCGGCGAACTTATTGAAAAGATTCTTGGAGTAGAAGCTTGACGTCACATCAGCCCAAGCCACCAGTAGCATTGAGTAAAGTTACTACTGCCGTTGCGGATGAACTGGTAATTCGAGGAAAGCGGATTCCGGTCAAAATCTGCCACCTCGAACACAAGCGGTTGCAATTCTATCCTGAAAACCCTCGAATTTTTTCGATTGTTGGAGCTGGTGAGAAGCTGCCCTCCCAAGAAGATATCGAGGAACGCCTTCTGGGGATGGAGCATGTCAAAGATCTTGTTCAGGACATAAAGCGAAATGATGGGCTCATGGACCCTGTCATTGTCAAAGACGGGTCTTTAGAGGTCCTTGAGGGCAACAGCCGGCTCGCAGCCTATAGGGCTCTTTCGAAGAATGATCCCATTAAATGGGGCTACATCAAGTGTGTGTTGCTTCCTCACGATTTGAGCGAGGATTCAGTATTCGCGCTCCTCGGACAATACCATGTCAAAGGTAAGAAGGACTGGGCGCCCTTCGAGCAAGCTGGTTTTCTCTATCGTCGACATAAAAATCAAGGCGTCGAAATCTCCGTCCTAGCCAAAGAGATTGGAATAGGGCGCGGAGCGGTTCGTCAGTTGGTCGATACTTATCAGTTCATGGTAGATCACAATCAGACCGAACTCAGCCGTTGGTCTTACTTCTACGAGTACCTGAAATCAAATAAAATCAAGAAAGCTAGAGAGGCTCATGAAGACTTTGACGAATTGATCGTAAACAAGGTCAATTCGGGTGAGATTGCAAAAGCTACTGACATTAGAGACAAGCTTCCTATTGTGTCGACGGCCTCGGAAAAAGTGCTGAAGAAATTCGCAAAGGGTGAAGTTGATTTCGAAGAGGCATATGAACGTGCTGTTGATGCAGGTGGAGACAATGCTAGCCTGCGAAAACTGTCCCAGTTCAGGAAGTGGCTGAGCCGAAAAGAAGTTCAAGCGGAGATGCTAGAACTCGAAGGCCAGGCTGGCGACAGGGCTCGATATGAAGTCAAGCGTCTTGCGGCTCTGTCACGCTCGATATCCAGTAAGCTAGAATAGAGCTCGTGAGATACAAACTTCATCAAGCAGAACAGCGTCGCTAGTTATTTGCAAATAATGATCCTGTCGTTCCATGGCGCAAAAGTACTGTGAGCGGATCGGGCTGCCAGATGGAATCTGTATTTAGTGCCTGCCTTCTGTTGCTATGCTCTATATAGTGTTGCTATGATTGAGATTCGAATACTCAGGCGAGGTTTCAGGAGCTGCTAAAGGCCATTGAAGAATTCTAACCACGTCTGGATCGACAAACCCACCTCATATAGGTAGGGTGGCAATTAACAAGATTCGAGGCGCAACATGGCCAACAAGAATATCCTTCTCGTCGAGCCGGGTTACCGGAACAAATACCCACCACTCGGCTTGATGAAGATTGCCCAGTATCATGGGCCTAACGGCAAGAGGGACAACGTTCGCTTTGTGAAGGGAGAGGATCCTTCAGCTTACGAAACGGCTTGGGATCGCATATACATCACGTCGCTATTCTCGTTTGAGTGGGATCGCACAGCGCGAAGCATCGACTATGCACTCGATTTGGTGGGCGGGCAGGCACATCGCGTATTTGTTGGCGGCATCGCTGCATCGCTAATGCACGAAAGATTCATTGAAGAGCCACGGTGGCGGGGAGTTCGTTTCATCAAGGGTCTACTTGGAGAAGCTCCGGCTATATCGCTGGGTTTGGATCCATTTGATGAAGAGCTCTATGCAGATGATGTGAATAGCACACCCATTGAGGATCTAATTCCTGACTACAGCATTCTTGATCACATCGAATATGAATATCCGGTGAACGATGCATACTTTACCTATGCGTCACGCGGCTGCGTACGCAAATGCGCCTTCTGCGGTGTGCCGAAACTTGAAGGTGCGCAGCGCGATACGAACTCATTAACCGAGGTTGTCGAGGGTGTCAGTAAGTTGTACGGCGAAAAACGCGATCTGACACTTATGGACAATAACGTCGTGGCGTCGGCAAATTTCAAAGATATTATTGCCGAAATCATTGACCTAGGGTTTGAGCGAGGCGCAAAATTGAAGCGTGGTCGCTATGAACTACAGAGGCGAGTGGATTTCAATCAGGGGGTTGATGCACGCATCCTTTGTAAGGACCCAATGTACTTACAGCAACTGTCGCGAATAGCTCTGAAGCCTCTCCGAATAGCTTTTGATCATTTAGGTGTGAAGAAACCTTACGCCCAAGCTATCCGCTATTCGGCAGACGCAGGGTTGACTGATCTGTCCAACTACATGCTCTACAATTTTCATGATACACCTGCTGACTTATTCGAGCGGATGCGTCTCAATGTGTCGTTAAACGAAGAGTTGGGAATTCGAATTTTTTCTTTCCCAATGCGCTATCAACCAGTGACACGACCTGATCGTGGCCACGTCGGCAAGAATTGGAATGCGTATTATTTGCGATCCATGCAAGTTATCTTACAAGCTACTCATGGCATTGTTAGCGGGGCGCCAGATTATTTTCGCAAGGCATTCGGTGATACATATGCAGACTTCGAAGGTATCTTGCTACGCCCGCACCATTTCATCTTCAATCGCTTTTGGTATGAGCAATATGGTGGGCGGCCTGAATTCGAAGCATTTGAATCTGTTATGGCTAAGCTGACGGCTGATGAGCGAACAGAGCTACTCGCATATCTATGCAGCAGAGATAAGAACGATTACCTACGAGACCTGAATGAGCTGGCAATTGGCAGATTGCGCGATGCTGCCAATTTCTTCGTACCCATGTCGAAGTCAGACGAAGAGAAGATCTGGAAGGCGCAAAAGCGTCGGCGCGTTGAAGACATCAATGTCTATTTGGTGCCTGATGATGAGCGAGTTGAAGATGCTGGTCTGAATGACGACGATGCACCTTTGGAAGCGAAGGTAAAATCTACAATCAAAAACATCACGCAAGTTTATGCGTGATAAATCAAAAAGGTGTTGAGGTATGGCTGACAGTGCGTTGAAAGATGAAAGCTGGATCAATGGATCGGAAATCTTTATCGGTAAGGATGTCCTGGAGCTCCTAAGTAGCTCCATGTATGTGAACCCGCTTTCAATCTTTCGAGAGTACGTTCAGAACGCCACAGATGCCATCGATGACGCGGTAGCATTGGGGCTATTGCCATCCATTGATCAGGGTCTTGTCGAAATCAATCTTGATCATATCGACCGACGCGTTGTGATCAGAGACAATGGCAAGGGGGTGCCTAACAAGGACTTTGCCACCCGCATGTTATCATTCGGAGCAAGCGAAAAGCGTGGAACTGATGCGCGAGGCTTTCGTGGCGTTGGTCGCCTTTCTAGCTTAGGTTACGTACAGCAACTCGTATTTCGTTCACGTGCTCAAGGCGACGCCAAGGTTATTGAAGCAACATGGGATGGCCGGATTGTCAAACAGGTCATCGCTTCGAATGACAGCGATGCAGACCTAAGAACTATTGTACGCCAGGCGGTTACGATAAACGAGCTGGAACCCGACGACTATCCCACTCACTTTTTTGAAGTTGAACTGGTCAAGCCGCGGCGGATCGCCAACGACCGGCTGCTAAATGAGGTGGAGATAGAGGCTTTTGTCAGCCAAGTTTGCCCCTGCCCATTCGCGCCAACATTTTCTTTTGGCGAAGAGATCACAAATGCACTTGCCACACATGGGCGTGCCGGGAAGTCCTACCGTATTCATATCAATGGTGCGGAAGAACCAGTTTACCGACCATACCGCGATCACGTTGAATACTCGGACTCGAAAAAGGCAGCGCTTCATCGCTTAAAGACTTTCGAAATCGAGAGCATTGATGGAAAAATGGCGGCGGTTGGGTGGTTGATCCACCATGATTACCAAGGGGCGATCCCGTCTGCTCAAGGTGTGCGGGGTCTACGCGCCCGAGTTGGGAATATACAGGTCGGTCATGATCGTGTGTTTCTTGAAATTTTCCCTGAAGATCGCTTCTGCTCTTGGACGATTGGGGAGGTTCACATCCTTGACGGTCGTGTTGTGCCGAATGGCCGCCGCGACGAGTTTGAGAGTAACGCTCATTTAGACAACATCATTGCTCATTTGCGTCCCATTGGCGCAGAAGTCGGCCGTGAATGCCGCTTGTCCTCGCAAAAACGAAATAGGCTCAAAACTTTTGAGCTCGCGGCTGACAAGGTATACGAGAAGCTTGATGTTCTAAAACAAGGCGCCGTGTCAGAAGCATATGCCAAGTCGCTTCGTGTAGAAGTCGGGACGTTGATCGCAGAAATGCGTAGAGCCATTAATTTTGAACTCTTCGAAGAAGAGGACAAAAGAGCACTACGAAGCCAACTTGAATCTATTGAGAAGACTGCGAACGCCCTCACGACAAAAACTGACGGAGATATCTTAGAGAGCTTAACAGATAGCAAGCGAGCAACCTACAAAGAGGTCTTTGATCTAATTTATGATTGCTCTGCAAACCAGATAGCAGCAAAGAGTCTAATTGATCGCATGTTGGACCGGCTTTCACGTTCTTAAGCCGTGGATAGAGATTTCTTGGTCTATCAATTGGTTGCGGGAACCCCTCATCGACAAAACTTAGATAATCAAAAGCTTGGAATGGAAAAAGTGTTTATGGCTGGTTGGTACTGAGGGAAATCCAAAGGCAAACAACCCCTAAAATTTACTAGTATTGTGTAATTTTAACATTGGTATAAAAAAATAATTTTAAGCTCCTTTTATTGAAGGCGCTGACCGGTTCTCACATCAGACACGCTTATCTCACACCGAAGACCCAGATTGTGAGCCAGGCTCATGATCTTATGTAAAGAATGACCTTCCACCTTTCCGTTAAGAATATCATTCAGTCCTGACCGGCTGATCTGAAAGATGGATGATTTTGCAATATCGGTCTGGCTAAGTGCGAATTCACCGATACGCTCGTCAATTACCTTGGCCAGGTTCTGCTTTAACTCATGAATATCTTTATTCGATGGCATGGTGTGCTCTCCAAAACTAAATAAAGAAATTTACCATAAGTCTGCACAAATCAAGTACTTATCCACAATTTCTTCGGCTAGTTTTAATCGGTTTGGCCCTGAGAATCGCACAGGTTTCCTGGTACTCAGTCTCCGTTCGGGCAATGCTCAAGCGATAGTCCTGTCCATGAAAATTTAGGATTGCAACAGGATCCATGTTCAATGTCCGGAAATAGTCAGACCAAAGACTGTCATGCCGGAGGATCAGCATGGTTTTGTCTTTCGGATACCCCAGTGTGACCATCAACCTCTCTCCATCAATATTCAGGAATCCGGAGAAATAGTTATTAGATTTAACCCCATCATAATCATAATTTTGGTACAAAATCCCAAAGTCCGGCAAAACCAAAGTCTCGTTCGCTAGTGGTAAGCCGGTATATGAGCAGATCGATGCAAAGTAGAAACCGAAGGGTAGGGGGTGTCTACCTTTCTTTAGGTCTTCTGGAACCCTAATACTTAGGGGCTTCAGCCCGATCAGAAACCATGATTACTAGAAGGGTAGAATCTATGTTTCGGATCGTCCTGCGCGACCGTCTACTATTAAGATTATTCTGGAAATAAGACATAGCCCACTCAGCTATGACTTCGAACGGAAAAATATACCGCAGAAAACGGAAAAATCTACCGAGATAGGTCCTTCGAACTGTCCTTGGAAGAGTTTGCTTGTTCTTGGTTTGAAACCGGATTTCTAACCATTCACAAGGATAGGCTTGTCTTTTTTTTAAGTCTGCAAATATAAGGTGTCAAAGCAAACGAAGAACACTCAGGTTGTGGCATCAGGCAAATCCCAAATAAATAGACCCTCCTATGCGGCTCGATCCGTTTCCAAGACGGAAAAATCTACCGCAAATATGGCCAGAAACACGATGGCCACGTATGAAGGTGATGGTCAGAAGCGCAAGGCACCTATTGTAGCGGATCGCTATAATGCGCGCATCGTGCGAGTTGACAAAAAGAAGATCGTCAAGGAGTCCCCTGAACAATGGATCACAGAGGTCCTCGACCCGAAAAAGCGGTCAGACAACGAAAATCATCTTTCAAAAATTGATCTCCACGCCGAAGAGGCAATGATAGGTGTCCGACTATTCCCGGAATATTCGCTGCCAATACGGTTCCTAGATGCCAAGTGGTCTCAGAACCTCACACTTGGGTCGCTCAAAATACTTCACCTGGTATTCGCGACCTACACCCACAAAAACGGGCCCGTCACCATCAGCAAAAGGGCTCTTGGTTCCTACCTCGCAAAATCTAAGAATTCATTGTGCACATCGTTGGTGAAAGAGTCCTTGGGAAGATTGGAAGAACTGTCCGTCACAATCGGGATACGCCGTCTTCTAAACATCAAGATACGCGAGCTGCATATCGAGCGTGTCTTCGATAAGATCAAGGATGAAGGTAACAGCGTGTCGTTCATTCTAGCCGCCCCAGTCAGGCAGGAGTTCGAGCGCCCAAAGCTGTTTGTGCCGATGGGTCTAAACACCATCCAGAAGTTTGGGTCTCTACACTCGCTTCTGCTGTTTTCAACCCTGATGGGACATGACGGTCACTCATTCCGGAACCACATCAGCCGCCTTCGCAAGGTCAAAGCCCGCAATAGCGAAAAGAAGATCCAGTCCATGAAGGACGGTTATGATGGAGTGCAGTATGAGCACGTACCGAATTGGACATCCGGTTCATTCGCGATCAAGCTCCATCATTTAGCTGATCTGATTGGGTTGCGCGACGGTGAAGACCACAGACAGCGGAAGCGTATCCAGAAGCGGGTGATTGATGCCGCGGAGAAGATCCAGGCGACCTTTTGGGACGACTTCATTGGGCCTCAGGTCAGCATAGATCCTGAATATGGGGTCGAAACCGTCAAGCAGCGTAAGAACCTGACAACTGAAACAGGGGAGATGAAGCTCTCCATCCGGCCACCCTGGCGTCCGGCGCAGTACGCTCTGAATCCGAAACAGATCAGGGACGCCTTCAGCCTGGAAACATCGACTGACCTCTATGTTGGTGCCCTGGAGTTCCGGAACACATTGGCCATCGCCGGATTTAATGGATCAGATCCCACTCTGGCGCCTGTCATCCACAATGACTGGAAAATATTCCTGTGGCGCAATCGGGGCCGGGTTGAGAAAAGCGAGAGTGTCGTTGATCTCTACCATGACTATCACAGCCAGCTTGTGTCGACCGGACAGTTCGACCCCTTTGAGGAGATTAGGCTGGGTCACAAGGTCGGGAAATGGTGGGCTGAAATCAACGGCAATACGGCCGATTTCGACGATGATGTATGCCCGGTAGTTGACGATGACATGCGCAGCGCCGCGCCGACACCAAAAACGGAGAAAGAAGAAATCGAACTTCCAGAAGTACAGAAACCAGATGAATGGGAGGCAATGAAAATTCAGGAATACAGCTTGAAGCGAGATCCCCATGATCACGACAAAGTTCGCGGCAAGTTGAATGGACGCTTAGAAATTTTCTACGATGCCAACCTGGCGGCACTGCAAGTCCGGAAGGAAGTTATTCCATTCAATTCGGTTGCCGATGCAAAGGTCCGCGCGGCTTCGATGCGTCGTGCGCTTTGGGGCTCCTAAAAGTGTCAACATTGGGCGGCTTGCTGATCGAGGGCATCGGCGGCGGCCCGCAGGATGTCTGAGGCGGACTCGTCGGCCGGGACGGTGAACTTGACGAGCGTCTGGATGGTGCGGTTCTCGCAGGTGGGGCATTCAGCGCAATGTGGCGTTTGGGCCCGCCCTCAGTCGGAAGGGGTTTGACGAGGTGGAATGGGTGGTGACCGGTTTCGTATTGCTGATCACCATCCATGATGTCTACCATTTGCCGCTTTCCTTTTCGAATGCAGGAGATTTTTCCGTTGGAATGGTTTCAGTTTTACACTGTTTGAAGGTCCCTGTTGGGTAGATTTTTCCGAAAGCGAGCAGGGGTGAGATAGTTTAGAATGCGGAACTTTTTGTGCAATGGGCTGTCAAAAAAGACTTTTTGAGTCGTCTACCCATTACTTCGTTTAAGTGAATCGAGAATCCACAGCCAATTCTTTCATTCTGAAAGCCCTGAATCTTTCAATCTGAAAGGCTTCAATTCCCACAGCGAGAGCTGCATTCTGATTTCTCTTTCTGTTTTTCCAGCCTGACCCCCTCGTTGGACTGCACTGCAAATTATGTCGCAAAGCTAACGGGCTGGAAAGTTCAGGTCCTCTAATCAAGACCCTGCGCTAGAGACCTCAAAGTGGGTGTTCACCACACGCAACAAGTGCTCAAAGTCACCCTTTACAGCGTCCTCTAGAAAAGTTTGAATTCTGGCTTGCTCGGCTCCGGCTTTTTCGGCTGCGTTCTGACAGCGTGCCAGCACTTCGAAGGCATTGGCGTTTGCTCTGGGCAGGTCGATGGTCGCTAGTTTTTTCATGTCAAATCCTCATGTAGAATACCGGGCAACCATCGCGGGTCGAACTTAATCTCAGGTATAAGAATTGCGGATTTTGCCCTCGATCCAAAGACTATTCTAGATTTAACAGAAGTTGCGTACGGAGCGTTTGCACGTTAGTCCGCCAACCACCCGCTGCACCCGAATAACGGTCAATCGAGAATATGCCGTGAGCACCAACCGTGAGCCCAATGGTCTAAGAGTTTCTCAGCGCTCTAAGGTCAGCGATGCGCAGGTTCCGGACTTTGCAAACTCAGAGCCGATTCCTGAAAGCAGGCCTTCACGTCTTGAGTGAATATGGTCAGCCGAGCCCTTTCCGGACCTTCGCAAGCCGATTGAAAATGCTAACGCAATGCGTCAAGAATTGGTAATGACCCGTTTCAGTGGACGGTTTGAAAGGATCCGGCTGACAAATCTTAGAAGTCAGGCGGACTTACGTTGCCAAGATATCCAAGACGGCGCGAATATGCCTTTCTCGCTCGAACGCTTCCACCGGCTAGAAAGCGTTTTTGTGTGGCCCGAATTTCTTGGGAGCATCGCGCCAACGCAATCAATTGCGATTGATGAAGATAATCCCAATTGACACTCGTTTGTCATCAACCCGTGGGTTGCCGAGCGATTTCGGGAACGAGGCGAGCGCTTGGCCATCAGCTTGTCGGTCAGCTAGTAAAAGTCGCTCATATCACCGCTCCGCATCCTGAGTTGTGAATCACGCCGTGCTACGAAAACAATGCAACCGAAACCAAGCAGAAACCGTCATCCATTGATTTTGAATTATGACCCTAAATCCGAACTGTCCATGTACTGAAAACACAGTAAAAGAATATTTTCGTTTACAGAATTTTGATTCGGCGCGACTATGTTTGCAGATTTATCTTAAGAAATTGGGGTGTCAAAATGCTGCGCTTTCCGTCAGTTTCATCATGTGTTTTGTTCTATGGCCTAGCTACAATTGCGTCCGCAGACGGTGATATTCAGGTTCCCAATGGGGGAGGAGAAGTGCCAGGAACTCCATATATCGCCAGAGCTGCTTACCTAAACTTGTGCTTGGACGCCTTGTTGGAAAACCAATGCCCGGAAGGGCGATTGCGTCCCATTGATATTCATAGGATCAATCCTGGAGGCTTGTCCGCAGCATACGAGTACGCCCACAAACCCGCTTTTCTTCCAGTGGCGGCTGGCGAGCGCCAAACTGAAGCTGCCAAAAACAATGGCTGGCCTACAATCGTTTGGGATATAAAGTCGGGCTTAGAAGATGAGACGAAAAAATTCGCGACTTTCAGACTCTTGATTTCCAACACTGACATTCAAGAAAAGGCTGAGGACGTTGTCAGAAATACGAAAAGCGAACAAAATTACGTAACGAAACAAAAAGGCTTCACATTAAGTGATGTGGACGTTTTACCATTTAAAGCAACTCGAATCATTTTCAAAATTGTGGGGCTCCCGGATGGAATTACCCTCGCAGAAGTTGAAAAGACTACGAACGTTGCCGATGTAGATTATGTGGATTTATTCGTCCCTATCACACAAGAGAAAAGCGAACTGCTTAAAAGGGTTCTTAATTCAGGCGACGTGGAGTTCCAAGTTCAGTTCAGCTACCTTGGTTCGAAGGCTGCAAGCAGTGCGTCCCTTCGGTCGATAAATGTCGTCGAGATAACACAACAGATTGATGAGCTCCTAGACAGCAAACAGCTATCTGTTGGAGACCCTATATCACAGAAAGAGAAAGACAGTCTTTCACAAAGAATTTCAGCTATTGCGAGTGTTAATATCCAGGCGAATGACGCGGACTTAATTGACAAAATACTTGATAAAGAGCTGATTTCTTTAACTGAGCAAATGTTTGAAAAAGCTCCGGACCCGATGTCTATTGAAGAGTTCACTAAGAACAGATCAGCCGATGCAGTAGAGGGCTTTCTTCAACCTATCTACGATGAAGTGAAAGAAATTAGCAAAGAGTATGATGAAAAAAAGGAAATAGACGAAAACAATAGAACTGTTGAAATAAGTCTTGGAAACAAAAACAAAGGCGCTACCGGAAAAATTACAGAACAAGATAAGAATAGGATCGAGAGGAAATATGGCGTTTCGTTTGAGGAAATAAACAAGGATAAGATCCTAGAGCCGCACGCGCTAACGGTCTCGTTCGTAAGCGAAAACTATGCAAGTATCGCAAACGACAGTATGGTTTCAATCAGCTTGGCTGATCCGAGCGTACGCGGATATGATGAGCCCGTAACGATACCAGGTTCGATGGTTGTTTCGTCCGATTTTATAGGGACTTCGGTCTACTCTCTGGGAACCAATGTACCCATCGGAGCTGCGCTTTGTACGTTTGCAGCTACCCTAGACCCCCCTGAAGGTTTTGTTTGGATAAAGGAAGGCACTACTTGGCCCGATGACGAAACTATTTTTGGATCTCTTGCTGGGAAGGAAATTCCGAAAATGTCAGGAATCTTTCCAGCGTTTACAGAAAACCTGGAGTCAGTGGGAATTGTCAGTGGGGGTGCTCCGGCAACAAATAGTACTTCATTGGAAATCAGTACTACAAAATCAGACCATGGGCTTCTGACTATTACTGATAGGAGCACAGTCGCATCCGCCGACACCGACACATCAAAAATAATGTCGAAAAAGCGAAATCCTAATCAGCTTGTTGCAGGACCAGTGCCTCCGGATACCCTGGTGTTTGCCGCTCCTTCAGGCGTTGCTTGGCGCGAGTCAGGCAAAGGACCAAGTGAAGGCCAATTCTCGTTTGGTCTTTTTCGCTTGCCAAAAGTCGGAACAGAAATAACTTCTGCCGTGGGTACGGTCCTTACAAATGTTCAAGGATTGTCGAGTGCGATTACCCACCAAACCGTGGGCGACATTTCGTTTAAAATAAATATTCCCTCTCTAAGCATCGATCATTCCAAGCCAGTCAACCTGCCTAAGAATTTGCCATGCCGTTGGATAGTGAGGGTAAAATAATGAGCGTTGCCAAGGCTTTTTACTGCACGGTTGCGCTCGGGTTGGCTGGAGTTCTGCCATGTTCAGCGGACGCGCAAGGTCTAATACCAGACCAAATATCTGTGTGGATTAATGTGTATATACCGGATGATACATCGAATGAATACATAGTTGACCACCCCTATGGCGGGACAACCGTAAGAGACCCACTTGGCATTGCTTGTTACACCACGGACGGACGAGGACCATCTAAAGATCCATCGGCATCCAGTCGCGTGCATGCGTCTATCGATCTTGAGCTTCTTCCCGAAGACCCGTGGGTTGAAGAAAGGGTCCGGACAATGAGTATCAGTGAAACCATCGAGTATGGGTGTTCGAACGATGAAGTAACTTGTCAGGCTACTGGATCATTTGACGAGGACGAAATTGCTTTCAGTCGCAATGGCGAAATTATTAGTCTTGAATTTGATCTCGCAGCCAGCAATCCGTGCAATATTTTTGCCGAGTACTTCGGGGCAATCGATGTGGAAGTTAATTTAAGGATGGATTTATTGAAGCGGGAGTTTGAGTATGATGCTCTCATTGCCGAATTTCCTAACTACGAAATGTACCTCCAGTACGACGACAATGATCCTAATCTAGTGTTTAGCACCGAAGTCGAACAGGACTCTTCGCCAACTAGCTTGCTTGGAGACGCTAGCCTAGAAATTTCCGGCAGTGGCAACATTGACTAAAGCCTTTCTTCCCTAAGTGATTGGTTGTACAAAGTACTTTGTAGTTAGAGTAGCGTCAGACTGTGCGTCGATTTTATGACTTGTCGTCTACGACCTTTCGTCTCGTTTCTCGGCGGTTTGGGGTGATATCCAAGGGCGCCAGTTGGAACTGCCACGAGTTAAGTTATTACGGTTCAGTTCGAGTTGAGACAACTTACCGCGTCATCGGAAAAACAGATTCAGAGTCCTATCCGTTCCAAACATACAATAGTGTGAGAACCTTTGACTTCGATGCGTGCGGAATTTCGCTACGGTTGCCATAATGGATCGAGACGAAAGCAGATTTTGCGGTAAAAGGCACGGAGGTCCGCTTTTCCGCATATCCGTCAATGGAGCTGTTTAGCCCAACCAACGCCGTCAAATGGCCGGTTTGAGCCCAGAGCAGAGGGTTAGCCTTCTTTCTTAGGTGATTTCATTGGCGTCGCCATTAAAGAAATTGTTCCTGCGACTATTACACAGTTCTTTATATTTGGCCTTCTAAGTAAACTCGGTATTCGTCAGTTCTGCGACGGATAATAGCGCACTTCCGCGACAACCCCGGTTGAGCATACCACTGTGTTCGTAATTTTGAACGAAATCGACCCAAAGTGCGAAGTCAACTCTTGCCAGTCGCTCCAACTCAACGGTGGCGCTAAAATCTCTAAGGAATCGCCATTTGTCATAAATCTTGTCCCACAAAAGCCGGGCCCGACCGACTGGGCTCGAACTTCGATAGTGGCGACTGCATCCTCTGTAGTGATGGTCATCCCGTCTATGAACGGTACTACTTGTTTGTTGTCTTGAGCATCTGATTTCGAAACTATCGACATGCACGCACAAGCAGCCACAGCCAGAATGATGGGATTTACGCTCGTGTTCCGTCTCATAATTGGACCTCTAACAGAGTTGTTCTCATTTGGGCATGCAGGCGAAGGAAACGTACTTGTAGCCACACGTCCCACCGCCTCGAGTGCTCAGCCTCTTGAAAGATGTCAGTCGCTTGTTTTGTTTGCAGATATTGGCGTCCGCCCACTGAGCTAACTTTTTGTCACCTGTAGGCCCACCATTTTGTGGGCACTTCACATGATAATAGTGCTTGGCATCCTGCGGACGGCCCTGACCCTGCACTAAATAATGACCTGTAGGTTTCGCGGAACGGTACTTTTTTATCCAAGCTCGCCTGTCTCTTTGCGTCGATTCCAAATTGACTTGGAGCCCGAGATATTCATCCAGGAAGTTGCGTTCGATGAAGCCCGCATTAGCACCTTGAAGAACCGCTTGTGGCGCGCCAAATGAAGCCTTTTCCAGCTCTTTTAGGACCGTTTTCGTGTAGGAGGCATTTGTCTGACTTTCAATTCCGGAATAGTCGACCAAATACAATTCCATGGACGTCGGAACCCAATCCTCGCCAGTCTTCGTAAACTCTGTCGAGCCGTCTAATTCCAGTTTGTTGGCGGAGTCCTTCTTGGCTTTGGCCTTGAAGTCCTGATACGAGACTTCAGCTTCCGTTTCAGTGGATGCATCGTACACTCCCTTCAGGGCACCCTTAGTTGTTTCATCCACATTCAATATCGCGGGACCAACATCTGTAGTACCAACAGTCAGATTGTAAGTGTCCTCTGCCACTTTTTCCATTCTCGCAGTGACGCGTTTTGCATCACTCAAAACAAAGGCAACAATCTCATCGATAAGTGGGCCGTCAGCACAACCGACGTCTTCCTGGCATACCTCTTCCACATTAAGAGTCTTCACTACTCTTTGCGCGCGATCCGATACCCAATCACGAGAAACTACGCGAAATTTTTGCTCTTCCGCTGTGGTGGTAGTAGAACCGCTTGATTTTCCTATCTTTATAGGGCCGAGATCAATGCCTAACCCACCTCCATCAGCAGTCACGTTGACTACTGTCAAGTCGGTCTCTTTTTGCTCATCGCTTAAATCGAAAAAG
>NZ_JBQFLY010000023.1:0-33088 GCF_056531545.1 Ruegeria sp. N10 | reverse complement strand
CTCGATCTCGTCGCGCTGACGACCCAGCTCAGACCGGATCGAGCCAAAAAGCTCAGGATCGCGGTCCGACAAGGACTGGGTGAAAAATCCGTTTGTTCGATGCGGGGCGTTCACAGTTTTGATCTCCTGAAAATGGTTAGCCGGTCCAGCCAAGACCAGCGGAAATGGCGTTCATGGATTGCAGCAGGGGCACGGGAACTGACCCTGCCTGCGGTTCGTTGCGGGCGTGTTGCAGCAGTTCGACCTGAAGAGCATGAATGCGGGCCAATTCGGCCTGTTTGCGGTCAAACCTCTCGCAAAGGCGGGGAAAGCGATGGCCGATGACCTGACCACCGGTCAGAAACCGGATCGCTTTGCAGGCACTATCGTGTTCCGCCTTGATCACCTGCGATACACGTTGACGGATCTCGATATCAGAGACCAACTCGCCATACTGCGCTGCGATTTCCATATCCGTCTGATAGAGCGATTTTTCCATCTCATCGACGGCAAGGCGGAACAGGCGGGAGTGTCGAAACATGTCGTGCAACACGTCATCACCGCGCGCGCCGCGAAACTTGCGAAAACTGGCCATGGCGGTGCCGAACCCGTACCAGCCGGTGATCAGGTGGCGGTTCTGCGACCACGCAAAGACCCACGGAATGGCCCGCAGGTCATCCAGACTGGCCGCGCCGAACCGGCGAGTCGGGCGGGACCCCATTTTCAGGCGGGCAAGTTCTTGGACGGGGCTCGCCTGCTGGAAATAGTCCAGAAAACCCGGCATCTGCAAAAGCGAGACATAGGCTGTCTGTGACAACTCTGACAAAGCATCCAATGCGTCATCAAATTCAGGCCGTGAAGGCGCCTCGTCAGGGGTCGCCGTATGGCGCATCGTGCTTGACAGCAACAACTCCAGATGCGCCGCAGCCGTGCCCCGGTTGGCATATTTGGCCGAAACCACCTCGCCCTGTTCGGTCACGCGCAGCCGCCCGGCAACTGTTCCGCTGGGCTGCGCGGCAATGGCACGCCCGGTCGGTGCACCACCCCGGCTGACCGAGCCGCCGCGACCATGGAAAAACGTGGCCTTGAAACCTTGCGAGGCCAGCGCCGAGACGATCCGGCGTTGGGCGCGCTCCAACTCCCATGTTGAGCAGAAATAGCCCCCGTCCTTGCCGCTGTCCGAATATCCCAGCATCACCTCGATTACCCGACCGTCGGTTTTGAGGCTGCGACGGGCAAGCGGGACAGCCAGAACGTCCAGCAGGATCGATGGGGCATTTCGCAAATCGGCAATTGTCTCGAACAATGGGACTACCGAAAGATCCAGAGTTTCGGAGCCAAACCCGGCATAGCGGGCCAATAGGTAGATGCCGAGAATGTCGTCGGCCGAACGGGTCATGGACAGGATGAAGGGCCCTATTGCCTTGGGGTCCGGTCCCGATCGCACACCATGGACCAGAGCCAGAAGAGCAAGCAGTTCCCGCGCCTGATCGCTTAACGCATCGCGGTCTTGATAAGGCAGGTTCTGATCGGCCAGTTCGGTTCGCAAGCGGGCAGACCATTCGGCTGTGCCGTAAATCGGCACCTTTCCGCTATGCGACCAGATTTCGGCCAGAACGTCGGTTGTGACGGTCGAATTCTGGCGGATGTCCAGCGTTGTGGTCCGAAACCCGAAAACCGAAGCGGCCCGGCGCAGCGGACGGATGTGCTGCCGCGCCAGAATATCCGCGTTGACCGAACATAAAGCGGTATCAAGCGTGTCGAGATCGCCCACGAATTGCGAGATGTGATCATAGCCGCTGTTTGTCAGCCGATAGCGAATGGCGTTGAGTGCTTGCCGGAACGGTTCATTCCGATTGCGTCCGGCGACCGGAGCCCGGTCAACTATCGCTTGTACTTGCGTCCTGACAGGTTCAGGTAAAGGCAATATCAGCGCGCTGATGCTCAACCTGCTTGCAGCACGTTCAAGTGCCTGGCGATATAGGTCCAGAACTGTTTCGCGTCCGCGTTTCAGCGCCAATGCGGTCATCTCGGTCGTGACATTCGGGTTGCCATCCCGGTCGCCGCCGATCCAGCTGTGAAAGCGGATATCGGGTGTATCGCTCAGCGTACGGCCCAGCACTTGCAGGCAGGCCTGATCGAACCGGCCCATAACCTGCGGCACGGCGTCAAAGATTGCATCGCGGAAGAACTGCAACCCCCATTCGATCTCGTCGTGCAGGCTTGGGCGCGACAGGCGGAGTTCGCCGGTCAGCCACAAGAGATCAATCTCTCCTTCCAGACCATTCAGCAATTCGGCGTGTTCTGTCGGGGTCCAGCGTTGCGTTTCAAGACTGACGAGGTTGCGGTAGATACGCCGGTGAATTTCCAGAACCGTAACCCGCTTGGCTTCGGTCGGATGCGCGGTCAGAGTGGGACCGGCACACAGGTCAGCGGTCAGCTTTTCAACCTGGCTATAGGTCAGGGACAAGTCCGTCAGGGCTTCGGCAAAACCGCCTTCTACCGCTTCTGCGCCGTTTTGGGTTTCGGTCAATCGACGGTCCCGAACCTCGGCGTTTTCATCGATGATGCACAACAGTTGGAACCAGATCGAAAGGGCCTGCAAATACGGCGTTGCTTCGGGTCCCGTGGGAATGGCTTGCAGCGGCGTGGCCTCGGCCCATGCCGCCACATGTGGCGCCCGTTTCAGCAATATGTTCCGCCACAACGCCCGCAATTCCGAGCGCAACCCTTCGGCATAGCTCGAGGGGTTGGGGGTGGACTGAATATTCGGGGCCAGCGCTTGCATCAGATCACGCGGTCCCGGGGTTCGCGGCCTTCAAAGAAATCATTCAGGTTATCGAGAACCCGAAACCCCATCGCCTCGCGCGCTTCGCGGGTGGCGCTGCCCAGATGTGGCAGCATCACGAGGTTGTCGCATTGCAGCAGGTCCGGGCTGATACGGGGTTCACCATCGAACACGTCCAGCGCGGCCCCGCCGATCATCTCGAACATCAGGGCCTGGATCAGCGCCCATTCGTCGATCACCTCACCGCGCGCGGTGTTGATCAGAAAGGCGTCGGGCTTCATCAGGCCCAGTCTGCGCGCGTTGATCAGATGCCGGTTTTCAGCCCCGCCGGGGCAATGCAGCGAAACGAAGTCGCATTGCGGCAGCAAGTCGTCAATCGAGGCCACCTGCGTTGCATTGCACCTGGCCAGCACATCCGGCGCTATCTGACTGCGGTTGTAGACGAGGATGTCCATGCCGAAGCCATGATGCGCACGGCGGGCCATCTCTTGCCCGATGCGGCCATAGCCGATGATGCCCAGCGTTTTGCCGCTGACCTTGGTTCCAACCAGATGCGTGGGCCGCCATCCGGTCCAGTTGCCGGACCGAAGCTCGCGCTCACCCTCGCCCGCGCGCCGGGCCACCATCAGCAGCAGGGTCATGGCGATGTCGGCGGTGCATTCGGACAGAACATCGGGCGTGTTCGTCACGGTCATGCCCAGCTCACGCGCCGAAGGTTCACAGATGTGGCTGTATCCTACACCGTAATTGGCAAGGATCTTTGTCTGTGCACCAGGGACATCCATTGCCTCGGCGCTCAGTGTGTCCGTTACAGTTGGCAGCACCGCGTCATAAGTTTTCAAGGCTTGCCGGATTTCGGCCGGGGACATGGGTTTGTCCCCGGTGTTCAGAACGGCATTATAGGTCTCGGCCAGCTGCGCCTCGACGGCGGCAGGCCAGCGACGGGTCACAAGAACCGAGGGTTTGACCATCACGCGGCCTCCATCACACGGGCAATTGTTTCACCGATCACCGCGGGGTTTTCGGCAACGGTCACCCCGGCGGCAGACAGGATCTCGACCTTTTCGCTGGCGCTTTCGCCAAAGGCCGAGATGATCGCACCCGCGTGGCCCATGGTGCGGCCCTTCGGAGCGGTCAGACCCGCGACATAGGCAATCACCGGCTTGGTGATGTGGTCGCGGATGTATTCGGCAGCCTCAGCTTCCTGTGGGCCGCCGATCTCGCCGATCATGGCGATGACATGGGTGTCCTCGTCCTCTTCGAACCGCTGCAGGATGTCCTTGAAGGATGACCCGTTGATCGGGTCGCCACCAATCCCGACACTGGTCGAGACACCGATGCCGCGTTCTTTCAGCTGCGCCGCAGCCTCATAGCCCAGCGTGCCCGAGCGGCCGATGATGCCGACATGGCCGGGCAGATAGATGTGACCCGGCATGATGCCCAGCAGCGCCTTTCCGGGCGAGATCGTACCGGCACAGTTCGGCCCGGTCAGCACCATGCGTTTCTCTTTCGGATAGCGGTACATGTACCGTTTCACCCGGATCATGTCCTGCGCCGGAATCCCGTCGGTGATGCAGACGCAGTAGCGGATACCGGCATCTGCGGCTTCCATGATTGAATCAGCCGCAAATGGCGGGGGCACAAAAACAAGGCTGGCATCCGCGCCGGTCGCCTCGACAGCCTGTTTGACGGTGTCAAAGACCGGAACACCTTCGACGGTTTCGCCGCCTTTGCCGGGTACGACACCGCCCACGACATTGGTGCCATAGTTCAACATGTCCTTGGTATGGAACCGGGCCATGCGGCCGGTAATGCCCTGCACGATGACGCGCGAGTCACGGTCGAGAAGAATGCTCATTTCACAGCCCTCATCTTGGTGCCTTGAGTAAGGTCGTTTTTCCATGCGCCAACAGCGCGTTCTGCCGCCTCCATCAGCGTTGTGGCGCGAATGATCGGCAGGCCGGACTTGGCCAGAATCTTCTGACCCTCTTCGACATTTGTCCCAGCCAGCCGCACGACGACCGGCAGGTCGATGTCAAGTTCCCGCAGCGCCTGAACGACGCCTTCGGCCACCCAGTCGCAGCGGTTGATACCGGCGAAGATGTTGACCAGAATGGCCTGAACATTGTCGTCCGACAGGACCAGACGAAACGCCTTGGCCACACGTTCGGGCGAAGCCCCGCCCCCGATGTCAAGGAAGTTTGCAGGCTCGCCACCGGCCAGCTTGATCGTGTCCATCGTGGCCATCGCCAGACCGGCACCGTTGACGATGCAGCCGATATTTCCGTCCAGCCCGACATAAGACAGTCCGCGGTCGGCCGCGCGGCTTTCGCGCGGGTCTTCCTGGCTTTTGTCACGCAGTTCAGAGATTTGTGGATGGCGGAACAGGGCGTTGTCGTCAAAGCTCATCTTGGCGTCAAGCGCCAGCACCCGGTCGTCACCCGTGATGACCAACGGATTGATCTCGACCATTGTCGCGTCAAGCTCGCTAAAAGCGGCATAGCAGCCCTGTAGCGTACGCACCATTTGCTGGATCAGCCTGGGCTCAAGCCCTAGGTTGAATGCGATCTCGCGCGCCTGAAATTCCTGAAGCCCAACCGCCGGTTCCACGATGGAGCGGACGATACTTTCCGGGCGGTCAGCCGAGATATCCTCGATCTCCATCCCGCCCTCGGACGAGGCCACGATCATCACCCTTTGGCTTGACCGATCGAGGACTAAACCCAAATAAATCTCGCGGTCAATCGGCACCGCGGCTTCGACATAGACGCGATAGATGCCTTTGCCTTCGGGGCCGGTCTGATGCGTGACCAGCTTGCGGCCAAACAGATCATCGCAGGCCTGATAGATTTCGTTCTCGGTGTTGCACAGCTTGACCCCTCCGGCCTTGCCGCGACCGCCTGCATGGACCTGCGCCTTGACGATCCATCTGTCACCGCCCAGCTCACGCGCCCGATAGGCCGCTTGCTCCGGACTGTAGGCCAGTGCGCCGGATGGTATGGCGACACCGAAATTCGAAAGAATTTCCTTTGCCTGATATTCGTGAATATCCATCTGATCCGCTCCTGTTTATGCAGCGATTGAGGTGCCGTAACGGCTTTCCAGCAGGTCTTCGATTGCGTTTTGGTCGACCGTTCCGCCCAGCTCTCGGATGGCTTCGGCGAACAGGCGCACGATCCGGCTGACGGCGTCGCGGTTCAATTGGTTGAGGATGCCGATGCGCACCTGCACGGGTGCGCTGAGCGTCGGCCAGATGCCAAACCCGCGCGCACGGCAGTTCTGGACCAGCTCCATCTCGCGGCCAGCCAGTTCCGGGGGCAGGTTCAGCACAATCAGGCTGGGCATGTCGGAGGTGACCTCGCAGCCCATTTCAGTAACAGCGTCGCGCAGAACCTTCTCATGCGTCTTGTACGATGCGGACCGCTTGGCCAGACCTTCCTGAAGAGTCAGGCGCAGGGATTCATGGAAGGCCGCAACGGCGTAGCCTGAATGGGTGCGGTGATAGGTGCCCTTTTCGACATCCTGCCCATCAACAATGCCCCAATGGCGGGCTTCAAAGATGGGATTGTGCACATAGGTATAGGCACCGGTGGTTCTGAGTGATGCGATATAGGCGTCGGTAAAGCTGACAGGGGCATAGGTTAGCGGCAGGCAGCATAGACCTTTCTGCGGGCAGGACGCCCATCCAGCGATGCCCGGAAAATCGTCTATCGAGAAGTCATCGACGCCCAGAGACGACACCGCATCGATCAGACCCATCACGCCATGACGTTCGCACACGTCGGAAAATCCGCGCAGGTCGTTGATGCGACCCGATCCGGTTTCCCAATGCGCCATGAAAGCCCATTTCGGTTTGTGCTGCGCCAGCGTCGCCTCGACTAGATCACCGGTGACCGGCTGGCCGTGCGGAACCTCGATCACGGTGACGCTGGCGGCCTGAGGCGCCATCGGGTTGGCTGCATGTTCTTCGGGCGTCGCCGCCTTGATCCGCAGGGTCAGCGCGTCGATCCCCGAGAATGTGCCGTTGGCAAAAGCTACGACCTTGTCGCCAGGCATGACAGCCGAAAACATGGTGTCCAGGGCGCTCCAACCGGTGCCGGCAACAGCAAAGGTATAGGCGTTTTGGGTGCCCCAGATTTTCCGCAGCATGTGCTTGCATTCGACCATCCCCCTAAGGACGTCCCCCTGCATGTGATCGGCAACGCCTGCATTGGCAAAGGCCTTGAGGACGCGGGCATCCGTGTTACCCGGCCCCGGCCCCGCAGCGAGGGTTTGGGGGATTTCGAGCGGAGGGAAAATCTGAAAAGTCATGGTCTGGCATCCTCGGCTGTTGGCCGGGCATTGCGGCCCGTCGTGTCAAGTTACCGAGCAGGAAACGCGAGCTTGCCTTATGACGCAACGTAACTTACTACTGCTTTTGGATGGCCAATAGGATGGGGCAATACCTACCCGTTTTGGTAAAAATACGAAGGTATACAAAGAAGCACCCTATCCTTATGGGTAGGTTTTTCCGAATTCGGGGCAAAATCATATGGTTGAGACACCGAGCAAACCCATCGACATCATGCTGGCGGACGGCAACCCGCTGGTTCTGTCGGCCATGTCCGAGATATTCGAGCGGGACCCCCGATTCTCGCTGATGGCCACGTCAGCAACGGCCGAAGGGTTTCTAGGAACGGTGATGCGGGTTCCCGTTCAGGTTGGTGTCGTCGACTGGACGCTTCCGGTTTTGGGGGCCGCCAAACTGATCGAGGTTCTGCGCGATCAGCCCAACGCCCCGCGCTTTGTCGTTTATGGCGACACTGGCGGCGATGTCCCGCGATTGGCGATGCAGGCGGGTGCGGCTGGATTTGCCGCCCGCACGGGCGAGGTTGAGGGCCTGCTGGAAACCTGCGCCAAAGTCGCGGCGGGTAAGATGGTGTTCCCGTTCGTAGATATCCGGAAAATGCAACAGGACCCGATCCAGAGCCTATCGCGTAAAGAACGCGCAATTCTGGAGGCGCTGGCGCAGGGAATGTCGAACCGGGATTTGTCAAAGGAACTTCAGATTTCGACCAACACGGTCAAGTTCCACCTGTCCAACATCTATGAAAAGCTGAGTGTCAAAAACCGCACGCAGGCCATTGCGTATTTCTATTCCTCTCAGCAGTCGCGAAACTAGACCAAAGGCGATCTGGGTTCTGGTGTTTCCCGACAGGTTTTTCCTCTGGCCCTGACTAATTCTGGATACCGTCAGCGGCAAGAGACACTACGCTTGCCCTGAGCGCTTTGCCGCGCGTTGCAGCGGGTACAACCCTGCGTTGCTTCCGCGAATCCCCCAGACATGTTACCTTGGGTCACCTTTAATGATTTGACTTATTTTTCTGACATCTCGTTTTTTCAGCTCTTTCTCGAGAGGTGACGTTCATGTCCGACTCCAGCAGTGAGCCCCCGCGCATAACGCTGTCCCTACCAAATCTTCGGCCAAACCCATCGATATCAGCGGAAATTTCCGGCACTGTCGCGGCTGGTGCGCAAGCTGTTGAAGATCTGAAGCGGGTTGAGGCGGAAAAGCTCAAGGCATTGCGCCGTGGCGTCGGAATTGAGCTGTCCACAGAAGTGATCAACGATCTGGTCGACCGGCGTGTTCAGTCGACAGGCGCGGTTTTTCGCCAGCTTGCAACCATTCGCGAAGATCTGGCCGGAGGCTTTCTGGGGGCGGTCGTTCACACCCTTGCCCCGAAACTGCGGGGGGAACTGATCAACCCGGACGGGACCCCTGCCGAACGTGTGATCGTCGAGGTCCTGCGCCCCACCTTTAACGCCAATGAAGGGATCGACAACGCGGATTTCTCGTGGGCTGTCAAAGCCGCCGTCACGGACGCGCGCGGGATCTTCTCGCTTGATCTGCCCAATCTTCGCCTGCCACAGAACGGCCTGCGGTTGCGGATCAGGGGTCAAAACACCACCCTGACAGAAGCCGTGCCGCGCGTTGACGCGCTGGACGGCGAAATGGGCCTTGTGGTGCTGGATCGCACGCTCCTGCCTTTGCAGCGTTCGATCGTCGGCGAGCTGGCCGATATCTTGCCTGTGGATCCCGAGGATGCTGAAGAAAACATATCCGATTTCACCGGTTCGCAGGCCCCTATCGTGCTGGGCGAGGGCGATTGCGCGTCGGAGTACCGAACCGAAGGCGGCACGGTTTCACGGCGGCGCTATTCGGTTTTGTACCGGCTGATTGATCCCCTCGTCGGGCCCAAGAATATCGTTCGAACGCGCCCCATAGGTGGGGGCCGCTTTGTGACGACTATCCCGGGCACAGCCTTTGCTCAGGCCAATCTGTCAGCCGAAACGCTTCTGGCGGCGTTTAACAATGACGGGGGTGATTGGGATTTTCGAGACCGGATTCCGATTGACGAACCCATTGATATTGAAGACTTCTTTGAAGATCTTGAGGAACGGCCTCAGGATGTGCCCAAAGCGTCGAGCCTTGCGCTTGGGTATATTGCCAAGATGCGGTCGACGGCTGTCCACGCTGGCATGTCTTTGGGTCGGCTGGTCTATTCCCTACCGCTTGCCCCCGGAGAAGAGCAGCGGATTGTCGTGTCGGAACAGCGCGAAACACTGAGCGTACGTGAACGAGAGAGCCTGACATTTGAAGAACAACAGGAATTCGAGGAAGCCCGCGACACGTCCTTTGACAGTACGTTTGAAAGCGCGCTGGATGAGGTAATTCAGGGTACGTCTTCGTTTTCGACCCGCGCTTTTTCAAAGAGCTTCGGGGGCGCAGGTGGCGTTGGTGGCGGCCTGTTCGGAGGCATCGGGGCCATAGTCGGCGGCGTGGGCTTCAGCGGCGCACGGTCCAGTTCGAATTCTTCCGGCAATTCGTCCAACACGCAGAACACATCGCGCGATTTTCTGTCCGACACGCATGAGACATTCTCTGCCGCGCTTGAACGGGCGGCTTCGGTCAAGCGCAACTCGGCACGGACCAGTGTGCGCACTGCAACTGCGACGGATCGGCGAACGGCCACAACGAAATTCGTGGCCAACCGCAATCATTGCCACGCAATGACCATGCAATGGTTCGAAGTCCTGCGCGACTTTTCCTTGGAAACGCGTATCGAGGGCGTGCAGTTGGTGGTCTTTGTGCCGATGCAACTCATCCGCTTCCGCCGTCTGGGGCAAGGTGACCAGTTGCCGGGCAATGTCACCCGGTCCGGATTGCTGAGCCGGTACAAGGTCATCCTGCGCCATGCAGAAGTGTTCCGGCGCGTGTTCCGAAACCGCCGCAGATTCCGCAGCGCCCTGAAGCTTCTGGAAGAGTTTTATGCGGACAAGGACGCAACACCGCAGAACGCGCCCGGTGTCGCACAGGACATCGTCAGTTTCGAGGCGCAGGGCACGTTCATGCCCAATGATGACATTTCAGCCGTAATCTTCACGCAGGATGGCGACCGGGTCGGACCTGTGCCGCTGACCGGATCGCCGATAGACATCGACAACCTGCATGACCTGCCAGCGGAAACCCGCGAGAACCTGCTTGTCCGGCTGGCTGATGCGCGACGTGATCCGACCAAGCGCCGGACCTATACCGGGTCTGTGGCTTTGCCCCGTTCGGTCGAGCGGTCGGATATCGCGCGTGTCGAGCTGCGCAGGCGGACGGGTTCGTTTGCCTACTCGTTCTACACCGGTCCTGATCCCATCAATATTTTCAACATCTGGGAACATCTGGCCAATCTGGAAGATGCCGACGATCTGGATCGGGCCACCCGCAATATCAACCGCAGCCTTCGCACCACGATCTCGGGCTCGGACTTTGACGATCTGGTAGGACCGCCCATGATCAGCGAGTTTGAGGCGCGTATGAACGAAAACGCCCAGACCGTTGTTGATGACAATACGTTCCAGGCGTTGCCTGCCACCCTGCCCTATTCCGTGCAGGAAGTGCCGGACGTTCTGTCACGCCGGGATCTGCGCCGCATCGAAGAAATGTACCAGCATGTTGTAGCCAACACCGTTCGCTATTCCCGCGTGATCTGGGCCAGCATGACGGACGAAGAACGTGCGATCCTGCTGGAGCGTTTCACCATCGGGGTACCGGAAGGCGGGCTGGACGATGCCTCAAGCGAGATATCGCTGCTCAGCACCGTCCAGAACAAGGTGTTGGGGTTCTATGGCAATGCCATGATCATGCCCTTCTCGATCCCGCCCGATCTGGCCGACCGGATGGAGATGCGGACCGGTGACATTCAGGACAGTCTTCTGGCCTTCCATCGCGAAGACTTCCGACCACCGCGCCGCACGATCTCGCTGCCGACCAGGGGCCTGTTGGGCGAGGCTGTATTGGGCCGCTGCAATTCCTGCGAGATGATCGACCATCGCCGCTTCTGGAACTGGCAGGACAGCCCGACACCGCCGCCGGTTGGCGACGCACCGGTCCTGCCTGCTGACAGTGACGCCATCTTTGGTACCCGTGCGCCGTCAGACCTGCCGAACAACCAGCCTTCGAACACGCTGACCATTGCAGGGGGCGACATTGGCACCGGCCAGGCTGTGCCCACGTCGCAACTGGCCGAAATCCTCAAGGCTGCGCCCGATCTTGCGCGGGCGGGAACTGATCTGACAGGCCTGAAGGAGTTGCAGGCGCAACTGGCGCTTGAAACGCAATCGGTCGCCGCCGGTCGGGACAAGGCCATCGACACGGCGACGGATCTGACCAAGGAGCTGGTTGGAAAGGCCACGGAACTTGCGGGTAAAGGTCAGGAAATCGCTGCCGCCCGCAAAGAGGAAGAGGCCAAGAAGGCCGCCGCTGACAAGAAGGCATTCGACGCCAGCAATGCCGCCAAGATCAAGGGGTTTGAGGATATCGCCAAGAACGCTTCGGGTGTTTCCGCGCTGATCGGTGGGCAACCGGATGGCAACCGGGCCGGTTTCGTTCAAAACCTGTTCAAGGATTTCCCCGGCGGGGCTACGGCTTTGGCCAACCCGTCCAACACGCTGCTTCTGGCCAAGCTTTTCGGGGCCTTCACCAAGGCAAATGCGGATGCTGATGACGGCAGCGCGACCAAGGCCGGCAGCCAGTCGGTGCTGGATTTCCTCAATGGCCTGAACGCCCCTGCGGAGGACGACAATGAGTGACACGAGCACAAATGTGACGGACAAACCGGGAATTGATGAAAGCCTTGCCGAGGCGATCATCAATATCCTTGAAACGACCAACTCTCCAGCGATCCAGCGTGCCCGTGAGGTGATTGCCCATAGGCTGGCCATTGCGGGCGATATTGCCCCTTCGCGCATCCCTGCGCCGCGCAACATCACTGAGATCGGCGGCTATATCAATCTGCTGAGCGAGTATGGTGAGGCCGAACAGCGCGCACGCATGATCGCGGCCGCTTTGGGTATCGCGGGACCGCAGATTTCGCTGCCGCAGCCGGGTGCCGTTCCGCCGATGTCTTTCATCACTCGCGACGGTGCAAGGCCCGTAGGTCCGCAGCAGGCCAGTTTTCCGCTGAGCTACACGATCCGCAGTGATTTCGTTCCGGCCTTCGACAATGCGTTGCAGGAGATCGCGATACGTGGCGGTGCGGTGCCGATCCTGACACCTGTCAGGGTCCTTCCGGCCGCCGGATCAGGCCCCGTGACCGACGGCATCGCACAGCTGGCTTTGATCGGTCGAACCCTCAGCCTGGCACCGACTGCGGCGCTGCATGCCGTGGCCACCGACCCCCTGTCGCTCAGCCGTCCGACTGCGGGTGGCGGGTTCGAGGTTCTGGCACGGGTCATCGACGCCGCCGCCCCGATTGCCGGGACCATCGCGGCGGCAGACTGGACAAGCTGGGAATGCGATGCTGCTGCCTGTTCCGAGGTTGACAGCAACGATGCGCGCTTTGCCCTTTCACCGATCCTGAATGCGGCCGGTTGGCACCAGGCCGCTGATCCCGGCAATCCCAACAGCCTGTCCGATCCCGGCAGCTGGGCCGCGTGGCAGAACATCACCGGGCTTGTACCCGGCGTCACGCGGTTCGCGGATGAGCTGCAATTGCTGTACCCTGCCGAGATGCTCATCACCTCGCCGGTTTTCAATCAACTGGACAATGTCTGGACGGGAAGCGCCTTCGCCGCGCCATAGCAGCCCCCTGTGGCCGCAGCAAAGTGATTTGGCGGCACTAGGCTTTTGCGGCTACGCTTGAACAGGAGGGGCGCCATGCAAAACCCGGAACGTTTCGAAAAATTCTACTTTGCCAAAGTTGGCATGGGCGAAGCCTGCGGTTGCGCCGAGCGCATCATCGACGTTTTCGAGTTCAACCGAAAAGGTGGCGCGCCGTCGAAACACCCGGTGAAACAGGACCGGCGCAGACGTCTGTCGTTTCGGGCATGGGCGGTCAGATATGGGCTTATGAGCCGGAAGCGGCAGGGCTGAACCCGGATTGGTCCTGTCAGACAGCAACCAGTTTTCCGTCTCGCAAATCCAGCGCATCCGGTGCCAGTTCAGCACGGAAGGCCGGGGAATGGCTGACAAGAAGGATCGCTTGCGGCAATTCCCGGAGGATTTCCAGCAGCCGGGCCTCGTTCCGTGGGTCCAGCGCGTTGGTGGGTTCATCAAGCAGCAGAACCTCGGGCTCCATCGCCAGAACGGTCGCCAGCGTAACCAGCCGTTTTTCACCCCCTGACAATTTGTGGGTGATGCGGTTCTTCAGATGCATCAGGTCCAGATCACTCAATACGTTTTCAACGATAGCAAGCGCTTCGTCGCGCGTTCTGCCCAGGTTGAGCGGGCCAAAGGCGATATCCTCGGCGACGGTCGGGCAGAACAGTTGATCATCCGCATCCTGAAACACAAGCCCCACCCGGCGGCGTACGTCGTGAAAATCGGCCTCTTGCACCCTTTGCTGACCAAAGATCGTGACCGTGCCGGACCGTGGGCGCTGCAAGCCAAGCGTGATGCGCAGCAAGGTCGATTTTCCCGCCCCGTTCGGACCCGTCAGCGACAGGCGTTGACCAGCGGACAGGCTGAGGCTGGCACCGTCCAGAACGGGTGGCTGACCAGGGTAGGCAAAGCAGATATCTTCAAGCGCAATCAGTGTCATGCCAAATCCAGTATGATCAGACCCGCGCAAAGGGCACCAAGACCTGCGGCAAAAACGATGTCCCTTCGGGTCAGGGCAAAGTCCTGAAGCAGCAGCATACGGCCTGAAAACCCCCGGCATTTCATCGCATCAAGTATGCGTTCGGATCTTTCGATCGCGCGCACCAGCATCATGCCCACGAGATAGCCAAAACTACGATAGGTGTGCCAGTTTGTTGCCGGGCGAAAACCGCGTACCTTCATGGCCGCGCGCAGGCGCAGGTATTCTTCCCGCAGAACCTCGATATATCGGATGGTGAACATCAGAAGGTGAACCAGCTTTTCGGGGCAGCGCAGGCGGTGCAGGGCGTGGCCAAGCGTGACCGGCTCCATCGTGCCGACCAGCACCATCAGGGACAGGATGACCGCGTTGGCCGTCAAGGCGATCTCGACCGCTTTCCAGAAACCCTGCCAGCTTGCGGGAAACCCCCAGAGCGTGAACATCGGGTCGCCGGGCATGGAGAATGGCAACAGCACCAGCATGAAAAGGATGAACCCATCCATCATGGCCATGCGTTTCAACGTTTTCCGCCAGGGCAGACGCGACGCGGCAAGAAGCGAAAGGGACACCGCCAGAGCCGCGCACAGCGCTGTCAGCGAGGACACCGCCACTGTCACCACCGCGAAGACAACCGCCATAACGATCCGCATCCTAGGATCAAGCGGGTTGATCGCGCCGCGCCGCTGCGCGCCCGCTTTGACCAGCGTGCTTTCCTGTTGTCCCAGAACATGCGCCATCAGGCCGCCAGCTTGCGGCGTGCCGCAAAGTAGAAGCCCAGACCAAACAGACCGACAATATATCCGATCCCACCCAGAACAGTTTGCAGATCATTTTGTTCGCGGTAAGCCGCGATTTCCCGACGCAGCGGGCGCAGCTCATCCCGCACGGCCCTGGCAATGACCTGTTGTTGTTCAGTGCTGAGCACCGCCGCTGTCTGGGCAGGTGCGTTTGTTGGCGGGGTATCAGGTTCCGCTTCAACGCCCATGATCCGGGCGACATCCGCAGCGGGCATGGTGACCTCGGCCACATGTCCGGCACCAAGGTTTGCAAAGAATGTATGGGCCACCGGCGCGTTTGGCGTGTAGATAAAAAACCCGTCTGCATCTGTTACGATACGGCCCAGCTCGGCTCCGTCCGGGCCGTTGACGATGACCTCGGTATCGCTTGCCATGTCGCCGTTGGAAAAGCCGATTTCGCCTTCGATGGCGTCACCGGATTTAAACACTCCGGCTATGACCTTATGCGCCAAGGCAGGTAGGGGTGCACAGCACAGCGCCAGAATGATTGCCAGATACCTCATGCGACCGCTCGTTTGACAAACAGCTCGGGCTTGACCTTGCGCGCCAGCAAAACCGCGAACCCGGTCAGGATCGCCTCAATCGCCATGACAGGAATATGTGCAAAGAAAACAAGCTTGGCCGCAGGCAGGAAGGCATCCCCGGACAAGGCCAGTGAAAACGCAACCATGCCGGTTGTGGCGGCAATGGCAAAGGCACCGCCGACCCCGCCCCATATCGCACCTTGCAGAGGTGAGCCGTGGGCGATCAGGCGGCTAAAGATCAGTCCGGCCAGAACCGCGGGCAACGCGATGTTCAGGGTGTTGATCCCCAATACCGTCAACCCGCCAAAGCCAAAGAAGACGGCTTGCAGCAAAAGCCCGACGAACAGGGCCGGGAATGCGGCCCACCCCAGCAAAAGCCCGGCCATACCGTTGAGGATCAGGTGCACCGACGACGGACCAATAGGAACATGGATCAGCGATGCCACGAAAAAGCTGGCTGACAGCACCCCCGCAGTGGGGATGCGATCAAGATCCAGCGACCTGAGGCCCATGGCAATTCCACCCGCCGCAGCGACGGCGCCGCCGATCACAACCGGGTTGGACAAGGCTCCGTCAACGATATGCATCTACGGTTACTCCAAATCCCAGGCGCGGATCCAGATGACCGCGTCCTGGCTGAGTTCTTTGCCATTGTGTTCGGTCACGGGACCGGCGCCGAGCGCTGCAAAACCCCAATATCCGGCTTTTGGAACGCCGAATGTGAAATACCCGTTATCATCCGAAGTTGCGACCAATGCACCACCCGGCAACGGCGAGACGGTCGGGGCCGAAGCAGCCGTGCTTTCCATGTCCGGTTCTGCGGCCATGTACTCGATCTCGATCTCGGCACCCGCAACCGGTTGGCCTTCTGCCATAACTCGACCCGTAAAGGTCGAACCCGCGATGATGTTGGTCGGTTTGTTGAGCGGGATGATCTCAACCGGCAAGCCCACCGGGTTCATCCAGTCGGTCGGCAATTCGTTGCGGTTCAGGAATGCCTTGGCGATCTGCTGGATATAGATATCCTCAGACCCCTCGTAATAGGGCTGGGGAACTGTCACCAGCACATAGTCGCCCGACCGTTTGACCGGAACATAACCCGTGAATGCCGCGCCTTCGTTTTCCCCACCGGTGAAACGCACGGGTTCCAGAGTGTCCAGCAGGTCGGTTTTCTGACCGTTGTGGATCACGTAGAATTCCTGCGGCTTGTCCAGATCCATGACATGCCCGTTCGAGAACGGATGCCAGAAGATCAGCTTGACCGGAACATTCCCCGGTGCGTCGATCATGGTGTCAGAGGTGTATTCCAGCAGGAAATGCGCATTTGCCATCGCTGGAAGCGCCATCGCCACAGCGGCTGCAGAAAGCAGCTTGGTCATCAATAGTCGTCCTTGTCCCATCGTACCAACCCCGGTACGAGATGCGTTTTGACTGCGGGGACGTCCAAGCCGAGCTGCTTTTTCAAGCATCCTGCTCCGACGCACATCCCGTCGCCGATTAGGAGTGCCCTTGTCAAAGGCACATGTCCGGCAGGTATCCTGACTTGCGGGTCAAAGCGTTGGGCTGGCCTTCCCGGATTAACTCCAGTGGCACTTCAGCCCTGCTCGCCGCTTACAGTTGCGGGTGCAGTTGCGGAATTGGGCCAAAGCCCGCACCGCATTCCCTATTGATTCCAGAGCACGCCCCGGAACCGGACATGCCGAGCGGCTTGCCAGACTTCTTCGGCATCCGTCAACGATCAATTGCGCTGGCTGTCAAAAAGTTCAGCGGGCAATGCCCTTTTTCCGGTTGATCCGCTTTGGATACAGGTCGGGGTTTTTCGGGGATGAACCTACCCCTCGAGCAGGTATCTTTCCGACAATGGCAAACTGGCCGCCCCCAATGACCGGGCATCCGGGCCCGCCGCCCCTGCCAGCACCAAGGGCCGTTCAAGCCCGGTCAGGTTCATATGGGATAGTTTGAGCTCAACCCTTTCCACCAGCCGCGCCTTGATATCAGCAGGCATCCAGCCATCAATCTTGACACATTCGAAATCGATCAGGCTGCAAGAAGAGACGATGGCATGGGCGATTCCGTGCGCCGCCTGGTTCAGCCAATTCTCAAGGTGGGTTTCCGGTACGTCCCAATGCAGTGTCGTTTCCCAGATTGAACCGGCTGTTGCGGCATTTCCACCAACCGCACGCTCCAGCACATAAAGACTGGCGACATCTATCAACGGTTTCACTCCGCCCACTTCGTCCGGCACAGGCAATGGGCCAAGCGCACCGGCATTTCCCCGCCCTGAAAAGATGGAGCCGTTCAGAACCACCCCGCCCCCGATGAAGAAGCCGACATAGAAATACAGGAAATCTCGCGGGCCTTCTGCAGGGCCAAACACCAGCTCGGCACCGCAGGCGGCCGTTGCGTCGTTTTGCAGGAAAACCGGCACGTCATAGCTAGCGGCCAACGCGCCTTTCAGGTCCGCGTCACGCCACGGATCCATTTTCTCCTGCGGAACCTGCAATGTCTGTGCCCAGTCCCAAAGGTAGAATGGCATCGCAATCCCAAGACCCGCGATCCTGCCGCGCGCTTCGGGCGACAGCGACGTCATCACTTTGTCGAGGCTTTCCTTGGAAAAGCTCAGTGTCGCCTCGGGCGTCGGAAAATCATAAGTCCGCCGCTCACGGTGCCTGACATTGCCAAGGAAATCCGTCAGCACCAGCTCGGTACTGCGCCGCCCGACTTTGAGCCCAAAGAAATACGCGCCATCCGGATTCAGGCGCATGGGAACCGAGGGCTGCCCGACTTTTCCCCGGATCGGTTCGCCCCGCAGAAGCAGCCCATCGGTTTCCAACTGGCGCATGATGACCGAAACCGTCTGTGCCGACAGCCCGGTCATCCGCGCGATCTCAGATTTTGCAAGGGCCTGATGGCGCCGGACCAGTGACAGGACAAGCCGTTCATTTCGGGCCCGCATTCCGCTTTGATTGGTGCCGCGCATGTCTGGCTCGCGTACGCCAGCGGTATTGTCCAAAGAGTTGTTTGCAGACACGGCCATCCCCTTCGTGACGACAATGTTGAAACCCTTCCTTTCTGTCAATAATAAATAAGAGTGATTTATTTATTGACTCAAAATTCGAATCTTGTGATGGTTTTCACGTTCGATCGGGCCGGATTTCGCCCGATCAGACGTATGCCCTGACGGGCATTGGGAAAACTGGGAGGACTACCGATGAAACTTGCGAAACTTGCAGGCGCTACGGCGCTGGCGGTTACGGCCATGGCAAGCAGTGCAATGGCCGAAGGTGAAACCGTTTGCCTGATCACCAAGACGGATACCAACCCTTTCTTTGTCAAAATGAGAGAGGGCGCGACAGCCAAAGCCGAAGAGCTTGGCATGACGCTGAAGGCCTTTGCCGGCAAAGTCGACGGCGACCACGAAACTCAGGTTCAGGCCATCGAAACCTGCATACTGGATGGCGCAAAGGGTATCCTGCTGACCGCGTCAGATACGTCGTCTATCGTTCCGGCGGTGCAGCAGGCCCGCGATGCCGGGCTGCTGGTGATTGCGCTGGACACCCCGCTTGAGCCTATCGACTCGGCCGACGCGACCTTTGCCACCGACAATTTCCTTGCGGGGCTTCTGATCGGACAATGGGCAAAAGCCACTCTGGGAGATGCGGCAAACGACGCCAAAATCGCCACGTTGGACCTTGCGGTCAGCCAGCCCACTGTGGATGTGCTTCGCAATCAGGGGTTCCTGCAGGGGTTCGGTGTTGATCTGGCCGATCCGAACGTGATTGGCGATGAAGACGACCCGCGTCTTGTTGGCAGCGATGTCACCGCTGGCAACGAAGAAGGCGGCCGCCGCGCGATGGAGAACCTGCTGGCCAAAGACCCGATGATCAACGTGGTGCATACCATCAACGAACCGGCGGCAGCGGGTGCTTACGAGGCGCTCAAGGCTATCGGGCGCGAAAATGACGTGCTGATCGTTTCCGTCGATGGCGGCTGCCCCGGCGTGCAGAACGTGGCGGACGGGGTCATCGGCGCAACATCCCAGCAATACCCGCTGCTGATGGCATCGCTGGGCGTTGAGGCTGTCAAGAAATGGGCGGACGAAGGGACGAAACCCGAGAACACACCCGGTAAGGACTTTTTTGACACTGGCGTGGCGCTTGTGACGGATAAGGCCGCCGACGGCGTCGAGTCCATCTCGGTTCAGGAAGGCATGGACCTCTGCTGGGGTTAAGCTGAACGTGTGGAAGGCCGCTGCGCGGCCTTCCACTTATCAAAACCACCCACACGCCCGAAACCTTGCTAAAGTCGTCATAAACCTGACGCTTTGGGGGAAGTTCCATGTCCGATTCTTCACGACAAGCCGACGATTTCGAAACCGCCGCAAAGGGCAGCCCAGAGCAAGTTGCCGAATTTGACGATCACCAACGCGGATTTGTCGGAACGGTTCAGCATTTTCTGCATGTGAACCCGTCGCTGGTCCCGCTGATCGTCCTTGTCGCTGCAATCGTCATCTTTGGTGTCTTGCTGGGCCCCAAGTTCTTTTCGCCCTTTGCGCTGACATTGATCCTGCAACAGGTTCAGATCGTCGGGATCGTGGCCGCGGCGCAGAGCCTTGTGATCCTGACCGCAGGCATCGACCTGAGTGTTGGGGCCATCATGGTGATGTCGTCGGTTGTGATGGGGCAATTCACTTTCCGCTATGGAATGCCGCCTTCGGTTGCGATTGTGTGCGGCCTTGCTGTTGGCTCGGCAATCGGGGCCTTGAACGGGTTTCTGGTCAGTCGCATCAAGCTGCCGCCTTTCATCGTCACCCTTGGCATGTGGCAGATCGTTCTTGCGGCGAATTTTCTTTATTCACAAAACGAAACGATCCGGTCGCAGGAGATCGAGGAACACGCCGCCATCCTGCAACTGTTTGGTGCCAAGTTTAACCTGGGCGGGGCGGTGTTTACCGTTGGTGTTGTCTTCATGCTGGCGCTGATCCTCGTCCTTGCATACGCGTTGCGGCACACGGCCTGGGGCAGGCATGTCTATGCCGTCGGGGATGACCCCGAAGCGGCAGAACTGTCTGGTGTCAACGTGCACCGCACGCTGATATCCGTGTACATGCTGTCCGGGCTGATCTGCGCCTTTGCGGGCTGGGCCCTGATTGGCCGGATCGGGTCGGTTTCGCCAACCTCGGGCCAGCTGGCCAATATCGAAAGCATCACGGCGGTCGTGATCGGAGGGATATCGCTGTTTGGCGGTCGCGGGTCTATTCTGGGGTCCCTGTTCGGTGCCCTGATCGTGGGTGTCTTTACGCTTGGGCTGCGGTTGCTGGGCGCAGATGCACAATGGACGTTCCTGCTGATCGGCATCCTTATCATCGCAGCGGTCGCGGTCGACCAGTGGATCAGAAAGGTAGCAGCCTGATGGAACCCATTCTCAAAGGACGGAACCTTGTGAAACGCTACGGCAAGGTGACTGCGCTGGATCACTGCGATTTTGACCTGATGCCGGGTGAGATTCTGGCAGTGATCGGCGACAATGGCGCGGGTAAGTCGACGCTGATCAAGGCAGTGTCCGGCGCAGTGACGCCAGACGAAGGCGATGTTTGGCTGGAAGGTCAAAAGGTGAATTTCCATTCCCCGATCGACGCGCGTGAAGCCGGTATTGAAACCGTGTACCAGACGCTTGCCATGTCCCCTGCCCTGTCGATCGCGGACAACATGTTCATGGGGCGGGAAATTCGGCGCAAAGGACCGCTCGGGTCGTGGTTTCGCATGCTTGACCGTCCGGCGATGGAAAAATTCGCCCGCGAAAAGCTGAGCGAACTGGGTCTGATGACGATCCAGAATATCAATCAGGCGGTCGAAACCCTGTCGGGTGGACAACGCCAGGGCGTTGCAGTGGCACGTGCGGCGGCGTTCGGGTCCAAGGTCATCATTCTGGACGAACCGACAGCAGCACTGGGCGTCAAAGAAAGCCGCAGGGTCCTTGAACTGATCCAGGATGTGAAATCGCGTGGCATCCCAATCATCCTGATCAGCCACAACATGCCTCATGTTTTTGAAGTCGCAGACCGAATTCACGTGCACCGGCTGGGAAAACGCCTGTGTGTGATTGACCCCAAAGACTATTCGATGTCCGACGCCGTGGCGTTTATGACCGGGGCCAAGGACGCACCGCCCGAGGATCAGGCCGCATGACCGGTGGCGGCACCGCCCCTGACGTTCTGGCCGACCGTATCGTCGACGCCGTTGAGGCGCTGCCGCCGGCCCGGCACCGGCAACTTGTTGCGATTGCCGGGCCACCCGGATCCGGGAAAAGCACCGTTGCCAGCCTTGCCACGGCCGAACTGAACCGGCGCGGCGTGTCAGCAGGGCTTGTGCCAATGGACGGTTTTCACTTTGACAACGCGATCCTGAAGGAACGCGGGCTTTTCCCCCGCAAGGGCGCGCCTGAAACCTTCGATCTTGCCGGGTTTCATGCCTTGCTTGTGCGTTTGCGCACCGAAGATGAAGTTGCAATTCCGGGCTTCGACCGAAAGCTTGATCTGGCAATCGCTGCCCGATCAATGATCTCTCCTAATCAGCGGGTCGTTCTGGTTGAAGGCAATTACCTTTTGCTGGATGAACCGGGCTGGGTGGGCCTTCATCCCCTATGGGCGCTCAAGGTGTTTCTGGGCGTCGATCTGGCAACACTGGAATCCCGGCTCACCGACCGTTGGGTTGGGTTTGGGCTGGACAAACAGGCCGCAAGAGAGCGGGCGCTTTCAAACGACATTCCGAATGCCGAGCGGGTGATCCGGAACTCGGTACAAGGCGACCTGAACCTGTGACGGATGAGGGCGGGTCTGGCAGCCCGCCCGTGTCACCAGTCTAGTAGGTGGGCGGCACAAGACCGGCCTGAAACCACTTCACGAAAGATACGATAGAAAACACGGGCAGCCCTGTGGCCCGCTGAATATCGGGCGCGTAGGGGCACATATTCGTGCATTCCAGCACGATCGCGCCAAGATCGGGGTGTTCCGATGTCAGGGCCATGGCGGCTTCTACATTGTCTTTGCGGGCCTTTTCCACATCAAGGCCAAGCTCATTTCCAAGGATCGCGCGGGTGAACTCCGCCCCGCCTTCGGTTGTGCCGATGGGTGTGTCCAATGGAACATTGGCGGCCAGCAAATGGTCTTGGGTCAGAGTAGAGGCTGATATGGTCAGAACCCCGGCGCGTTTTCCCGCTGGCAGGATGCGGTTGACCATTTCAACCTGCATCAAGGACGATGTGGCCACCGGAACAGGCACAGCCTGGGCCAGTTCTTTTTGGAACAGGGACAGAAACCCGCAATTGGTGGTAATCCCGTCGACACCATCTTTGACAAGCTCCTGCGCCGCGTTGATGAACACGTCGAGCATGCCTTCGGCTTTGCGCCGGACCACCCGATCCGGCGAGGCATCGCGCACAATGCGGTAGTGAACCGGAAAGGGCCAGGTCTGCGCGTTGCCCATATCGCCGGGAATGCGGGGAAAGCGGGCATCCAGCATCAGAATGCCGACAGACGCGCCGTAGATGGATTTTCCGCCCTGCGCGATCATCCCTCAACCTCCTCGATGATACGGGTCGAAATATCGTCCGACCCTTCCATGTAGATGTTCGAAATCCCGTGACGCACGGCATCCTGCACCTGATCCATACGTTTGGAGATATGGGCAGCCAGAACCCGTGCCGCCTCATCCGCGTTCCGGTCCATCAAAGCCTGCATGACGCGTTTGTGTTCGTCCTTTGAGCGTTGCACGCGGTCCAGGCTCATGGAAATCCAACGGATATAGCGGATACGGTCGTTGATCCGCGTCAGGGTTTGCAACAGTTCCATATTCCCCGACAGCTTCGCGATACCCAAATGAAACGCCTCATCCCGGTTGACGGCTTCTTCGACAGTCAGACCGGTGATGTCGATGCCCGTTGCGTAAAGCTCGTCCCGCAGCAATTGCAGGTCGTGGTCCGATGCCTTGGCACAGGCCGCACGCGCCGCCGCTGTTTCGATGATCTGGCGCAGTTCGAACAGGTCGAACACGCTTTGCGCGTCCAGTGGGCGGCAGAAAAAGCCTTGTCCGGGGCGGAAGTCGAAAAGCCGTTCGGCGACCAGACGGTTCAACGCCTCGCGCAGCGGGGTGCGGCTGACGCCCAGATCCCTGGACAACGCCACTTCGTTCAGGCGGTCGCCGGGGCGCAGGCGAAACGAAACCGCCATCGCCTTGACCTGATCATAGATATCATCGACGCGCGGACCCGCCATTACCCCTGCCCTACTTCGTTTGAATCACAGGTGCCACACGCTGAGCTTGAAATCAATATACAAAACTGTATACAGAACTGAGTACAGTTTTGACACAAGGGACTCGCGACCATGACAGGGACAAATTTTCTGACCGGAGCCGAAGCCATGGTGCGTATGCTCGAAGCGCATGGTGTGACGCATATGTTTGGCCTGTGCGGCGATACCACTTTACCCTTTTATGATGCCCTTGCCCGGATGGATCACGGCATTCAGCACATCCTGACACGGGACGAGAGGCACGCGGCCTATATGGCGGATGGCTATGCCCGCGTCACCGGCAAGCCCGGCGTGTGCGAGGGCCCGTCCGGCGGTGGTGCGACCTATATCTTGCCCGGAGTGGTCGAGGCCAACGAAAGCTCGGTTCCGATTCTGGCGATCACGTCGGATGTGGCAACAACCAGCCGCGGCAAATACCCTTTGACCGAACTGGATCAGCCTGCGCTGTTCCGGCCTCTGGCCAAATGGAACACATCCCTCGACGACGCCGCGCGGCTTCCGGCCATGGTTCGGGCCGCCTTCAGGGCGATGACGACCGGCACGCCCGGTGCGACGCATCTGGCGCTGCCGTTTGACACGCAGAAGGGGCAGGTAGACGAGGCTGAAATCTGGGCGGATGACAGGCACCGCAGCTATCCCGCTGAACGGGCCGCACCTGACCCGGACGCCATCGAAGCAGCGGCTGCCATTCTTGCAGGGGCCAAATCCGCGGTTGCGGTCTGTGGTGGCGGGCCGGTTTTGTCCCGGGCGACCGATGCGCTGCGCCGGGTTGCAGGCCTGCTGGACATGCCCGTGGCCACAACCGTGTCGGGTCAGGGGTCCATTGCCGAGACCGACCCGCTTGCCCTGGGTGTTGTCGGGTCGAACGGGGGTATCCCGGCAACCCGCGCCGTCGTGGATCAGGCCGATGTCGTTTTGTTCATTGGCTGCCGCGCCGGTTCGGTCACAACGGAACGGTGGAGAAGCCCCGGACGCAACACCACGATCATCCATATCGACAGCGATCCGATGGTGATCGGCGCCAATTACCAGACCGAAGTGGCGATCTGCGCCGATGCCCGTCTGGCGCTGGAGGCTTTGGCGCAAGCACTGGAAGACCGGCAGGGCCTGACCAGCCAAGGCGGAACAGCCAAGGCCCGCGCCGCATGGGAGGCCAAGATGGCCGCGTTCGCCCCCCTGGCCGCAAGTCGCGAGACACCGATCCGGCCCGAGGCCGTCATGGCGTCCCTGATGGACATTCTGGATGACGACGCGATTGTCGTCGCCGACCCCGGCACCCCCTGCCCCTATTTCAGCGCATATTACCGCTGGCGGAAACCGGGGCGCCATTTCATCACCAACCGGGCACATGGGGCGCTGGGGTATTCGCTGGGCGCGGCCATGGGGGCACATGTCGGGCGGCCATCGGTTAAAACCCTGTCGGTCATGGGCGATGGCTCGTTCGGGTTCACCTGCGGCGAGTTTGAAACGATGGTCCGGCACAATATGCCAATCACTTCGATCGTCTTCTCGAACTCAGTCTTCGGATGGATCAAGGCTGGCCAGAAAGCGGGATTTGGTCAGCGCTATTACAATGTTGATTTCAACCGGACAGACCACGCCGCTGTTGCGGCCGCCTTTGGCGTCAAATCCTGGACCGTCAAAGACCCCGAGGATCTGCCGCGCGTGCTGAAACAGGCGATTGAGCATGACGGCCCAACACTTGTCGACATTCACTCACAGCCGCTTCACGAAGCGGCCGCGCCGGTCTCGGAATGGGTCGCGTAAGCGGCAATTGACGGGGTCAACTGGGCCAGAAATTCCTGGGCAATCGTGGACAAAGGGCGGCCCTTGGCCGTGATGATCGCGAGATCCAGCATGACTGGCGGCGCAAATGGGCGGGTCTGATACCCGCTCTCGTCGTCAAAGGTCACAGTAAAGGGGTCGATCATCGCGACCCCCATACCCTGTTTTACAAAGCTCAGCAGGTTTTCGGACAGATGGGTGTGTATCTGGGTACGCCATGTGTGGCCGGATGCCTGAAAGATGTCGCGAGTCCGGCGATGGGTCTGGTGTTCCGGCCCCATCACGATGAAGGGTTCGTTTTCCAAAATCTCTGGCGTCAGTACGTCGTGCTCGGCCAAGGGACTGCCCTCAGGAAAAGTCGCGAGCGTTTCAAACTGAAACTCCTGATAGTTCAGTGTGTCATGCAGAATGGGCATCTCGACGATACCGATTTCAAACAGGCCCGAGATGACCCATTCCTGAATCTTGGACGAATATTGCGACTGAAAGCTGACAGACAGGTTCGGACGCGTTTTGGCAAAACATGCGATCTCGCGGGGCATGAAGCCAAAGGACAACAGGTGAGGCGCGGCAACCTGCAATTGACCGGGATGTTTGTTCTGCAAATCGGTTACGGCCTGCGCCACGTGGTCCAGCCCGCGCACGACCGTGTCGACCTCGCGAAATAGCATCTCGGCCTCAGGGGTTGGCAGCAATCGGCCTTTGGTCCGTTCGAACAGAGGCAGACGAGCCTCGCGCTCGAGCTGTGCCAGAAGGTTGCTGATGCCGGGTTGCGATATCCCAAGAACCGAGGCCGCGCCGGTCACGGTTCCGGTTTCCATGATGGCATGAAAGGCCTGAAGCTGGCGAAAGCGTAGGGACAACGATTGCTACATCACTTTTTCTGATGAACTTACGAAAATATAGTATTTGAAATGATAGCCCGGTCAAGGCAGGCTTTCCCCATCGACAGGGGGTGAAATGAGCAATCTGGCACAGAAAATCATCGGCTATGACCTGTGGCACCTTGAACTGCCGGTCACATCCCGCCGGGATCACGGCATCGGATCGGTTGAAGGCGTTTGCGAAGTCGTCATCCTGCGCCTGACATCCGAGGATGGCACGCAGGGGTATGGCGAGGCGTCGCCCTGGTCGGTATTCACCGGAACACCCGAAGCGAGTTTTGCGGCACTGGACCGTTATCTGCGCCCTCACGTTCTTGGGGCATGCGTTGGGGATCGGGCCGCCATCATGGCGCGTGCGGCTTATGCCGTGGCACATTGCACCGAAGCCAAGGCGGCGCTGGAAACCGCACTGTTGGATCTGGCAGGCCGGATCAGCGGTGTTCCGGTCTGGTCCTTGCTGGGTGGTCGCTTCCGCGACAGCATTCCGCTGAGTTGTTCCATCGCAAATCCCGACTTTGCCCAGGACGTCGATCTGTTGGCGCGCCTGCGTGAGGATGGTGTTCGGATTGTCAAACTCAAGACCGGGTTCAAGGATCACGCCTTCGACATCATGCGGCTGGAGTATCTTGCCCAGAACTACCCGGAGTTCTCGGTCCGCGTGGACTATAATCAAGGGCTCAGCATTGATGATGCGCCATCGCAGGTGCGGGACGTCGCTCAGTTCAAACCGGACTTCATTGAACAACCTGTCCGCGCCCATCAGTATGGCATGATGGCAAAGCTGCGGCAGATGACAGATGTTCCCCTTCTGGCCGACGAAAGCGTCTTTGGCCCCGAAGATATGGAGCGCGCAGCTCGCGAAGGGATCTGCGACGGAGTTTCAGTGAAGATCATGAAGTCAGGCGGCCTGACCCGCGGGCAGACGGTTGCGCGCATCGCTGCGGCCCATGGCCTGACGGCCTATGGTGGTGACATGTTCGAGGCTGGACTGGCCCACTTGGCGGGCACGCACATGATTGCCGCGACACCGGAAATCTCTCTGGGCTGCGAATTCTATCAGGCGTCCTATTTCCTGAAAGAGGACATTCTGGAGCAGCCATTTCAGGTAAAGGACGGTCAGGTATGCGTGCCTCAGGACCCCGGACTTGGCGGCAGACCTGACCTGACCAAACTGAATCATTATGCGGTTGCCAAGGCGGTGACAGAATGACGGACAAGAAAACCATAGCCATCATAGGGGCCGGAATTGTCGGCGTGTCGACTGCGGTCTGGTTGCAGCGGGATGGTCACGCCGTGATCCTGATCGACAAGGCAGGCCCTGCCGAAGGTACCTCGCACGGCAATGGCGGGGTTTTGGCCTCGTGTTCGATCGTTCCGGTCACCGTTCCCGGATTGCTGGGCAAAGCGCCGAAGATGCTGCTCAGCCCCTCGCAACCCTTGTTCCTGAAATGGGGATATTTACCAAAACTTCTTCCGTGGCTTTGGAAATACCTCCGTCACGCCAACGCCGCCGACGTCGAGAGGATCGCCGCAGCACTGTCGTCCATCGTTGGCGACAGTCTGAATGACCACAAGGCGCTGGCGGCCGGAACGGGGGCGGAGAAGTGGCTGGTTCCGTCAGATTACCTTTTTCTTTACAGGGATCGCGCACATTTTGAGGAAGATGCCTTTGGCTGGGATATCCGGCGCCGGAACGGGTTTCAGTGGGACGAATTGGAAGGTCACGCCTTCCATGAATATGACCCGGTTTACAGTCAGGGCATCGGGTTTGCCGCCCGGCTTTCGGATCATGGCCACATCACCGACCCCGGCCGGTACGTGAAAGACCTTGCCGCGCATGTTGAGGTGAACGGAGGTCGTTTCATACGTGCAAACGTCGAAGACGTAGTTCGGAAAAACGGGCATGTCACAGGTGTTCGGGCCGGTGGCGAGACCATTGCTTGTGACGCGGCCGTTGTCACGGCCGGGATCTGGTCGGGCCCCTTGGCAAAGCGCTTGGGAGTTTCTGTTCCTCTTGAAAGCGAACGTGGTTATCATCTTGAATTGGTAAAGCCTTCCGCGATGCCGCGTAGCCCGGTTATGGTTGTCTCGGGCAAGTTCGTTGCGACACCGATGGATGGGCGCATACGCTTGGCGGGCATTGTCGAGTTCGGAGGGCTGGATGCGCCGCCCTCGCGCGCGCCGTTCGAGTTGATGCGCAAAAATGCCCGGGCGGCGTTCCCGGGCGTGACATGGAAGGAGGAAGTGGAATGGATGGGGCACAGGCCCGCCCCGGCTGACTCGATCCCGGTTATTGGCGAAGTGCCCGGTATCAAAGGGGCCTATATGGGCTTCGGGCATCACCATATCGGCCTGACAGGCGGGCCAAAAACCGGGCGCCTTCTGGCGCAGATGATTGCGGGCAGAACGCCAAATGTCGACATGAGCGTCTACGCGCCGTCACGATACGCGAAATAATGAACAAACCGGTGAAGAACGCCGGTGTTTCCAAATTCAACAGGGAGAAGAATGATGAAGAAATTGACGAACCTTCTGGCGGCAACTGCGCTGACCGCCGCCGCCGCGGCACCCGCCATGGCCGAAAAATGGGACATGCCGATGGCCTATGCGGCCTCAAACTTCCACTCGGCCACGGGCGCGGAATTTGCCAAATGCGTCACCACCGGCACCGGCGGCGAGATTGAAATCGTCACGCACCCGTCCGGCTCGCTGTTCAAGGGCGGCGACATCAAACGCGCAATCCAGACAGGGCAGGCCCCGATTGGTGAGCGGTTGTTGTCCGGGCATCAGAACGAAAACGCATTGTTCGGGTTTGATTCCATCCCGTTTCTTGCGACCTCATTCGACGACAGCGCAAAGCTTTGGGAAGCGGCCAAACCTTCGATCGAAAACCTGCTGGCCGAGCAAAACCTGACGCTGCTTTATGCGGTACCGTGGCCTCCGCAAGGTCTGTATTTCAAAAATGAGGTAAACTCGGTCGCCGAGATGAAGGGCATCAAGTTCCGCTCGTACAACAACGCCACTTCACGGCTGGCCGAGTTGACCGGGATGCTGCCGGTTACCATCGAAGCGGCTGAAATCAGTCAGGCTTTTGCAACGGGCGTGGCGGATTCGATGATATCGTCGGGTTCGACCGGGTATGACCGCAAGGTTTGGGAAAGCCTGAACTATTTCTACGAGGTCGACGCCTGGCTGCCGCGCAACTACGTGATGGTCAATTCCGACGTCTGGTCTGGTGTATCCGATGCCAACAAGAACGTCATCAAAGGCTGTGCTGAGCTGGCGGAATATGCCGGGAACTGGCGTGCCAAGGAATACACCGGCTTTACCTTGCAAGGCCTGCGGGATGGCGGCATGACCGTTGGCCCGGCATCGGATCAGATGGTGAAGGAATTGAAAGAAATCGGTGTGACCATGACCAATGAATGGCTGGAGGCCGCCGGGGACCAAGGCAAGGCCATCGTCGACGCGTTCCACGCGTCTCAGTGATCCTTACCGGACGGGCGGCGGCATATCCTGCCGCCCGTTTCAAATCCAATCAGAACACAGCGGGGACGGCATGGCAGTTTTGCGAGGGCTTCGGTCCGTATTGGATTTCATTTATCTGGCAGCAGGGGTTCTGGCGGCGATCAGCCTGATTGCCATATTGCTGCTGATCGTGGTGCAGATGCTGGCCCGCTGGACCGGCGAAGTGTTTCCCGGCGCACCGGACTATGCCGGTTATGCGATGGCTGCCGCCTCTTTTCTGGCGTTTGCCAACGCGCTGAACCGGGGCAGCCACATCCGTGTATCGATCCTGCTGAACGCAGTGCCGGACGGGGTTCGGCGCATTCTTGAAGTCTGGTGCTTTGGAATCGCTACCGCCGTCATGTGGTATTTCTGCTGGTATGCCTATCGCTTTGTCTACTGGAGCTGGAAGTTCAACGATGTCAGTCAAGGACAGGATAGAACCGCCCTTTGGATCCCTCAATCCGCGATGCTGATCGGTGCCGTGATCCTTGCCATCGCCCTGACGGATCACCTGATCCACGTCCTGTTCCGCGGTGAACATCGCATCGTCCGCGATCTGGCCGATCAGAGCCACGGAGAGTAAACGCATGGAAAACCTGGCTGTTATCATCCTCTTCCTCTTTGTGCTTTTTACCTTGTTGGGCACCGGTGTGTGGGTCGGACTGGCCCTGATGGGTGTCGCCTGGGTCGGGATGGAGCTGTTCACGACACGCCCCGTGGGCGATGTCATGATAACGACCATCTGGTCGGCATCGTCCTCGTGGACCCTGACCGCCCTGCCGATGTTCATCTGGATGGGCGAGATCCTGTACCGAACGCGATTGTCCGAGGACATGTTCAAGGGGTTGTCGCCCTGGATGGCCCCCCTGCCCGGTGGTCTGGTGCATACGAATATCGTTGGATGTACTGTCTTTGCCGCTGTCTCGGGGTCGTCGGCGGCAACCCTGACGACCGTCGGAAAAATGTCGATCCCCGAGTTGCGCAAGCGCAATTACCCCGAGCGGATGATCATCGGAACATTGACCGGTGCCGCAACATTGGGGCTTATGATCCCACCCTCTCTGACTTTGATCGTATACGGGGTGACGATCAATGAATCGATCACCAAGCTGTTCTTCGCCGGTATCCTCCCCGGCCTTGTTCTTGCGGCGATGTTCATGGGATATGTCGCGCTGTATTCCAAGCTGGGTAAGGACTGGAACCCAAACGACGAAAGCAAGCTGAGCTTTTCTGAGAAAGTCAAAAACTCACGCTTTCTGCTGCCTGTGATCCTGCTGATCACCGTTGTCATCGGATCGATGTATCTGGGCTATGCTACCGCGACCGAAGCCGCCGCTTTCGGCGTGATTGGCGGGCTTTTGCTGGCCGCCGGTCAAGGGTCGCTGACCTGGAAGACCTTTACCGAAAGCCTGATGGGGGCCACGCGCACCAGTGCGATGATCGCCCTGATCCTTGCGGGGGCGGCCTTTTTGTCGCTGTCGATGGGGTTCACCGGCCTGCCGCGCGGACTGGCCGACCTGATCGCCGGATGGGACCTGACACGGTTCGAGCTGTTGATGGTATTGCTGGTATTCTACATCATTCTGGGATGCTTTCTGGACGGGATATCCTCGGTCGTGTTGACGATGGCCGTGGTTGAACCGATGATCCGTGACGCCGGGATCGACCTTATCTGGTTCGGCATCTTCATCGTGGTTGTTGTCGAGATGGCACAGATCACACCACCGATCGGATTCAACCTGTTCGTGATGCAGGGCATGACAAACCACGAGATGAGCTATATCGCGCGTGCAGCGATCCCGATGTTCCTGATCATGGTATTGATGGTTTTCATCCTCATCTGGTTCCCGGATCTGGCGACCTGGCTGCCGGAAAATCTGCGCCAAGGCCCGGGTGGGTAGAACAGCCTTGAACCCGTTACATCTGGCGGCGCGTCATGGCCCTCATGTACTGATCGCCGGGCTGGCGGCTGGCCTTCTGCTGCCGTCCCTGGCCGAGCCGATGCGAAACCTGCTGCCGCCACTGGTCGTGTTGTTGCTGTTCGTCACAGTCCTCAGGATGAACCCTGAAACCATTCTCGGGTCGCTGAGTGATCTGCAGAAGGTTGCATTCACAGTCATCGGGTTTCAATTCGTGATGCCGCTGATCGTGCTGGCCATCGGGTTTGCGGGAGGATGGACTGGAACGCCTGTCCTTTTGTCCCTGCTGATCATGGCCTCGGCCCCGTCCATTTCAGGCAGTCCCAATATGTGCCTGATGATGGGCCATCCGCCTGAACACGCGATGCGGCTGATGGTAGTGGGTACAGCCCTGTTGCCGCTGACCGCGTTGCCCGTATTTCTGCTCATGCCCGAACTGGGGGATATTCAATCTGTCTTGCAGGCCGGGTTGCAATTGCTGCTGACCATCGTACTTGCAACCGGGGCTGCCATTATCACCCGGCGCACAGTTCTGCGCGCACCCTCACCCGCGACGCTGCTGAATTTGGAAGGGCTGGGAACACTTACCTTGGCTGTGTTTGTCATCGGGCTGATGCCTTCGGTCAGTGCCACGGCCCTGAACAATCCCGCCATTGCGGCCTTCTGGATCGCGCTCGCCTGTCTGGCCAATTTCGGGGCACAAGCCGTTGCATTTCACCTGAGCCGAAACCGGCTGCCCGCAGACAAATCTACCGCGATATCGATCATCGCGGGAAACCGGAACATCGCCATTTTCTTTGTTGCCCTGCCACCTGATGTCACCGCCCCGATCATGGCATTCATCGGCGCGTATCAGATCCCGATGTACCTGACGCCCATGATCATGCGACGCCTTTACCGCAAGAACCACCTTCCCGCGTAACGGCTTCTGCGCTTCAGATCACCTAGTGGGTCTTAGGTGCAATCCCGGATCACAAAGTGCTTCGTCGTTTCCTCGATGACTTCCCAATAGCCGCGAAACCCATTCGGGATCAGAAAACTCGCCCCGTCGCGAAAATCCTGACGGGTGCCGTCTTCGTGGATCAAAGCGCAATGGCCTTTGACAATATAGCAATATTCGTCCTTGTCCGTGAACGCATGCCATTTTCCGGGCGTCGAGGTCCATGTGCCCGCAGACAACTTGCCGTCCGGACTGGTAAAATGCACCCCGATCTGGTGATGCGGATCGCCTTCGACAACGCGGTCCGGAAGATCGGCCAGGCGCCGTTCGCTGCGTGTTGCGGGCGCACCGAAGAGATTGAGGACCTGGGGTGTCATGACATCATACCTTCCTGCTGAGCGTGTGTTTCAAAGCAGCACGACCCTCTCTGATGCGCGTTGAGGGCTCCTTTGGTGATGCGGGGGTCGTTGCCTTCGCTGAGGGCGATTATGGGACGGGTGGCCGGAGCGTTTTGCCGCAACAGCTCGACGGGTGTCAGGGTCA
>NZ_JBQFLY010000022.1:0-36259 GCF_056531545.1 Ruegeria sp. N10 | reverse complement strand
AAACGAAAGCCCTTCAGGCATGGCATCGAGATGGGTATCGTCATGGTGCCTCGCTATCCGAGAAGCGGAGGGCGATCAATTTGGCAGTGCCCCCTCGCGATATGTCCCAGATTTGGGCTGTAAATGACGAAGGACGGACCATGGTAGCGCACTACAAGAATCTGTCGCGGCCACGAATTTCGCTTTGGGAGTCGCGGCGTGCGCGTTCGATATTTCACGAACGCCACGGCGGGACGATCCCGGAGGCGATGCTTTTTCAGATTATTGAAGAATAAAGGCGCATCGCGCACGCGTCCAAGCAGAAAACTCTGGCGGTGCGGCTGGAGGGAGAACGTCAAGCGCGACTTCCTAACGACAAAACCAAACGCGATCCATCCCGCGAGATGTTCGCGATCGATACCAGCTATCCGGATCTTCCTACCTACCTGATGGATGATATTTATGGAAACAAACGAAAGACTAGACCTGGTCCGCAGTGACAGGTGGATCGCATTTGATCGCGCAAATATTATGCTGAACAGGCTCACTTCTCTCATAAAGATGCCAAAACAGTCCTGGATGCCTGGCCTTATGGTTTATGGCAGCTCAGGGATAGGAAAGACCATGATCGCTAAGCGTATGGAAAGCCTGTACCCAACCCAATACGAAGCAGATATAGGTGTCACCCGAACACCGATCCTATTACTGCAGGTGCCACTCGCGTCCGACGAGAGGCAATTTTATTAGCGCACTCCGGCGTCGATCGGGGCGCCGACTTTAGAAGACGAAGAATGTCCAAGCTATCATACATTCTTCAAGCCGTTGGCGTTGAAAGAAAGCTTCGGTGGATTTTTTTCGGAGATATGCAGCTTCCAAATCAAAGTTACATAGATGATGCGCTAAAGAGATTTGGTAACAATATGTCGTGGGTTGAGTTTTCTTTGAACGGTCGCCATGGCATCGATTATCTGGAGATCGAAAGCCAAGATCATGCTGTGGATGTATGGATGAATTTTGTGGTTTGGTTTGAACAGAGATTTTGCAGCAAAATGAGCCTCAAAAGGCTCTATGGTATGAACTACCAAAATGAATTTGGAAACGACTTTTGGTTTAATTTTTGCCTTCTTAGAACGGGAGCGTGTGCTCCAATACAAGATCAAGATGCGATGGAATATGAAGATTCTTAATACTATTTTGTAATTGGGTAGTTTTTTTTATCGATCCTCTACCGGCTCGATCCGGCGCAGTCCAGGCACATCTCCTTTGATGACCGCAACCGTTTGGTGCAACCCTTATGCCTATGGGTTCTGTTGCAAATTTTTTGCCATTGACGCTCGCGCCACCAGCGGGTGAATGACTATCGGTATTTTCAAGTCGAAAGTCGGACTAGAATCTCTTTCAAAGGCGCACAATATCTCAGGGAAGTGATCCTGATCGCGGTGTTTTCTATGTCCGATATGGAGTGTCTTATCGTGATCTGGAAGAAATCATGCACGAACGAGGCGTTTCTGTTGATCATACAACGCTGAACCGATGGGTCACACGGTATTCCGGTGCGATTGCAGAAACAGTGCGCCGCCGAAAAGCCCTTGTGACCGCTCTTGTGTCTGACGTCAGACAGGACGGTCTTGAAGAAGAGATCACCGAACTTGATCGGAACATACATGCCGGGCATCGTACAAGTTAGGTTTGCCAGCGGCTGGCCACGATCCCAGGTGTTGGCGTGCTCACAGCAACAGCGATGGCCGCTACCGTCGCTGATCCTTTGCAGTTTTGGTCGGCACGCCAGGTCGCCGCCTGGCTCGGACTGGTTCCGAGACAGAACTCGTCGGGAGGCAAGGACCGGTTGGGACGGATCACGAAGATGGGAGATGGCTATCTGCGCAAGCTCCTCGTTGTAGGCGCGACGGCTGTACTCAGACGGATCAGTCATGCACAGACGCAGATCGCAGAATGGGTCCGATGCCTGCTCAAAAACAAACCAGTCCGACTGGTCAGCGTGGCTCTGGCGAACAAGACCGCACGGATCGTTTGGGCTGTCATGTCGAAAAAGGAGGCCTATAAGCCAGTCTGAGATTTCGGGGCGTCCAAAAATCGCTCCATACGAGTTGCAAGGGCATTTCCAGTGACGATGAACTTGCCGCCGCAGCCGGAACACCCCGGGGTATTGCCAGAGCGTCATAGCCCGGCAAGTTGATAGGGACCCGGCCCGCGGACTTCATCAGGGCCAGCGGTCAAATGTGCCGCGCACAAAGGCCGGACAAATGACCGCTACGCAAAACGATCACAAACTCGAAGAAAACTCTTGCAAAACCGGGGCTGTCCACAATTGGCAATGCCCCTTGAAATGCTTCCAGACTATGCAAAGAAATGTACAGGCGAATGCGCCATGAATGACACTGCTTTGCTGTTCGGAGCTCTGGGCTGGGGCAGCTACAAGGGTGAGGTCGACATCTACACCCCCTACTTCGGCAGCTCTGGCACAGGTCAGGCGAATGTCAGTTTTTCGGTCTGAAGGCAGAACCTGGGACCTTTTCAATTGAAAAATGCACACCTGTTCGGCTTTAGTCCACGAGCCGAACAGGTAAGGTCGGGGACTGGACGAATTGGTGCTCAGTTACAAAAGAAGGCTTGCGCATGGATTGGGACACGTTTTCGCATTGGGGTCAGCACATTTCGAAATGGGCGGCCGACTATCACAGAACTCTTGCCGAGCGCCCTGTTCGCGCACAGACCACACAAGGAGAAATCGCGGCCCAGCTAAAGGTATCGCCCCCCGATAGTGGCGAGCCGATGGAAGCCATCATGGCCGATTTCGAACAGATCGTGATGCCGGGTATTACTCATTGGCAACACCCCCGGTTCTTTGCCTATTTCCCGGCCAATGCAGCGCCCCCGTCGATGCTGGCTGAAATGCTGGTGACCACAATCGCGGCGCAATGCATGTTATGGCAGACCTCACCAGCTGCGACTGAAGTCGAAGGTGTCATGGTCGATTGGCTGCGGCAAGCGCTTGGATTGCCGGAAGGTATGACCGGAGTTATTCAGGACAGCGCATCATCAGCCACGTTGTCGGCTGTGTTGACAATGCGGGAACGGGCAACAGGGTTTACCGGCAACCGCGAAGGCCTGAACGCCAAGGGCGCGCTGCGCATTTACTGCTCAGATCAGGTGCATTCGTCGATTGATCGGGCTTGCTGGGTTGCGGGGATTGGTCAGGACAATCTGGTGAAACTGCCTACAGGTGGTCCGACCTTTGCGATTGATGCAGGGGCTCTTGACGCCGCAATTCAGGGTGACATCGCGGCGGGGTATGTGCCTGCCGGTATCATTGCAATTACGGGCGGTACCGGGGTTGGGGCCTGCGATGATCTGGTAGCGGTCGCTGAGATTGCGCAAAAATACGACCTCTACACACATCTAGACGCGGCCTGGGCGGGGTCGGCGATGATCTGCCCCGAGTTTCGTGAGGCCCTTTGGCCCGGGGCGGACCGTTACGACAGCATTGTCTTCAACCCCCATAAATGGATGGGTGCGCAGTTCGATTGCGCGATCCAGTTTCTGCGGGACGCCGCGCCACAGCTCAACACGCTTAAGATCGAACCGGAATACCTCAAGACCACTGGGGCAGAGGTGACGAATTATTCGGAATGGACCATCCCCCTGGGTCGTCGGTTCCGGGCATTGAAGATCTGGTTCTTGTTGCGATCATACGGTCTCGACGGGTTGCGGGACCGTATTCGCAACCATGTGCTCTGGGCCAATGAACTTGCAGAAAAGATCGGCGCGATGGAGGGGTTTGAGGTCACCACCGGCCCGATCCTGAGCCTGTTTTCCTTTCGCTGTCCTGGGGATGACGCTGCGCAGCAGCGGCTGGTGGATGCGCTGAATGACGATGGCCGAATCTACTTGACGCAAGGCATGTTCGATGGCCGCAAGATCATCCGCTTTCAGGTTGGGCAATTCGACACATCCCGCGATGACGTGCTGATGGCCGCGGATGTCATCCGCGATGTCTGGGAGAGCCTGCTATGAAATTCGCAACGTTAAGTGCTGCAAGGGATACCGTCTTTCGCGCGATTACCTAGGATGGTGCGATCACTCTGAATGGTGATTTCCCCGAGTTTTCCAGCCCGTATGAGGTTATCGCCGCAGGTGAGTTTGCCCTAACCGAAACCGAAGACTATGAAAACCGAACCCGCACCCTCTCGTTATGAATGAGGGACCACTGGGGGGAAGGTCTAAGGTTACATGTGGGTCTGTGAAGGATAAAAGGTATTGAGTGAAGTGCTTTTCCATCAATTTCGATAAGGGTTGAGTAAGGATAAATAAACGTTGAAAGTAGTCGTACATCAGGGGTTTCACAAAACAGGCACTCGAACTCTGCAAACGATGTTGCTCCGAAACCGTTCCCGATTGAAGAGCAGAGTGAATATTCTTGTTCCGAGTGATCTGAAAGAGGCTGGCTTCTCAGCACGGCGCTTTTCTGTGGTGCAAGAAGAACGAGTGCTTAATAAGTTTCGCAAGCTGCTCAGGCAAGCCCTGGCACGTTTTGAAAACGAAGCAGACAAACCGCTGTTGGTCAGTAGTGAGGAGTTTGCCGGCCTGATTCCAGGGCGCAAAAACGTGTACTCTTATTCCATGGCACCGTTTTTGTCTGAGGTTCTCCTGAATGAGATCGAAAAGTTTGCTGATGGTAAAGCGCGTGTAACCTTCTTTTTTACCACCAGGAATGCTTCTGATTGGATTAAAAGCGTTTATTGGCAAAACATACGCTCGAACAGAATTAAGGAAGACCTATCGGAATACGCAGGCCTGCTTCAGCAAGGTGCAGATCTTGCTGGTGTAGTTGCCCGAGTTAAGGATGCGGTATCTCCTCATGCTGACGTCGTTTCCCTTGACACCTCAAATATGAGTGACCGTCTATTTCCTGTCACCAAGGTGCTTTCGATGCTGAATGTACGGTCCGATGATCTGACGCCTGTCAGTAACTTGAATGTTCAAACGGCTGGTGCCGCAGAGTACTTTCTTGAATTGAACAGATCAAACATGTCGGACGAAGAGGTCATGGCAGCGAAACGGCTCTTTTTGGACAATCTGAAGGTGCGCAAGAAGTAAAAAGGTGGCCGCGCGCTCGCCGCTGTCGCGGTCTTTACTGGCGCGCCTCAGGATAGCCGACCAGTCTGACCTGAGATTTCAGAATAACACACGTGACCAGCCCCAAGCGTGTTTTCCCCAAGCGGGCACGCCTAAAGCTTTTGCACGCCATGCATAGTCAGGGTGCTCACCAGATCGGCATAATCCTCGCGGGCTTTGGGGCCTGCGCCGGTGTTCCACATGTAATACCAGTTTAACATGCCAAAGACTGACATAGTCGCTCCTCGAAGCTTGTCCTTGGTTCCGTCAAAAGAACCGGGGGACAACTCCAGAAGTATGTCGCGTACAAAGTTCACCAGATCAAGCTGATAGCCCCGTAGCCTTTTTTGCTGTTCCTCGGTCAGTGCGCTCATGCCACTGATCTGAACCCGGTGCTCGTCATCTGCACCCTGATAGGCAAAAAGGATCTCGCGCACTGCTTTGCGCAGTTTCTGTTCGGGGCTAAGGCCGTCCAGATCAACATTGCAAATCCGGTCCCGCAACTCACGCAAGTACGTTTCAAGGATGTCATACAGGATGGCATCCTTGCTGTCATAGTAGTGGTATATGTTTGCTTTCGAGATCCCACATTCTTTGGCCAAAAGGGTCATCGAAGCACGGTCAAACCCTTGGTCGGCAAACACTTTTGCCGCCATCTTCAGGATCTGCTCTCGCTTTTGGTCGTGGTCTTTAGCAATTGTCCGGGCCACGGCTCAGTCCTTATCGCGATTGTCTACAACGCGCTTCGCCTTGCCCTGAGAACGTTCGACGTCGCCGGGGTCCCCTACTACAATTTCGGTTGAAACGCCAACGACGTCCTTGATCCGCTTGGTCAGCATCCGAGCAGCGGCCGTTTTTGACAGCTCGTCGGTGGAATCGGGGGAGGATTCAACAAAGACCCGCATGGCGTCCATGCGACCGGATTTATAGAGCTCGATCTGGTAATAGGGGGCAAGACCGCCCGTTGCCATGACCTGTTCCTCGATCTGGCTGGGGAAGACGTTGACGCCGCGCAGGATCATCATGTCGTCGCTGCGACCGGTGATCTTTGCCATCCGGCGCATGGACCGCGCCGTCCCCGGCAGCAGGCACGTCAGATCGCGTGTGCGGTAGCGGATCATCGGCAGCCCTTCTTTGGTCAGAGTCGTGAACACCAATTCTCCGGTTTCGCCATCGGGCAGGACTTCTCCGGTCGCCGGGTCGATGATTTCCGGCAGGAAATGATCCTCCCAGATTACAGGTCCGTCTTTTGTTTCAACGCATTCATTGGCGACTCCGGGGCCCATGATCTCGGACAGGCCATAGATATCGACGGCGTGCATGTCGAAGGCTGCCTCGACCTCGTCCCGCATCGCGTCAGTCCAGGGTTCGGCACCAAAAACGCCAACCTTCAGCGAGCTCTCACGTGGGTCGAGACCCGCCTTGTGGAACTGTTCAAGGATATTGAGCATGTAGGAGGGTGTAACCATGATCCCGTCAGGACGGAAATCATTGATCAGGTTGACCTGCTTTTCAGTTTGCCCGCCCGACATCGGGACGACAGTCGCGCCAAGGCGTTCGATCCCGTAATGGGCACCTAGCCCACCGGTGAACAGCCCATAGCCGTAGGCATTGTGCACCATGTCGCCCTTGCGCAGCCCAGACGCCCGAAGAGAGCGCGCGCCAAGGTCAGCCCAATTGTCGATGTCATTCTTTGTGTAACCGACCACTGTCGGTTTGCCTGTCGTGCCGGAGGACGCGTGCAGGCGAATTATCTCGCTGCGCGGGACCGCAAAAAGACCAAACGGATAGTTGTCGCGCAGGTCGTTTTTATACGTGAACGGAAACTTTGACAAATCCGAAAGCTGCTGAAGATCGTCGGGATGCACGCCAGCCTCGTCAAAGCGCTGCTTGTACATCGGAACGTTTTCATAGGCGTGACGCACGGACCATTTCAGGCGCTCAAGCTGCGTGGCGCGAATTTCGTCGATCGAGGCGATTTCGATCGGGTCCAGGTCCGCTTTGTTGGGGGTAAGGTCTTCCATCGCGTAACTCCTCCAGTCACGAAACTATTCTTAAAAATTCTGGCCGCCAACGGCGCGGGACATGCCGCGAAATTCAGCGATCAGAGTATTGTCTTGATTGATGACGCGGACGTCGTAGATACCGCTGCGACCGGACAGGTTCACTTCTGTCGCGGTAGCCGTCAGGCGGTCACCCTTCCGTCCTGGTGCGAGATAGCTGACCATTGTATGCTGTCCCACCGTTGCAACATTCCGGCTGTTGCAGGCAAAGGCAAAAGCGCTGTCAGCAAGAGCGTGCGTGACGCCGCCATGGCAAATACCGTGTCCGTTACAGTGATGCGGTGCAACAGTCAGTGACAGGACAGCGCGCCCTTCTTCGACCTCCACAAGCTCCATCCCGAACCATTTACTGGCTTCGTCATTGGCCCACATCGCTGCCGCGGATTTTTGGGCACGTTCGTTTGGGGTCATCATCATCTTCCCTGAAAATGCGGTGCGCGTTTTTCGAGGAAACTGGACACGCCTTCTGCGTAATCGGCACTTTCCCCACAGGTTTTCATCGCGTCCGCTTCAATTTCAAGCTGATCGGACAAGGATGTGGTGGCTGCTGTTTGAATGCACTGCTTGGTCAGGCCCAACCCAAGGGTGGCGCCGTTGGCGAGTTGCGTGGCAAGAGCGCGTGCTTCGGTCATCAGCTGATCATCGGGCAACGCCTTCCAGATCAGCCCCCATTCTTCGGCCTGTTTGGCGGTTAGGGGCATTGCTGTCAGGGCCAGCCCCTTAGCGCGCGCTTCGCCCAACAATCGGGGCAGGTGCCAGCTGCCGCCTGTGTCCGGAATCAGCCCGACCTTGGAAAAGCTTTGAATGAACTTTGCGCTTTCCCCGGCCAGAACCATGTCGCAGGCCAGTGCAAGGTTCGCGCCTGCACCCGCGGCCACGCCGTTTACGGCACAAATTACCGGGAAATCCAAAGACCGGATCAGTCGAACCAAAGGGGCATAGAAAGTGCGTACAGTTTTGCCCAGATCAGGCGGGCCATCCATTTTCGAGGGATCGCGGTCTCCAAGGTCCTGACCCGCACAAAAACCGCGCCCTGCGCCGGTCAGCAAAATCGCGCGGGAACCATTTTCGCGCGCGCTCTTCAGCGCGTCCTGAAGGGCAAGATGCATCTCCTCATTGAACGAGTTCAGCTTGTCGGGGCGGTTCAGGGTTATTTCAACCCAGTTTCCGTGATCATGTACAAGGATCGTATCGCTCATGGCAGTCTCATCTGTTCCCGTGACAACTTAATCATTGCATTAACCGAACGGTTGGTCAATATATAAACCCGAACCGAATCTGGACTGATCAAAGGGATTGCCAATGTCGCAGCCGTCGCTGGTGAGTGTTGACTTTAAGGGCGACGTGGCCTGGGTCACGGTCGACAACCCGCCGGTGAACGCAACCTCGACGGGCGTTCGGCAGGGTCTGGCCGCCGCGGTCGATGCAGTTCAGAAAGCTCGGGTTGCCGTCCTGTGCTGCGCCGGTCGGACATTTATCGCGGGCGGTGACATGTCCGAGTTTGATGCGGCTCCGGTTGAGCCGCATTTGCCTGATGTTGTTCAGAAAATCGAAGACAGCAATGTGCCGTTTATCGCCTGTATGCACGGCAACGTGTTAGGTGGCGGGTTTGAAATTGCCATGGCCTGCGCGTGGCGGATCGCAGCGCCGGGCACCAGCTTTGGGTTGCCGGAAGTCAATGTGGGCCTCATCCCGGGGGCAGGGGGCACGCAGCGATTGCCGCGCCTTGTTGGAATGGAAGCGGCGATCGACATCGCCTGTTCGGGAAAAACCCTGAAAGCCGAGGAAATGGCCAATCTCGGCGGAATTGACCTGATTGCCGATAACCCAACGGCAGCTGTTCTGGACTTTGTCGCCAACCTGCCAAAGCGCCCGGCACCTGTCAGTCAAAGGCCCGTCGGCGAATTCGCGTCTGACTTTCTGGAGACGAGCCGTCTGGCTTTGATAAAACGCGCCAGGGGTCAGCAATCACCGCTGGAGAACCTGACCGCGCTCAGCTGGTCGTCCGAACCCTTTGCTGCCGCACAGCCGAAAGAGCGTGCGCGCCATCTGGCTCTACGTCAAAACCCTGAAAGCCGCGCCCTGCGATACGCCTTTTTTGCCGAGCGCAAGGTGGCCAGACCTTCCATGATTGCCGGAGTTACTCCGCGCGATATCAGCCGGATCGCAGTTGTCGGTGGCGGGTTGATGGGCGCAGGGATCGCCACCGCTGCCCTGAGTGGCGGGCTGTCTGTTACTTTGATTGAAAGAGATTTGGATGCAGCTGCCGCCGCCCGTAGCCGGGTTGAGGGGCTGCTACAGGGGGCGGTCAAGCGGGGTAAGATGTCCGAAGCACAGCTGCGGGAACGCCTTGCTGCGTTTCGAGCTGTGGACAGCTACTCCGAAGCTGCGAACGCTCAGCTGGCGATCGAGGCTGTGTTTGAAGACTTGTCAGTCAAGCAACAGGTTTTTGCAGAATTGGCCCGCCATATGCAGCGTGACGCGATTCTGGCCACGAACACGTCTTACCTGAGCCCAGTCGATATCTTCGCGGGTATCGAAAATCAATCGCGGTGTATTGGCCTGCATTTCTTCAGCCCTGCCCATGTTATGAAGCTGTTGGAAGTCGTGCATACGCCGCAAACTTCGCCCGAAGTTGTCGCCACCGGGTTTGCACTTGGAAAAAGGCTTCGCAAGGTTTCTGTGCTGTCGGGCATCTGTGATGGTTTTATTGGCAACCGGATGTTGGCTGCGTATCGGCGCGAGGCCGATTATTTGCTGGCGGATGGGGCGTTGCCTTATCAGGTGGACCAGGCAATGCGAGCTTTCGGGATGCCCATGGGGCCTTACGAGTTGCAAGATCTGACCGGCCTCCAAATCGCCTGGGCCAACCGAAAACGTAATGCAGCAACCCGCGACCCGAACGAACGTTATGTGACGATTGCTGACCAGCTTTGCGAGATGGGTCGTCTTGGCCAGCGCACGGGCAAAGGATGGTATCGCTATGAAGACGGTACTCGCGAACCGATCCGTGATCCCGAAGTGGACGCGTTGATCGAGTCCTACTCGGCTGATCAGGGCATAACGCGGCGGGCATACGCACAGGACGAAATCGTGTCGCGCATTTTGGCGGTGTTGGACAATGAGGGCGCGTTGATCATTCAGCAGGGGATCGCCGAGTCCGCGGAAGCCGTCGATATGGTTCAAATTCACGGCTACGGCTTTCCGCGCTGGCGCGGCGGTCCGATGAACTACTGCAAGGAAATCGGTGCCAGCACGACGCAGGCAATGATGGAAACCGTAGCCAAGGAAAGCCCCGGTTCATGGCGCGTCGCGGGCTGTCTTGGAGACAATTAACAAGTTGATGGTTACAAAAGTGACCATTAACGCATTCTTGACTCATGTTTCACAGGGAGGAGACAGAACTATGAAATTCACAAGGTTGAGCACACTTCTTGCCTCAGCTGCATTGGCCGTTTCAGGTACAGTGGCGCTTGCGGCAGACTATACGCTGACCATCTCCAGCTGGGCCCCACCGACCCATGGCATCAATGCCAAGATGTGGCCGAAATTCGTCGAGATGATCGAAGAGGCCACCGATGGTCAGGTCACCGCCGAGCTGAAGCTGGGCCTTGCCCCGCCCCCCGCGCAGATGGACTTGATCATGGATGGCGCTGCCGATGCCTCGATCATATTCCACGGCTATCAGCCGGGTCGGTTTGTCACCACCAAGATGATCGAACTTCCCGGATACGAAGGCTCGGCCGAGGCTGCGTCGGTTGCGTATTGGCGGGCATATGACGCGCATTTGAAGGCAGCGGATGAACACCGTGGTGTGAAAGTGATCGCTTTGCACACGCATGGTCCAGCTCAGCTGCATTCCAGCAACCCGGTAACAACACTGGACGAAGTCTCGGGCCTCAAAGTTCGCATCCCCGGCGGTGTTGGTGGTGACGTGGGCACGGCGCTGGGTGCAACCGGTATCCAGGTTCCTGCACCGAAAGTGTATGAAACCCTGGCTTCCAAAGCCGCAGATGGCGTCGTCATGCCCTTTGAATCCCGCAAAGGTTTCAAGCTGACGGAAGTGGCCCAGAACGTCTATGAGGTCCCTGGCGGCCTGTATCGCGGTTCGTTTGCCTTTATCATGAACGAAGACACCTTTGCTGATCTGCCCGCCGATCTGCAGGCAGCGCTGGAAGAAAACGTTTTCGGGGAACCGCTGAGCCGCGAAATTGGCAAGATCTGGGATGAGATCGATGCGATCGGCCGGGAAGAGACCGAAGGCACCGAAGGTAACGCAATCCATGCCGCATCCGCTGAAGATCTGGAAAAGTTCAATGCGATTGCCGCGGATGTACGCGCCAAGGTTATCGACGAAGTCAGTGGCACAGGCATCGACGCCCAGGCAGCCTACGACATGATCGTAAATGAAATGGCTGCGCAATAACGCAGTCGGGCTGGCGGACGCGATCCGCCAGCCGATTTCACCCGCTGGGGACCCGTTATGCAATCTCTCGTGACCTTTGCGCGTCGCGTCAGTATCGTGCCAACGCTGCTGGCCTGTGCCGCGCTATTCATCCTGATGGTGATGACATTCTTTGATGTCATCCTGCGCTCTGTCTTCAACGCCCCGATCGAGGCGGCGACAGAGCTGACCCGGATCCTGATGGCCATCCTCGTGTTCTCGGTCTTGCCGATGATCTCAGCAGGGAAGGGCCAAATCGCTGTGGACTTGACGGATGGGCTGTTTTCTCGCCTGCGGTTAAGCCGGGTGCGCGATGGGATCGTGTATCTGGTGTCCGGCGTCATGTTGATCTGGCCGATCCAACGTGTCTGGCTACTTGCCGAGCGCGCGCGGGATTACGGGGACGTCACGGAATACCTTTCGATCCCTGTCTTCTATGTAGGCTGGTTCATCTCTGGGTTCATAGCGATCACCGCTGTTGCAATGGTCATCACCGGCTTTTTGCACTTTCTTGCCCCCCATACCTTGTCGGAGCACCCCCAATGACCGCTGCCCTGATCGGTTTTGTTCTTGTTCTTGTTCTTGTGCTGGTGCGCTTACCTATCGTGTTTGCAATGGGATTGGTCGGAACGCTTGGGTTTGCCTATGAACGCGGTGGCAGCATCCTGTCCGAGCGTGGGCTGAAAGCCGCGATGTCGATGGTGGGTCGTCAGATCACCGACACGGCGCAGGATTACGGCCTGTCGGTCGTCCCGCTGTTTATCCTTATGGGCTTGTTCGTGAATAAAGGTGGTCTTGCGCGCGAGCTTTACGCAGTTTCAAATGCTTTTCTGGGTCATTTCAGGGGCGGTATCGCCATGGCGACGGTTGCGGCATGCGGAGGTTTTTCGGCCATTTGCGGCTCGTCTCTGGCAACGGCGGCCACCATGTCCAAGGTCGCAATGCCGGAAATGCGCCGCTATGGCTATTCCGACGAGCTGTCGACGGCATCGATTGCAGCGGGCGGTACGCTTGGTATCCTTATTCCGCCTTCGGTGATCCTGGTCATCTACGGGCTGCTGACCGAAACCTCGATTGGAAAACTTTTCGTTGCGGGTATCATTCCCGGTCTACTTGGCATCCTGTTCTACCTGCTTGCCGTCCGCTGGACCGTCGCGCGCAAGCCCGAGTCGGGACCGGCGGGTGAACGTCACGGCTGGGCCGAGCGTCTGTCGGCGGTGCGCTCAGTCTGGGCCGTATTGCTGCTGTTCTTTCTGGTGATTGGCGGATTGTACGGTGCATTCGATTTTCATCCACTGAACCTGACCTTCAGCCCGACCGAGGCGGCAGGCATGGGCGCAATGGGCGCTTTCCTGATCGCGCTGTCACGAGGCGGGCTTACTTTGGGGTCGACTTTTGAGGTGCTGAAGGAAACCACCTATACCGCCGCGGCATTGTTTTCCGTTCTGATCGGGGCACAGATCTTTTCGAATTTCATCAACCTTGCCGGTCTGCCTGAAGCGCTCATCGCGTTGGTTACGGCCTATGACGTTGAACCTTTTGTGGTGATCCTGATGATCCTTGGAATCTACATCATTTTGGGTTGCGTCTTTGAATCCCTGTCGATGCTGCTGCTGACGGTGCCGATCTTTTTCCCGCTGGTCACATCGTTGGGGTATGACCCGATCTGGTTTGGTATTGTTGTGGTTGTGGTGACTGAAATCAGCCTGATCACTCCTCCCGTCGGCTTGAATGTCTTTATTCTGAAAGGTGTGGTCGGGGATGTATCAACCGGAACAATCTTCAAGGGTGTCACTCCGTTCTGGGTGGCGGATATCTTCCGGCTGGCCCTGATCGTTCTGGTGCCGTGGTTGGTGTTGGTTCTGCCTGAACAAATGGGGGCGATGGGGCACTGATGTTCTCTCTGACCGCGCTTCCTGACGGGTATCACACAGATCCCTATCCTGCCTACGCCGCGCTGCGCGAGGATACGCCCGTCTGCTGGCAGCCTGACGGATCGGTTATCCTGTCTCGGTACGAGGATCTGGACCTTACTTACCGGGACATCACGCGGTTCATATCGGACAAGAAAGCGGTATTTGGTCCAAAATACGGAGTCGACAGCCCTTTGTATGAACACCACACCACCAGTTTGGTGTTTAATGACCCGCCGCTGCACACCCGTGTTCGCAAGGTGATGGTCGGGGCGATGAACCCGCGCGCGTTGGCGCAAATGGAACCGGGTCTGATCCAGCTTGTCGATGGGCTGCTGGACGAGATGCAGGTCAAAGGCAATGTCGAACTGATCGAGGATTTTGCCGGAGCAATCCCGATTGAGATCATCGGCAATCTGCTGGGTATACCACGATCCGAACGCGGGCCATTGCGCGATTGGTCTCTGGCCATTCTTGGTGCTTTGGAGCCGCAATTGACGCCAGAGCAGGAAGAGTGGGGTAACCGCTCGGTCTCGGACTTCAAGGACTTCCTGAGGAATATCATTGAGGATCGCCGCGCCAACCCCGGAGATCCGGCAACGGATGTCCTGACCCGGCTGATCCAGGACGATACGGATGGTGGCCTGACCGAGGTAGAGCTGTATCAAAACTGCATATTCATCCTGAATGCGGGGCATGAGACGACAACGAACCTGATCGGCAACGCATTGGAGCTGTTGGACCGGCACCGCGACAAGCGGGCGGAGTTTCTGGCTGACCCGAACCTGATCGTTCCGGCTGTGGACGAGTTTCTGCGGCTGGAAAGCCCGAACCAGTTCGGCAATCGCCTGACCACTGTTGATGTAACGTTCCACGGTCAAACCATTCCGGCTGGTACCGATGTTCATCTGTGTATCGGTGCGGCCAACCGCGATCCACGGCAGTTTGACCGGCCCGACGAGATGATCTTGGACAGACGCCCCAACAAGCATCACGCCTTTGCCGGAGGGCCCCATACCTGCGTCGGCCTGACCCTCGCGCGTCTGGAGGGCCGGGTGGCCGTCGGCCGGTTTCTGACCCGTTTTCCAGACTATCGCATCACCGACGGCGCCGAGCGGGGCGGGCGTATCCGGTTTCGGGGATTTGCACGATTACCCGCGCGGGTCTGAGAAACCCGGCTTGGGAAAATTGCTTGGTAAATTATTGACCGACCGTACGGTTTAAAATATGATTTCGCGAGACCGGCCTATGGCAGCGCGGGGATCGCGACTAAGACGAGGAGACGCTCATGACTATCCAACAGATTTCCAGCTTTGCAGCCGGTGAGTGGGTTTCGCCCGGCGAGGGTGCCCGCGCAATAACAAGCGCTGTGACCGGCGAGGTTATCGCCACAGCGGGTAACAGCGCGTTGGATGTCCAGGGGATGTTGGACTATGCGCGCAATGTCGGAGGGCCGGCACTGCGCAAAATGACGTTCCATGAACGCGCCAAAATGCTCAAGGCGCTGTCCGTCCATTTGGGCCGACACAAGCAGGTCATGTATAATTTGTCTTTCAACACCGGTGCGACGCAATCGGATCATATGATTGATATCGACGGCGGCATCGGAACGATGTTTGTCTTTGCCGCAAAAGGCCGTCGTGAAATGCCGGACGGTCATGTCTATCTGGATGGCGATGTCGAGCAGCTTTCGCGCAACGGTACTTTCCTGGGGCAGCACATTTGCACCCCGCTGCAAGGGGTGGCAATTCACATCAACGCGTTCAATTTTCCGGTTTGGGGGATGCTGGAAAAGCTTGCTCCAACCCTTCTGGCGGGCGTTCCGGCGATTGTAAAACCAGCCACGAGCTCGTGTTATGTGACCGAGCTGTGTGTTCGGTTGATGCTTGAGTCCGGGATCTTGCCAGCGGGTGCATTGCAGTTGGTCTCGGGTGGTTTGGGTGACATGCTGGACCGTCTGACCATGCAGGACGTGGTCAGCTTTACCGGATCCGCCGATACGGCCCTGAAACTGCGCTCCAACCCGGTGATCCTTGAGAACTCGGTACGGTTTGTTGCGGAACAGGACAGCCTGAACTGTTCGATCCTTGGCCCCGATGCCGCGCCGGGCACGCCGGAATTTGACCTCTTCGTGAAGGAAGTCCAACGCGAGATGACCACGAAGGCAGGGCAGAAATGCACCGCAATCCGTCGGATCATCGCGCCCGAACCGCAGGTACAGGCGGTAATTGACGCGTTGTCGGCGCGACTGGCGAAAACGACCATTGGCGACCCAAAGCTGGAAGCCACCCGTATGGGTGCGTTGGTTTCGAACGGTCAGAAGCGTGATGTTCTGGAAAAGGCAGCTATCCTTGGGCAAGAGGCCGAGCGTGTCTTCGGCAACCCCGATGATTTTGTGGTTGAGGGCGCTGATGCCGAAAAGGGTGCGTTCCTACCGCCCATGCTCTTCCATTGCGCCAATCCTGACGCGGCGCAACGTGTGCACGATACCGAAGCCTTTGGTCCGGTCAGCACTGTGATGGGGTATCGCGATCTTGACCATGCCATTGAGCTGGCGAACCGGGGGCAGGGCTCTCTTGTGGCGTCAGTAATCACCCATGATCCAGAAGTGGCGCGACAGGTTGCCATGGGATCAGGGGCTTATCACGGGCGTCTGTATTTCAACAGCCGTGACTCGATGAAGGAATCCACCGGTCATGGTTCCCCTCTGCCGCACATGGTTCATGGCGGTCCGGGACGCGCCGGTGGCGGCGAAGAAATGGGCGGGGTACGGGGTGTGAAACACTATATGCAGCGCACCGCTATTCAGGGATCGCCCGATCTGCTGACAGCGATTGGACGGAAATGGGTGCCTGGCGCGACCGAAGTCAAAGGCCCTGCTCATCCCTTTACCCGCCGGTTTCACGATTTGTCGATTGGCGAGACCCTTCACACTGCGACAAGAACTATCACCATGGAAGATATTGAACACTTCGCCAACTTCACCGGTGATACCTTCTATGCGCATATGGATCAGGCGGCAGCGGAACGTAACCCGTTCTTCCCGGGCAGGGTTGCACATGGGTACTTGCTGTTGTCTTTCGCAGCCGGATTGTTCGTCGAACCGAACGAGGGGCCGGTTTTGGCAAATACCGGTCTTGACGGGCTGCGTTTCATGAAACCGGTCGAGGCTGGTGACACCATCAAGGTTCGTTTGACGGTCAAGCACAAGACCAAGCGCAATGACGACTACGGCGAGGTTCGCTGGCACGTTACCCTGACGCAGCAAGACGATGAGCTGGTCGCAGAATACGAGTTACTGACCATGGTTGCCTACTAGGCACAAGTGCAGGTGCGCAGGGGCTGGATGGCAATTCCCTCCGGCCCGATTATACTGTGCTTATGAAAGATACGGCCCCAGAATGGTTCGAAACCTGCGTCAGCCAGTTGACCACAACTGGCACGCAACGTGTGTGGTCTGTTTTGGTCACGATTTTCGGTGATCTGGCCCAGAGCGGGTCTGACCAGGTTAGTGGCGCGCTGATCACAGCGCTGACCAACCTTGCAGGGATCAAGGCCGAAGCCACGCGTGTTGCGCTGCACAGGCTGCGCAAGGAAGGCTGGATCGAAAGTACGCGGGTCGGGCGAAACAGCGTTCACAGATTGACCGAATTTGGCCGTAGTCAAAGCGCCGCCGCCGCCCCGCGCATCTATTCCCGCGAGACGAATACACCAGAAACTTGGCATGTGCTTATCGCCAACAGTTCAGACAGTTCGCGAAAAGAGTTAGCGGATCTGATGCTGACCGGAGATTATATTTCGGTTAACCCCACAACAGCCATGTCGGCAGGACCCGTCCCGGAGAACCTTGAAGAACTGCTGGGTGTTGAAAGCAGCGCTATTTCGATCCCCGGCTGGCTGCGCGACCTTTGTGGCCCTGAAGTGCTGAAGTCTGCCTATGATCAGTTCTTGCACTCCATTCAGATCACCGAGCAACTGCTGCCTGTCGATGGCGTCGGCGATCCGCTTAAAATAGCGGTGCTGCGCGTATTGATTGTGCATGGGTGGCGTCGTTTGGTCCTGCGCCATCCGTCCCTGCCTCCGGCCTTTTTGCCCGCCGATTGGAAAGGCGCGGAGTGTCGCGCGGCGGTGTCCCGATTGCTGGGACAATTGTCCAAACCGGATCTTGCAACGCTGGAATCTGCGGTGGGTGGTTGACTCGTTTTTTGCCGAGCTCGGGATGGCGCTCTTTGGGGTTGGAAGACGATGTGAAAGAAGTGCCATTTAATGTTACAGAAAGCTGACATAAGCGATTACATGGTAACATAATGCTTGCGCCGAATCGATTGAGCATTTATTAACCGACCAGACGGTTAATGACTTGTGTTCCAACGGGAGACCCAATTGATGGACGCCTTCATCTGCGACGCAACCCGCACCCCGATTGGGCGGTATGGTGGTGCGCTTTCATCGGTTCGCACGGATGATCTGGCGGCTATCCCGCTGGCGGCCCTGATGGCGCGCAACCCGCAAGTCGACTGGACCAGTGTGGATGACGTCATTTATGGCGATGCCAATCAGGCAGGAGAGAGCAATCGCAACGTTGCCCGGATGGCGTCCCTGCTGGCCGGATTGCCGACGGACGTACCTGGAACAACGATAAACCGCTTGTGTGCCAGTGGCATGGATGCCGTCGGAATGGCGGCGCGTGGCATCAAGGCAGGCGATTATGATCTTTCAGTTGCGGGTGGCGTGGAAAGCATGTCGCGCGCACCGTTTGTAATGCCCAAAGCGACGTCGGCGTTTACGCGCAGCAATGCGGTTTACGACACGACGATTGGCTGGCGCTTTGTGAACCCAAGGCTACAGCAGCAGTATGGTGTCGATTCCATGCCGCAAACGGCTGACAATGTGGCCGAAGATTATGGGATCAGCCGTGAAGACCAGGACGCCTTTGCCGAGCGCAGCCAGGCACGATGGGCTGCGGCGCACGCGGCAGGCGTGTTCCAAGAAGAAATCACGCCGGTTTCAATTCCACAGCGCAAGGGCGATCCGATTGTTGTCGATACGGATGAACATCCGCGCCCGGGAACCACAGCGGAAAAACTCTCGGGCCTCAAGGGTGTGAACGGGCCGGACAAAACTGTGACTGCAGGGAATGCCTCGGGCGTGAATGATGGTGCAGCCGCGATCCTGATGGCGAATGAAGCGACAGCGACAAAGAACGGCCTGACCCCGATTGCCCGTGTGGTTGGCATGTCCGTCGCGGGTGTCGAGCCTCGGGTCATGGGTATTGGTCCGGTTCCTGCCAGCCGAAAGGTTTTGGCGCGCGCCGGGCTGAGCATCGACCAGATGGATGTGATCGAGTTGAACGAAGCTTTCGCGTCGCAAGGTTTGGCAACGCTGCGAGAGTTGGGCCTGCCCGATGACGCCGCCCATGTGAACCCGAATGGCGGCGCAATCGCCCTTGGCCATCCATTGGGGATGAGCGGCGCCCGACTTGTGTTGACCGCAGCGTACCAACTGAAACGCACCAAAGGGCGCTATGCGCTTTGCACAATGTGCGTCGGTGTCGGGCAAGGCGCTGCACTTATTCTTGAACGCGTGTAACGGAGGAGACGGGACATGTATGCCCAGATGGTAGAATCCGAGGCGTCTAACGATGATCCTGAAAAGCTTGCTGAATTTCAGGCGCGGATCGACGCGGATATCAAGATCGAACCCAAGGACTGGATGCCTCAGGGGTATCGCAAAACGCTGATCCGCCAGATCGGACAGCACGCGCATTCCGAGATCGTCGGACAATTGCCCGAAGGGAACTGGATCACGCGTGCACCGACGCTGCAACGCAAGGCAATCCTTCTAGCCAAGGTGCAGGATGAAGCCGGCCATGGGCTCTACCTGTATTGTGCGGCCGAAACACTGGGTGTCAGCCGTGATGAGATCACCGAGATGCTGCTGGACGGTCGCATGAAATACTCGTCGATCTTCAATTACCCGACGCTGAACTGGGCGGATATCGGCGCCGTCGGATGGCTGGTCGATGGGGCTGCCATCATGAATCAGGTGCCGCTGCAAAGAACGTCTTACGGGCCGTACTCACGCGCCATGATCCGCATCTGCAAGGAAGAAAGCTTCCATCAGCGCCAAGGCTATGACGCGATCCGCAAGATGGCCGAAGGCACGCCCGAGCAGCGCAAGATGGCGCAGGACGCGATGAACCGCTTCTGGTACCCGTCGCTGATGATGTTTGGGCCGTCCGACAAGGATTCCGTCCACTCCGCGCAGTCGATGGCTTGGAAGATCAAGATCAACACCAATGATGAGCTGCGCCAGAAATTCGTCGACCAGACCGTCCCACAGGCCGAATATCTGGGTCTGACAATCCCCGACCCGAACCTGAAGTGGAACGAGGAGCGCGGGCATTACGATTTCTCAGAGCCGGATTGGTCGGAATTCTTCGATGTGATCAAGGGTAACGGTCCCTGCAACGTCGACCGTCTGGCAGCGCGCAACAAGGCCTGGGATGACGGCAAATGGGTGCGTGACGGGCTGTTGGCCCACGCGCGCAAGAAACAGGCCGGCAATCTGGCCGCCGAATAAGCTTACCCTGAGGAGGAAACCCGATGAATACCGAATGGCCCCTGTGGGAAATCTTCATCCGCGGTCAACATGGGATGAGCCACCGACATGTCGGCTCGCTGCATGCCCCGGACGCGGAAATGGCGATCAAGAACGCACGCGACGTCTATACCCGCCGCAACGAAGGCGTGTCGATTTGGGTGGTAGAAGCCAACAACATCTCGGCCTCGTCGCCCAGTGACAAAGGTCCGTTGTATGAGCCCAGCGAAAGCAAAGTGTACCGACACCCGACCTTTTTCGACATCCCCGAAGAAGTGGGGGCGATGTGATGACCCGCGACGAAGCGTTTCAGCAGTTCCTGCTGCGGATGGGGGACAATACCCTGATCCTGGGCCATCGCGTCAGCGAATGGTGCGGCCACGCGCCAGTGTTGGAGGAGGATATTGCACTGGCCAACACGGCGCTGGACCTGATTGGGCAGACCCAGATGTGGCTTGGCCTTGCCGGAGAGATAGGCGGCGGCAAAACCGCCGATGATTTGGCATTTCTGCGCGACGCGTGGGATTTCCGCAATGTGTTGTTGGTCGAGGTTCCGAACGGTGATTTCGGCCGCACCCTGATGCGCCAGTTCCTGTTCGATGCCTGGCATTCGATCAAGCTCGGCCGTCTTCTGACATCTTCTGATGATCGTGTCGCCGCGATTGCTGCCAAAGCCAGCAAGGAAGTCGCCTATCATCTGGAGCGTTCGGCAGAAACGGTCGTAGGTCTGGGTGATGGAACCGAAGAAAGTCACACCCGGATGCAGGCGGCGCTGGATTACCTCTGGCCATATGTAGGCGAGATGTTCGTCAGCGACGACATCGACGCTCAGATCGCTGCGGCCGGGATCGCGCCGAACCCGGCCGATCTGCGCGAAGAATATGATGCGCTGGTCAAACGGGTTCTGGCCAAGGCGACATTGACCCTTCCGGAAAGCCGATTTGCCCATAAAGGCGGGCGGGACGGGCGCATGCATACCGAACATCTGGGCCATCTGCTGACGCAGATGCAGTGGCTGCAGCGCGCCTATCCCGGTGCAAGCTGGTAAAAGCGGATGCGGGTGTCGACTGACCAGATATGGAGCTGGCTGGATGCCGTGCCCGATCCCGAAATCCCGGTTATTTCCGTCGTGGATTTGGGCATTGTGCGCGATGTGCACTGGGACGCTGACACTCTGGTCGTAACCGTCACGCCAACCTATTCCGGTTGCCCGGCGACATCCATCATCAGTATGGATATCGAAACCGCCCTGCGCGATCACGGCATCGGAGATCTGCGCATAGAAACCTGCATCTCACCAGCCTGGACAACCGATTGGCTGAGCGAAAAAGGTCGCGCCAAGCTGGAAGAGTTTGGCATCGCCCCGCCACAACCGGCGGGCGGGCCAGAGCGCTGCCCGCATTGCGGCAGTAAAGCAGTTGAAAAGGTCAGCCAGTTCGGTTCGACCCCGTGCAAGGCCCATTGGCGCTGCACCGACTGCCTGGAACCCTTTGACTATTTCAAGTGCATCTGAGGAGGAGCACCGGATGGCACGTTTTCATGACCTGAAAGTCACCGACATCCACAAAACCATCCGCGATGCGGTTGTCGTGACGCTTGAGCCTGTCAACGGCGCGGCGGATCAGTTCGATTTCACCGCAGGCCAATACCTGACGTTTCGCCGCGACTTTGACGGAGAAGAACTGCGCCGGTCCTACTCCATTTGTGCAGGCAAGGATGACGGGGTACTGCAAGTCGGGATCAAACGTGTCGACGGCGGCGCGTTCTCCAGTTGGGCCAATTCCGAGCTTAACGTCGGGGACGTTGTGCAGGCGATGCCACCGATGGGCAGCTTTCACACTCCGATCGATGCGAATGCAGAAAAACAATACCTTGGCTTCGCTGGCGGCTCTGGCATCACGCCGGTTCTGTCGATCCTGAAGACGACACTGACCCGCGAACCCAAATCCCGCTTTACGCTGATCTACGCCAACAAGGGCATCAACACGATCATGTTCCGCGAGGAGCTGGAAGATCTGAAAAACCTCTATATGGGCCGCCTGAACGTAATCCACATTCTTGAGGCGGATGCACAGGAGATCGACCTGTTCACCGGTCTGGTAACGCAGGAAAAATGCGCTGACCTGTTCGAACATTGGGTCGATACTCAGAACGTGGACACAGCCTTTATCTGCGGTCCCGAGCCGATGATGCTGGGGATTGCTGCCGCGCTGCGCGCGCATGGGCTTGACGACAGGCAGATCAAGTTTGAACTCTTTGCCAGCGCTCAGCCGGGTCGGGCTAAACGCAAGGAAGGTGCGGCAGATGCGGGCACGCAGGCTAACCAAACCAGCGCATCAATCACTCTTGATGGGTCCACTCAGACGATAACTCTGCCCAAGGACCAATCCATTCTGGACGCTGCCTTGGAAAACGCCATGGACGCCCCTTACGCCTGCAAGGCTGGTGTCTGTTCAACCTGCCGCTGCCGCGTTCTGGAAGGCGAAGTTGAGATGCTCGCCAATCACGCGCTTGAGGATTACGAGGTTGAAAAAGGCTATGTACTGAGCTGTCAGGCCTATCCGGTCACCGACCGCGTGGTCGTGGACTACGACCAGTAAATGGAGAAGACCGATGACTGACACCATGACACTCGACAGCTATCTGGCCGCCGGCGGTGTGCTGACCAACCCGACCAATGTTCCGCCGCGCTACCGCGCCGAACTCATGAAGCTGATGGCCACGTTCGTGGACAGCGAACTTGCCGGTGCCGCCGGATTCGCAGACATCATCAATCAGGGTCCGGGAATCAAGGAACGTATCGCAGCCGCGAGGATTGTTCTTGAGAAAACGGATCACGCCGATCAGGTTCTCAGGATAATGGGTGAGTTTGGGGCCGATACCGAGAGATATGCCACACATCATCCGTGGACGGCCCGCCTGGATCGTGACGCAGATATCGGTGCGACCCGCAGCGCGCATGACATGCGCCTTGCGGTATTCAATTATCCGATCTCGGGCTGGACTGACGCCGTCATCATGAACCTGCTGATGAGCCGTGCGGTCATGGAACAACTGGCCGAATTTTCAATGGTTTCCTATCAACCGTTGGCCGAAGCGTTCCGCAGCATCGCCCCGGTCGAAGCCCATCATGGCGCGTTGGCGCTGGAAGGTGCTGTGAAGCTTGCCGGGAACGGAGATACCGAGCAGATGCAGGATGCGGTTAACTATTGGTGGCCCCGTGTTGCTGTGTCCTTTGGTGGCGATGATCTGAAACGGTTTGAGCTTCTGAAATCGCTGGGCTTGCGCCACAATGGCAACAACGCCCTAAAAGAGCGATGGGTTCAGACAGCAGGCGCCGCCGTGAAACAGCTGGGCCTGAAACCACCGGCCTAGTTCTGTGTAAACGCCAAAGGCGCGTTGAGAGGCACTTCCGGGCGCGGGCGATGTGAAACTCGCCCGGCGGTGCAAATCTCCGAGTGGGATCTGGTCATCGCCTTAGGTATTGTTGGTCCACCAGGTTCTGAGAGCAATGACCTGACGTTTCACGCCGGCAGATTGCGGTATTGGTATTTTCCTCTTTTCATATCGGAGTGATTGCGCAAACTGAGCGTAATCAAGCGCCAGATAAAACTCACCAGAAGACAGTGCCTTGGCGGCCGTGCTGGCGCGAACAGGGTTTGAGGACATCACTGCCACAACGCACCGGAAGGAACCGCCATGGATTTTGCCCCATCACCGCGCGCCACGGAAATGTATGACCGCCTGAAAGCATTTATGGAGGCGCATATTTACCCGCGCATACGCGATCACAAAGAAGAAATGGCGGCAGGCAGTTTCCCGGTCTCGTTTATGGAAGATCTCAAGGCGTTAGCCCAGGCCGAAGGGTTGTGGAACTTGTTCCTGCCCAGCCTGCGCGACGATGAACCCGGCACCCGGCTGAGCAATCTGGAATACGCGCCGCTGGCCGAACTTATGGGGCAGGTGGCCTGGTCTTCGGAAGTGTTCAATTGCAGCGCGCCCGATACCGGCAACATGGAACTGTTGCACATGTTTGCTACTCCGGAACAGCGCGAGACGTGGCTGGTGCCGCTGTTGAACGGTGAAATCCGATCCTCTTTTGCGATGACTGAACCGGATGTGGCCAGTTCGGACGCGACCAATATTACCACTTCGATACGGCGTGAGGGGGATGAATACGTCATCAATGGCCGCAAGTGGTTCATCACGAACGCCTGCCACCCGAACACCAGATTGTTTATCGTCATGGGTAAAACGGATCCCAATGCGGATCGACACAAACAGCAGAGCATGGTCATTGTCCCAAAGGACACGCCCGGTTTTGAGATTGTTCGCAACCCCACCATTCTGAACATGCACGACCCCGAGGGCCATGCCGAGCTGGTCTTCAGGGATGTGCGTGTCCCGGTCAGCAATCTTTTGGGCGAGGAAGGCAGCGGGTTCGCTCTGGCGCAGGCCCGGCTTGGTCCCGGTCGCATCCACCATTGCATGCGATCGATCGGTGCGGCGGAAATGGCACTTAACCTGATGGTCGAACGCGCGCAGGAACGGAAGGCGTTTGGCAAGCAGCTTGCAGAACAGGGCGTGATCCGCGAATGGATCGCCAAGTCCCGGCTGGAGATCGAACAGGCGCGATTGCTGACCCTGAAAGCGGCCTGGAAGATTGATCAGGTGGGCGCAAAAGAAGCATTCCGAGAGATTTCATTGATCAAGGTGGTGGCGCCCAATGTGCATGCTGCTGTGACGGATCGCGCGATGCAGGTCTTTGGCGCGATGGGCATGACCCCGGATACTCCGCTGGCCGACAGCTATACTTGGGCGCGCGCGCTGCGTTACGCGGATGGGCCGGATGAGGTGCATTTGCAGGCCATCGCCAAGCAAGAGTTGAAGAACTCGAACTTTGGCATGTCGGCCCAATGGCTGACCCCTCCATCGCGCTAGGCCGGGGGCGGCATCAGGTCTTGCTCGCCCTGCTTTGTTTGAGCGGCAGAAATAGGGTATTTGTCCAGCGGCAGGGGGTATGAAGCGAAAGAAAGGACGTCCTGTGAAAATCCTACTGCCCTCTGACCTCGCGCACCCATGCGATGATGGTTTGGCGCGCTTCCACGTCCATTTGAACCGCTGAGGGTGGCGGCATGGCATGGCTGATTCCGGCCTGCAGGTAAATCTGGTCGGCGTGCCGGGCAACATCGCCGGGTGTTTCAAGATAAACCTTCTTGGGGGCCCATTTCATGGTGCCATAAACCGGCTCGCGGGCATGGCACATCGAGCAGTTGCCCAGCACAGTGTCATAGGCTTCTTCAAACCCCGCAGCCGACGCAAATTTTTCTTCGTAAGATGTCAGCGCCCTTGCTTCGGCGTCCTCCCATGTCTCGCCGGTTCTGACAGAAGACAGCCATGCGATCACGATCATGAGGATGACAGTAACACCCCAGGTCCAGTGCGGCCCTTTCCCGGTTGCGTGCATCGTGTTGAAGTAGTGGCGGATGGTCACGCCGGTCAGGAAGATCAGGCTGGCGATGATCCATGAATACTGGGTGCCAAAGGCCAGAGGATAATGGTTCGACAGCATCAGGAACACGACGGGCAACGTCAGGTAGTTGTTGTGCGTCGACCGCACCTTGGCGATTTTTCCATATTTGGCGTCCGGCGTCCGACCCGCCTTGAGGTCTTCCACCACGATCCGCTGGTTGGGCATGATCTGGAAGAACACATTGGCCGTCATGATGGTTGCAGTGAACGCACCCAGGTGCAAAAGCGCGGCACGACCGGTAAAAATCTGATTGTAACCCCAGGACATGGCCACCAGAATCACGAACAGCAACAGCATCAGCGCGGTGGGTTGCTCACTCAGGCGCGACTTGCACATCTGGTCGTAAAGCAGCCAGCCGATGGTCAGTGACCCGCCAGAGATCAATATCCCCTGCCACAAAGCCAGATCCGCTTTGGTCGGATCAAGCAGGAATAACTCGCCCCCGACCCAATATATGATCATGAGCAAGGCCGCACCCGAAAGCCATGTCGTATAGCTCTGCCATTTGTGCCAGGTCAGGTGCTCGGGCATACGCGCGGGTGCGACCAGATATTTGACGGTGTGATAGAACCCGCCCCCGTGCACCTCCCACTCTTCGCCATAGGCCCCTTCTGGCAAGGCAGGGTTCGGCTTAAGCATAAGGTCGAGCGCGATAAAATAGAATGACGCGCCGATCCACGCCATCGCCGTGATCACATGCAGCCAGCGGACGGAAAAGGCCATCCACTCCCACAAAACAGCCAGGTCATACATGGCGGTGCTCCTACATATCCAAGTTCTTCGGCACTCTAGGTGATAGAGTTTTCATCGGGTATTGCTACGAAAGATCAAGCAGTATCAAAAATAACAATACAATGTCAGTCTACAGGATCACGCGGCGCAACGCTCAGCTTCCGCGATAGGTCGCGTAGCTGAAAGGCGAAAGTAGTAGCGGAACATGATAATGGGCGTGTTCGGACATTCCGAACCGGATCGGAATCAAGTCCAGAAAACGCGGGCTTTCAGGCGGCACGCCACTGGCGTCGAGGTATTCGCCCGCATGAAACACCAATTCGTATTCGCCTGTCGAAAACTCGGCTTCGGGAAGGATTTGTTCATCGGTGCGACCGTCTTCGTTGGTGAGCAGAGTTTTCAGCAACGCGCGGTCTGTTCCGTTGATCCGGAACAACTCGATCTTCATCCCATTGGCAGGGCAGCCCCGTGCCGTATCCAGGACATGTGTTGTAAGGTAACCGGCCATTTTCACCTCTCGCTAAGCATCGCTGTTACTATTGCAATACCCTTGCGGCAGGCAAAGGCAGTCTGTCAAAAGACTGCTTACAGTATTTTTTGAAAAACATAGGTGATTGTTTGGGTTATTCGTCTTTTCACCAAGAGGGAAATTGATGTGACGCGGTATCCACGAGACATGGCCGGCTATGGCCGGCAAGTGCCAAACGCAAACTGGCCAAACGGGGCCAAAATCGCAGTTCAGATTGTGCTGAACTATGAAGAAGGCGGCGAAAACAACGTTTTGCACGGGGATGCCGCATCCGAGGCGTTTCTTTCCGAAATCACCGGTGCGGCCCCTTGGCCCGGGCAAAGGCACTGGAACATGGAATCCATCTACGAATACGGCAGCCGCGCCGGATTCTGGCGGGTGCATCGGCTTTTACAGGACCTTCCTGTCACGGTTTATGGCGTTGCCACAGCATTGGCCCGTGCACCGGCGCAGGTTGCGGCGATGAAGGCCGCAGGCTGGGAGATTGCCAGCCATGGCCTGAAATGGGTTGAGCACAAGGACATGGATGCGGAAGAAGAACGCGTCCAGATCCGTGAGGCGATCCGGCTTCATGCCGAGGTTGTGGGCAAACCACCGCGTGGCTGGTACACGGGCCGCTGTTCGATGAACACGGTCGATCTGGCCGCCGCCGAAGGCGAGCTGGCCTATATTGCCGACAGCTATGCCGACGATTTGCCTTATTGGGTCAAGGCTGGTGGCAAGGATCAGTTGATCGTGCCTTACACAATGGATTGCAACGATATGCGGTTTGCAATTCAGGCGGGCTATACCAACGGCGAACAGTTTGAAAGCTATCTCAAGGACAGCTTCGACATGCTCTACGCCGAAGGCCAAGCGGGCGAGCCGAAGATGCTTTCGATCGGACTGCATTGCCGTCTCATCGGCCGCCCTGGTCGCGCCATGGCCCTGAAACGCGCACTCGACCACTTCAAGAAACATGACGGGGTCTGGTTTGCCACCCGCGAACAAATCGCTGATCACTGGGCGCAAACGCATCCGCCAAGTCAACAGCTGACCCCGTCGGAAATGGACCGGCCAAATTTTGTTGCTGAATTTGGCGGTGTGTTCGAACACAGCCCGTGGATTGCCCAAGCGGCCTTTGATCTGGAGCTGGGCCCCACACATGACAATGCCGCAGGTGTTCACAACGCGCTGGCGCGCGTATTCCGTTCCGCCACAACCGAGCAGCGGCTTGGCGTCCTGACAGCCCACCCTGATTTGGCAGGCAAACTTGCTGCTGCGGGACGTCTGACCAAGGAAAGCACGGCAGAACAGGCTGGGGCAGGTCTGGACATGCTGACAGATGAAGAACGTGTGACCTTCACGACCCTGAACGACGCCTACACAACCAAGTTCGGCTTTCCTTTTATCATTGCGGTCAAGGACAACACCAAAGCAAGCATTCTGGAGGCTTTTCACCGTCGGATAGACAGTGACCGAGACACCGAATTCGCTGAGGCCTGCCGTCAGGTCGAACGGATTGCCGAGTTGCGGTTGATCGAGAAATTCGCGCAATGACATCCACGCTGAAACTCCGGCCACTGACCGCCGAGGCCTTTGCGCCGTTCGGCGATGTCATAGAGGTGTCTGGGGCGGTGGACAAATACATCAATCAGGGAAAATGCGCACGATACCATGATCGCGCCCAGCTGGATTTCCATGAGGGGCGCGCAGGGATCAGCGTTTTCCAATCCCGGGCCTTCAACCTGCCTATCAAACTTGAAATGGTCGAGCGCCACCCCGACGGCAGCCAGGCCTTTCTGCCGCTTTCAGATAAACCCTTTGTCGTTGTTGTGGCGCCCGACAACGCGGGTGTGCCGGGTGAGCCTGTTGCATTCATCACCGCGCCCGGACAGGGCGTGAATTATCACCGGAACACCTGGCACGGGGTGCTGACACCGCTTCATCCCCCTGGGTTGTTCGCCGTGGTCGACCGAATAGGAAACGGGCCAAACCTTGAGGAGTATTGGTTCCAGAACGCCTACACGATCACTGAATAGGGGACATTGCCGGAAGAGGGGCCGGCCCACGTAGTTTTTTGGGAGGAAAAACGCGATGTCAGATGCAACTTTAGGGACGCCGGAGCAGCTCCGTGACCCGAACTACACTCCGCCAATTCTGAAGGCGGTTCCTTTGGGAATTCAGCACGTTTTGGCGATGTTCGTTTCCAACGTCACGCCAGCGATCATCGTTTGCGGTGCGGCGGGTTTCGGGTTTGGTTCGAACAGCCCCGATTTCCCGCAGATGATTTACATGATCCAGATGTCGATGTTCTTTGCGGGTGTTGCGACACTGTTCCAGACCATTGGGCTGGGGCCTGTTGGTGCCCGCCTGCCAATCGTGCAGGGGACGTCATTTGCCTTTATTCCGATCATGATCCCGTTGGTGGTTGGAAAGGGCGTTGATGCGATTGCTGTATTGATGGGTGGCATAGTCGTTGGCGGCCTGTTTCATGCCAGCCTTGGGTTGTTCATTGGCCGTATTCGCTTTGCGCTTCCGCCCTTGGTTACCGGTCTTGTTGTCACCATGATCGGGCTTGCGCTTGTCAAAGTCGGCATCCAGTACGCGGCAGGCGGTGTACCCGCCATCGGTACCGAAGAGTACGGCTCTGGTCTGAACTGGCTCATGGCCGGAACTGTGATTGTTGTTACTTTGGGCCTGAAGTTTTTTGCCCGTGGTATGCTGTCGGTGTCGGCAGTTCTGATTGGCCTGTTGGTCGGCTACGTGGTGGCATTCGCACTGGGTCAGGTGAATTTGGGCAATGTCGGGCGCGCGTCTCCGTTTGCCATGCCGAACCCGTTTCACTTCGGTATCGAGTTTTCATTCGCGGCGATCATCGGGTTCTGTGCGATGTCTTTCGTGTCGGCTGTTGAAACGGTCGGGGATGTGTCCGGTATCACCAAAGGGGGCGCGGGACGCGAGGCAACCGACAAGGAAATTCAGGGCGCGACTTTTGCCGATGGTCTTGGAACTGCTGTATCAGGCATCTTTGGGGCCCTGCCGAACACGTCGTTCAGTCAGAATGTCGGCCTGATCGCGATGACCGGCGTCATGAGCCGCACGGTCGTAACCATAGGTGCCCTGTTCCTGATCATATGCGGGCTTATCCCCAAGATCGGCGCGGTGATCTCGTCCGTTCCGATCGAGGTTCTGGGCGGCGGTGTGATCGTGATGTTCGGTATGGTGGTTGCAGCTGGTGTCTCGATGCTGTCGGATGTGACGTGGAACCGCCGCAACATGGTGATCTTTGCGATTTCACTCAGCCTGGGTCTGGGCTTGCAATTAGAGCCCGGCGCTTTACAGCATCTGCCCGGAACTCTCAAAGTTCTGGCGACATCCGGGATATTGCCTGCTGCTATCATTGCCATTGTCTTGAATCTGGTTCTGCCCGAAGAGCTTTCGGATGAAGCGACGGAAGAGGTGTCCGGTGGAATGGCAGGCCACGGGTTGGGCTCTATCAAACAGGACGATCACGTCTGACCGGTTCGGCCCGGAATTGTAGATGAAGAAGCGGCGCACGTAGTGCGCCGCTTCTTCATTTCAGGCCTGGCAGGCTTGGCCCATCGCTCACATAAGAAACGCGTATTTCGACGCGACGCTTAGGCGACCACACGGGGATGCCATCAGAAATCGACCTCAATCGCGATGCCTTTCTGTACGGCCAGCTCGACAACAGACGCAGCAACCGCCAGATCCTGAAGACCTACGCCAGTGCCATCGAACAACGTGATCTGATCGTCTGATGTCCGGCCCGGGTTCGTTCCGTTGATGACCGCACCCAACTGGACCAGGTCACTTTCCCTGATCAGGCCCTGTGCCACGGCGTGTTGAGCCTCGCCAATCGAAATCGACTGTGCGATTTCATCTGTGAATACAGATGCTTTGGCCAGCAACGCCGCCTCGACTTCCTGCTTGCCCTTGGTGTCCGTTCCCATGCACGCGATATGCGTTCCAGGGCTGACATGGTTTGCCATCAGCGATGGCGCAAAAGCCGAGGTGATCGAGATTATGACATCCGCTTCGGTCATGCCATCAAGTTCGACTGCTTCAAACGGAACACCGGCTTCACTGGCGACCTTTTCAATGTTGGGCAGCATCTCGGGGTGGTAGTTCCAGCCAAGGACCTTTTCAAAGGTGTGGGTCTCCAGCGCCGAGCGTAGCTGAAAGGTTGCCTGATGCCCGGCCCCGATCATACCGATCACCCGCGCGCCCGCACGGGCAAGGTGCTTGATAGATACAGAAGAGGCCGCCGCAGTGCGCAAGGCCGTCAAAAGGTTGCCGCCAACCATCGCCGACGGTTTCCCGGTGTCAGGGTCAAAAAGAAAAACAGTGGATTGGTGATTGATCAACCCGCGCTTTTCCAGGTTGTTCGGCCAATACCCCCCGGCCTTCAGGCCCAGTGTCAGCCCGGCGCGATCAAACCCGCCTTTAAAGCCGTACAGAGCATCCTCATGCCCGATGGCTTCGCGCACGACAGGAAAGTTGTAGGCGTCCCCTGCGGCCATAGAGGCAAAGACCTGTTCGACGGCTTCAAAGGCCGCGTCGCGGGTCATGAGGTTGGCGATTTCGCGCTCGGGTACGATCAGCATGTCATTCTCCATTCGAAATTCGTGCGCCCGTGCGTTTCACCGACAAAAGCGGGCGCGCACGGGCGACTGTCCGGCCATGTTTGGCCGAAAGCTTATTCTTTGAGCAATCAGGCTCAGTACGCGCGGCCGCGGGCTGACACTGGCCACACGCATTCGACCTTGCCATTCCGGACGCCCACATACCAATCATGTACGTTTGCGGTTGGGTCACAGTGCCCCGGCACCAACTTTAGCTTGTCATTGACCTTGAGCGCCCCGCTCGGATCCATCACGACGCCATGTTCATCCGAGCATTTGATGTATTCGACATCGTCACGCCCGAAAACAACAGGCAGACCGCTATCCACGGACTGCGCCTTGAGGCCCGCATCGACGATTGCCTTGTCAGCCTTGGCATGGCTCATGACGCTGGTCAGGATGAAGAATGCGTTTTCCCATTCGCCCTGGTCGATCCGGTTGCCGTTCTCGTCCAGGATGCGACCGTAATCGGCATCCATGAACGCATAAGACCCGCATTGCAGCTCATTATACACGCCCGAGTTGGATTCGAAGTAGTATGACCCAGTACCACCGCCCGAGACCAGCTCGCACTCGATACCCTCGGCTTTAAGGCCGTCTACTGCGTCTTTGACCATCGCGATAGCGGTATCCAGTTTCTCCTTGCGTGCCTCATAGCTGTCGAGGTGTTGCATTGCGCCCTGATAGGCCTGAATTCCGCTGAACTTCAGGTTGTCAGCAGCCTCAACCGCCTTGGCGATTTCAATCACTTCGGGTGTCGTTGTGACCCCGCACCGACCTGCGCCGCAATCGATTTCCACGAAGACTTCCAGCTGTGTTCCATGCCGGACTGCCGCCGCCGAAAGGTCAGCGACGTTTTCCAGATCGTCGACACATACAATAATGCGGCTGCCCAGTTTTGGCAGGCGTGCGAGGCGGTCAATTTTGGCCGGGTCACGCACCTGGTTCGAAACCAGAACGTCCTTGATCCCACCGCGAACGAACACTTCGGCCTCGGAAACTTTCTGGCAGCAGACACCGACGGCACCACCGATTTTCTCTTGCAGCTTGGCCACGTCGACCGACTTGTGCATCTTACCATGCACGCGGTGACGCATCCCGTGCGCCTTGGCATAATCGCCCATCTTCCTGATATTGCGCTCAAGCGCGTCGAGATCCAAAATCAGGCTGGGTGTCTGGATATCTGCTTCGTCCATGCCAGGTTTGGCCGGAATGTCGTAACCTACTTCGAACTGGTCGAGAGTGCTCATATCTTTCATCTCCGTAATCCTATACCGGGATTGTTTTTTGTTGGGGTATATTCAGGCGTTCATCCAGGGCAGCCGGTCCAGATCGACATTGCCACCTGTAACAATCAATCCGACACGCTTGCCCTTGAATGCGTCCGGGTTCTTGAGAACCGTGGCCAGCGGAACGGCCGAAGATGGCTCCATCACAATCCGCAGGTGCTTCCATGTCAGTTTCATCGCATCGATGATCTCCTGCTCGGAGGCAGTGTAAATTTCTGAAACGTGGTTCGATACGAAATGCCAGGTGAGATCCTTCAGCGGAACCAGCAACCCGTCAGCAATAGTCTTTGGAGCATCATCCGCGATGATATGACCGGCCTTGAAGCTGCGATAGGCGTCGTCTGCCTGTTCGGGTTCTGCCGCGATGACCGCTGTTTCTGGGGCCAGATTGGACAGGGTCAAACAGGTTCCAGACACCATGCCACCACCGCCGATTGGCGCAACGACCGCGTCCAGACCGTCGGTCTGCTCGATAAACTCTCGCGAACAGGTGCCTTGCCCGGCGATGACCCGAGGATCGTTGTAGGGATGAACAAAGTCACCGCCCGTAGCCGCCTGAACCTCGGCAAATGTCGCTTCGCGCGACGAGGTGGAGGGTTCGCATTCTGTAATCTTCCCTCCATAACGGCGGACCGTATCCTTCTTGGCCTGCGGCGCTGTCCGAGGCATGACCACGTTGCAGGGAATGCCCCGTTTCATCGCCGCATAAGACAGGCACGAGGCGTGATTGCCCGAAGAATGGGTGGCGACACCTTTTTCAGCCTGTTTCTCATCCAGCCCAAAAACCGCATTCGCAGCACCTCGTACTTTGAAAGCGCCTGGTTCCTGAAAGTTTTCGCATTTGAAGAACAGCTGCGCGCCTGACAGTTCATTGAGAAAGTCCGAAGTTCGCACCGGGGTGCGGCGGATATAGGGTTTGATCCGGTCATGCGCCGCAAGCATGTCTTCATAGGTTGGAATGTACATTGTGCAATCTTTCATCATGCCGCGTTCTTCTGAACGGAACCGGGATGGCCGCGATAGTATTCCTGTGCGGCGGCAACTCCGGACCCCAGGTCGATGTTCAGTCCCAGGTCAACCATGCACATCTCGGCAGTGGCGATCCCGGACAGAGCCATGACATCCGTCAGGCTGCCCAGATGCCCGATCCGGAACACCTTGCCCGCGACCTCACCAAGGCCCACGCCAAAGGCTACGCCGTATTTTTCAGCTGCGTGCGTGACAATATCCGTCGCGTTGAAGCCGTTCGGCGTACGGATTGCGCTTACGGTATCGGAATAGACCGCCGGGCTGCTGGCACAAAGCTCCAGCCCCCACGCCCCCACAGCGGCACGGACCCCTTCCGCAATCCGGTGGTGCCGGGCAAAAACGTTCTCCAGACCTTCACTCAGCAGCATAGAGCAGGCTTGATTGAGGCCATTCATCAACCCGACAGCGGGTGTATAGGGGTAAGCATTGTTGGCGTATCCCTTGGTCATGTCCCGGACGTCAAAGAATGTGCGGGGCAGAGTGCCGGTTTTGGTTGCTTCCATCGCTTTCCGGCTGAAACCGACGATGGCAAGGCCAGCGGGTAACATGAAACCCTTCTGCGACCCCGTAACGGCAACATCCACGCCCCATTCATCAAACCGGAAATCCATCGACGCGATGGATGAGACACCATCAACAAACAGCAGGGCCGGGTGTTGCGCGGCAGTCAGCGCCTTGCGCACAGCAGCGATATCCGACTTTACGCCAGTTGCCGTCTCGTTATGCGTGGCTAGAACAACCTTGATCTCATGGCTTTTGTCGGCGGCAAGGATTTCTTCGTACCGGTCAGCCGGCAGCCCATCGCCCCACGGGGTTTCGACGATCTCAACATTCAGCCCATGGCGCTGGCACATATCGATCCATCGATGGCTGAACATGCCGTTGCGGGCCGCCAGAACCTTGTCACCGGCGGACAGCGTATTGGTCAGGGCGGTTTCCCAGCCCCCGGTTCCGGTCGACGGGAAAATGAAGACTTCGGCGCTGTCGCTTTTTAGAATGTCCCGCACGCCCGCGCGCGCAGGATGCAGGATTTGCCCGAACAATGGCGAACGATGGTCGATCGTGGGCATATCGCAGGCTTTGCGCAGGCTTTCCGGGATGTTCGTCGGGCCCGGGATGAAAACGGGGTTTTGAAAGCTCATGGATGGTCTCCTTCCGTCCTTGCCAGCACAATAAGTTTCAGCAACCCGATTGGAAATTTTTTTGAAAACGCATTTCAAAATTCGGGATAAGAGATTTAACTTATAGTTGTCAGTGAGTTATATTTTTCATATCCTGAAATAGTCTTTCATAAATGACAGAGGGTTTTTATGGAATCGCAAGACAATGACCCGAAACTCCGTCGCAAAGCCCGGGGAAGACCGCGGGGGTGGGATGACAAAACCGCGCAGAATACGATCAAATCGCTGGATCGGGCGATGGAGGTTTTCGAATATCTGAGCCAGGCGCAAGGCAAAGCTCTTACTGAACTTTCAGATGAAATGCGTCAGGCACCGGCCACCGTTTATCGCATCCTCGTGACGTTACAGGGCAGGGGTCTGGTCGAGTTCGACCATGAAGAACAGGTTTGGCACATTGGCCCGCAGGCGTTTGTGATCGGCTCGCGGTTTTTGCGTCGTACCAGTCTGGTGGAACGGGCAAGGCCGATCATGCGCAAATTGATGGAAACCACGGGTGAAACCGCCAATCTGGGAGTTGAGAAAGAAGGTCTGGTGCTGTTCCTGAGCCAGGTTGAAACACATGAAAGTATCCGGGCGTTTTTTCCGCCCGGTACATTGTCACCCATGCACGCGTCGGGCATCGGAAAAGCGTTATTGGCCCACATGGACGAAGACAGATTGAACCGAAGGTTGGCCTCAGCGAATTTACAGGCTTTTACGGATCAGTCGATTACCGGCGCTGAGGCGTTGAAGAAAGATCTTGCAGCAATCAGATTGCGGGGTTTTTCCGTGGATAACGAAGAAAAGACTACGGGTATGCGATGCATTGCAGCACCCGTTTTCGATATCAACAGAGAGGCGGTCGCGGGGCTTTCAGTTTCCGGGCCAACCAGTCGCGTCGGAGCGGCCGAAATCGAACGGCTGAGCCGCCCGGTGATGGAAGCAGCGCGCCAGTTGACGCTGGCTATTGGTGGGACAGTTTTGCCACCGCAACCCTAAGGCTTTGCCGCCAGATTGCGGCGAACGCTGACCCCGGATCCGCTTGCCGCGCCACAACACCAACGCGCGGAGACGCTCATTGTGCACAGACAAACTCAACAGCAGAACAGGCGTGACCCTTTCCGGTTATCTGATTTTCAGCTCCCCCTATTACTGTGCGACTTTTTGTTTGTGTTTGTTGAACTGTTGGTCGAAGAGGTTTTTGAAGGGGCCGTTTTTCTGCAT
>NZ_JBQFLY010000021.1:0-45093 GCF_056531545.1 Ruegeria sp. N10 | reverse complement strand
CGCCGAGCCAATGATCCCAAACGCATGCTCAATTCCATGCATCTGCAAAACCTTAACAAAGGCCTCTTCCGTCGTCATCTTCATAGGGGTGTTTCCTTATCTTCAGAACGCTAAAGCGTTGGTAAATTACAGTATTTCGTCTCTGAGGTAATAGCCGACATAGGCTATGCGCTGACCCAGACGGCGGAAGGGTGTCAGGATGCCGTGACTCGGCAGCGGGGACGTGAAGATCGGCAGGGCAAAGGCCTTGTCTTTCTTGCCCGCGATCAGCTGTGCCATACGACGCCCGGCCTGAGCCGAGTACATCACGCCGTTGCCACCATATCCCATCGCGTAGAACACGCGCTGTTGCGGGTCCGGCTGGAAGATACGCGGCATCATATCGTGGCTGACATCGACCCAGCCCCACCAGGAGTAATCGAGGTTGATATCCGTCAGCGCCGGGAACTTTCGGGCGAGGCCCTTTTTCAGAAGCTCCAGGTGTTTTTCGTTCTCGGCGTCTCGTCCTGTTACCGCGCTGCGGCTGCCGATCTGCATCCGGTTGTCAGGCAATAAACGATAATAATGGCGCAGGGTGCGCGTGTCCGTCAGGGGCGATTTGGTCTGAATGCCACACTCATCCAGTTCGGCCTGGGTTAGGGGCCGTGTCACCATCGAGTTGGACAGGATAGGCATCAGGCGGTGCTTTGTGCGCGTGTTCAGACCCGGCGGGGTATAGCCCGCGGTTGCCAAGGCCACCGTTTTGGCGCGGACGATGCCGCCCGGTGTGCGCAGGTGATGCACGCCGTTCTTCGTCTGCCATCCCATGACCGGGCTGCCGGTGTGAATTTTCACCCCCAGACGACGCGCCATGTTGACGTAGCCGAACGCCAGTTTACCCGCATGGATGCAGGTCCCGTCAGGTTCCCACATGGCACCTGCGGCCTCCATATCGCGCACGTGCTTTTCATGCAGCTCTTCCCGAGAGAGGATGCGCGAGCCGTAGCCGAACACATCGTTGAGCAGCTTGCTCTCTTTCTTGAGGGACGGCATGACCTTGTCGCGATGCGCGATGTAGTAGTGGCCACCCGGCTGGGGGTCGCAATCGATATCGTCGGACGCAATCAGATCGTTGAACAGCTGAAACGCTTCTGTGACCTCGGCATGCATGCGCTTGGCCACGTCCGTTCCCCACCGTTCGATCCATTGCGACCGCTTGAGCCGCCCGGATGAGATCTGGGCCTGCCCGCCATTGCGGGTGGAGCAGCCCCAGGAGACGGTATTTGCTTCTAAAACAACGGCTTGAATGCCGTGTTCCTTGGCAAGATGAATGGCGGTCGACAGACCGGTATACCCCGATCCGATCACCACCACATCCGCATCCATATCGCTGGACACAGGTCCATCATCGGCCGGAGGTGTTCCGGCCGTTCCAATCCAATACGTGGGCGCGTGGTCGCGATTGTGACCCGGACCCGCATCAATGATCGGGTCATATTTGGGGTCATAACTGGCCTTGGGCCAGTGACGCGGGATGCTGTTATCCACCACTCTTGTTTTTCTCCGAGGCTGCGCGCAGGGCGGCGGATCAGGCTTTGAACATTGGGCGCGCTTTGCGAAGCGCCTGTTTTACAATGATTTTACCGTCACGAACGGTGAACAGATCCGCACCTTCGGCTTCGATCCGCATTCCGTTTGCGTCGGTTCCCGAGAAGGTCCACTCGGATACGGCACGATCACCGTGGACAAAGTGGCTGTGATGATCCCAATGGGCGTCTTTCATGCCTGCCCAGACGCCCGAAAACGCGGCGGCGATGGCTTCGGCACCTTCAACCTTGTTGCCGTATTTCTCGTCACCGGCCACGGTGTAGAACACGCAGTCGTCGGCGAAGTGGGTCATCACGCCGTCGATGTCGTGGCGGTTGAACGCGTCGAACGTGTCCGCCAGGTCCTGCGCGGTCAGGGTTTTGTTCATTTTGTACTTCCTTGTCAGTGGGGTTGTTACATTTCGTCCGGGTTTGGAACGATCAGTGTCGGGATCCTGGAGCGCCGCAAAACGCGTTTTGCGACCGTGCCCAGGAAGGTGTGCGAAAAGCCGTGATCATGCGCGCCCAGCACGATCAGGTCGCAACCCAGTTCGACCGAGCGGCGCAGGATCACTTCTGCCGGATGGCCGTCAGTCACCTCGACCGAGGTGACCTGATCGCGAATTTTCCCGTCGTCGCCGTCGAACTGCGCCCAGAACTTGGCTTGCCGTTCGGCCAGAACCTTGCGCACCATCTCGTGACGACGCTCAATGGCGGTCTTGCGGGTCTCTTCGTTCATGATGAAGATTTCCATCGTGATCTTGGCGTCGTCCGACAGGGGTTCATTCACGTGCAACACGTGAATCTCCGCCCCGGTGGCCTGAGCGATGCTGGCGGCATGGCGCATGGCGTGACCCGAGTTTTCGGACAGGTCGGTGGCAAACAGGATGTTGGAGACCATCTGTTTCATGTCGTCATCCTTTCAGATCAGTAGCCAAACAGCCGTGGGAGCCACAGCGACAGTTCAGGGAAGAAGGCGATTATGAAGATCGCCACCGTGTTTGCCGCCGCAAAAGGCAGCGCGCGCAACGAGATCTGTTCGATCGAGATGTTCGAGATACCCGATGCGATGAACAGGTTTTCGCCCAGCGGCGGGGTCTGGAACCCGATGCCCAGCGTACAGACCATCACCACGCCAAAGTGGATCGGATCGATACCAACCGAATACGCTACCGGCAGCATTACCGGAACAAGGATCAGGATGGTGGCCAGTGTTTCCATGAACATGCCGACGAACAGCAGGAAGAAGATGATCAGCGCCCAGATTACATAGAGGTTGTCGGTGAAGCTGAGCATCGAATCTGCGATGATCGCCGGGATCTGGTTTTCCACCAAAAGACGTCCGAACACCGTAGCGGTGAACAGGATCAGCAGGACGCGACCGGTCAGCCATGTGGTGGCTTCAAGCGACTGGAACAGCGACTGCCAGGTCAGTTCGCGATAGATGACTACCCCCACGAACAGGGTATAGAAGATCGCGACGATTGCTGCCTCGGTCGGGGTGAAGAAGCCGGTATAGATACCACCCAAGATCACCAGCGGCGCCATCAAAGACCAGAACCCGCGATACATTTCGCAGCCCACATGGCGGATCGACCAGCCTTCGGCGACGCCTTTGTAGCCGCGCTTTTTCGACATGAAGTAGTTCAGGATCAAAAGGCTAGTGGCGATCAGGAAGGCGGGTACGAACCCGGCAATGAACAATTTCGAAATCGAAACCGACTGGAAGGTGCCGAATTTCTCGACCGCTTCGGGCGGCGGGGCCATACCGAGCGCGGCAATGCCGAAGATCACCATCGGGATGGAGGGAGGAATGATAATCCCGAGGCCGCCAGAGGACGCAGTGATCGCCGAGGCATAGCCGCGCTCATAGCCGCGGTCGATCATTGCCGGGATCATCAGCATCCCAACAGCCGCGGTTGTTGCCGGGCCCGAGCCCGAAATTGCACCAAAGAACAGACAGGCCATGACCGTTGCGGCCGAAATACCACCGGTGAAAGGACCGGCCAGACTTTCGGCAACGTTGATCAGGCGTTTTGAGATACCGGCAGCCTCCATCAGGGCCCCGGCGAGGATAAAGGCTGGCAGCGCCATCAGCGGGAACGAGCCCACGGATGTAAAGGCGATCTGCACGAATTTGATCGGGTTATCGCCCAGATAGAGAAACGAGATCAGCGACGCGACACCCAGCGCCACCGTGATCGGCGCGCCAATGAGCAGCAAGAACAGAAATGATCCAAACAGGACCGTGACGATTTCGGATTCCATGATTTAACCCCCTGCCCTTAGGATTTCTTTGCTGCTTCGGTCGCAGCTTTGATTTCGTCGAGGTCGATCTGATCGGGATCGTGAATGTCCTCGCCTTTGACAAGGCGGAGGTAATTCACCTGAATGATGCGGACGGTCATCAGCGCAAACGCGATGGGCAGCACCATGTAGATATACTTCATCTCGACACCCAGGGTCTGGGATTTCCAGAACTTGTTCATCTTGTTGAAGACAAAATCTGTCGCCAGATAGAGGAAGTAGACATTGAAGAAGAGCCAGAAGAGATCGGCGAAGGCTTCGATGTACTTGATCGCCCCCTCAGGCAGGAACTTGAACTGGAATGTCACGCGGTTATGCGCCCCTTTCAAGGCGGCGTAACTTGCGCCGAAATAGACGAACCATACGAACATGTAGACCGAGAGTTCTTCGATCCAGCTGACCGAAAAGCCGAAGACTTCGCGCGCGATGATCTGCACGAATAAAAGGCAGACAAAGCCGGATAAGAGTATCCGGCAGATGACACTTTCTATGTTGTCCAGAAATTTCCAGAACATGTGGTTTCACTCCTCCCTGAGATGAGAAGAGCGCCGTGGCGCTCTTCCCGGTATCGCTCTGCGGCGATTATTGCTGCACCGGCTCGCGGCCAATGGCTTCCAGAACGGTGTTCAGTTTTTCGACGCCACCGATGGAGTCGTAGAACTGGGGCCATACGGCACCTGTCGCCAGTTCGATGAACTCGGCTTCGTCGTTTTCGGGATCGATGATCTCCATACCTTTGGCGGTCAGCTCTTCCTTGATGGCGGCTTCGGAATCCCGCAGGAACTGTGCGGAAGCCAGGGTGGCTTCCTGTCCCGCTTCAAGGATAATTGCCTGATCTTCTGCGGACAGGTCCTGGAAGACCGCTTCTGAAACGATCAGCGGTTCGATCGAGAAGATGTAACGCAGGTTGGTGACGTGGTCCTGAACCTCGTAGAACTTCATCGCGTTGATGGTCAGGTATGGGTTGTCCTGCCCGTCAACCACCTTGGTTTGCAGTCCGGTGAAGGTTTCCGACCAGGCCATTGGCGTCGGGTTGATGCCCCATGCCTTGTAGGTTTCGATCATGATCTCGTTCTTGGGAACGCGGATGACCAGATCCTGAAGGTCAGCAACCGATTTGACCGGTTTTTTCGAGTTGGTCAGGCGGCGGAAACCGGTATAGGTCCAGCCGATGATGCGCACGCCGGCATCACGGATGGTGTTTTCGACCAGTTCCTGACCGATTGGGCCCTGAGTCAGCTTTTCGGCATCTTCCAGGCTGAGGATCACGTAAGGCAGCGTGAAAACACCGACCGAAGGCGAGAACGGCGTGATGTTGTTGATCGCCAGCAGCGACATATCCAGCGTTCCGATCGCTGCCTCGTTCACGGTGTCCTGTTCGGACCCCAGCTGACCGTTCAGAAACAGCGTTGCGGTGTGGGCACCGCCCGATTTCTCTTCCAGCGCCTTGACGAAGGCGATGCCCAGAGCTTCCTGTGCGCTTCCTGCGCTATCGCCCACCGCGATCTTGAAGTTCTTCGCATCAGCCGTGCCCGCAACCATCAGTGCAGCAACGGAAACGGCGGCGCTGATGGTGCCAAGCTTTTTGATAAATGACATGGATGTCCTCCCATTTGTCGTGTTTCGAGGTGCGCGATGGCCTGGGGAGAAGGTGGCCAGTCCGATTCTGCCTCGGCCACAAGAGGCTATCTTGCCAACATGGTTTCGTCGTTGTTAATATTTGCGTGAAAGGTTTCACAAATGTCGAACTTATAATATGAGACAAAACCCACTGGCCACCCGCATCGGGGACACGGACATTCGCCTTCTTCGGGTTTTCAAAACCGTTGCGGAAAGCGGAGGGTTTTCGGCAGCAGAAATTGAGCTCAACATCGGGAAATCAACAATCTCGAAACACATATCGGATCTGGAGCTTCGGCTGGATCTGAAGCTGTGCAACCGTGGCCCGGCGGGTTTTTCCCTGACTGAAGACGGCGAGAAAGTGCTGGCCGCGACAGAAGACCTGCTGATTTCGGTTTCGCAGTTCAGAACCGAAGTCAACGAGATCAAGCAGCAACTGGCAGGAAGTATCCGCGTGGCGCTGTTCGATCAATGCACCACGAACCCCGAAGCGCGCCTTGCCCGCGCCATTCACAGCTTCAACGAAGCCGCCCCTGCCATCCAGATCGAGTTGTCGATTGAACCGCCTAACGTCATTGAGACCATGGTTATCAGCGGGCAGCTGGATGTCGGGATCATCGCCCTGCACCGCCCCTCGGCAAGCCTGCATTATGCGCCGCTTTATGGGGAAAACATGTTTCTGTATTGCGGGCAGGCCAATCCGTTGTTCAGCCAGTCCGCTGACACGCTGAGCTTGCGGGACATTCAGGCGTTCAACTATGCGGGTCTGAACGTGAACTCGCCCAACCTGATCTACGGCCAGCAACTGGGGTTTCGGCGCGCCGCCAAAGTGCAGAACGAACAAGCCCTTGCAATACTTATTCTGTCGGGCAGCTATCTGGGCTTTCTTCCGGACCATCTGGCGCAGGAATTTGTTGATAAGGGGCTTATGAGGCAGGTGATGCCGCAGGAAATCAAATACAGAACGCGCTTTGCGGCGGTGACGCGGAAACAGCCGGATCCGACACGCGCGGCCAAACTGTTTCTGGAAACCCTGCTGAGCGTCCATTCCGAAGTGCCCTGAGCCCGGCCTCGTCGCCTGTTTGCGCGAGGGCACTCCGTTTATTAACTGAAGACATGCGCCAGCCGGGGGCGCACGGCCGCGCTTGTCGTGTCCACTAGGGCGATAGGCACGGGGAAAATTGGTCGAAAACGTCTGATTGAAAACAAATTTGACTTGGCAATTCCAGTTTGATTTCAATCGGCGAAGACCATCACCTCTTGCCCCCAGATAACCGGAGAACTGCATGTCATCCGACCCTGTTGCCGCCTTGCGCAATCAAACTGATCACGAGGCGCAATCATGAGCCGCGATGCCTTGCTGCAACCTTATCAGCTAAAGCACCTGACGCTGAAAAACCGGATCATGACAACCAGTCATGAACCCGCCTATCCCGAAGGTGGGATGCCGACGGAACGCTATCGTGCCTATCACGAGGTGCGGGCCAAAGCGGGGGTTGCGATGACCATGACGGCGGGGTCGGCCGTTGTCAGCCGCGACAGCCCGCCTGCGTTCAACAATATCCTGGCATACAAGGACGAGGTGGTCCGCTGGATGGCGGAGCTGACGGATGCCTGCCATGCCCATGGCTGTGCGGTGATGATCCAGCTGACCCATTTGGGGCGGCGCACGGGCTGGAACAAGGGTGACTGGCTGCCGTCCCTGTCGCCGTCGCACGACCGGGAACCAGCGCACCGGGCCTTTGCCAAGAAGATGGAAGATTTCGACATCGCGCGGATCGTGACCGATTACGCCGATGCCGCCGAACGGATGCAGGCCGCCGGGCTGGATGGAATTGAATTGCAGGCCTACGGTCATCTGATCGATCAGTTCTGGTCGCCGATGACCAATCGGATGGAGGCGCCCTTTGGGGGCAATCTGGACAACCGGATGCGCTTTGGTTTCATGGTTCTGGACGCAATCCGCGACCGCGTCGGGAGCGATTTCATCATAGGGGTCCGTTACACCGCCGATGAGGTGGAAAAGGGCGGCATAACTGAAGCGGAAGGGCTGGAGATTGCCCGAAGGCTGCGCGACAGCGGTCAGGTCGATTTCCTGAACATCATTCGCGGGCGTATTCATACCGACCCGGCCATGACGGACGTGATCCCGGTTCAGGGCATGAAAAGCGCACCCCATCTGGATTTTGCCGGGCGGGTTCGGGCCGAGGTTGGGATGCCGACCTTTCACGCCGCGCGCATTCCCGATGTGGCGACGGCGCGGCATGCGGTGGCCTCGGGCCTGCTGGACATGGTCGGCATGACCCGCGCGCATATGGCAGATCCGATGATCGTTGCCAAAATCCGGGCTGGACGGGAAGAGGACATCCGGCCCTGTGTCGGTGCCACTTACTGTCTTGACCGCATTTATCAGGCGGGTGAGGCGCTGTGTGTCCACAACCCGGCCACCGGGCGCGAATTGTCGATGCCGCATCTGATCCCCGCCGCTGAAACGCGCCGCCGCGCGGTGATTGTGGGCGCAGGCCCCGGCGGGCTTGAGGCGGCGCGGGTCGCGGCCGAGCGCGGGCATGACGTCACCGTTATTGAGGCCGCCCCCGCACCCGGCGGTCAGGTGCGGCTGACCGCGCAGTCCCCGCGCCGGGCCGAGATGATCGGGATCATCGACTGGCGCATGGCCCAATGCGCCGCACGCGACGTGACATTTTGTTTCAACACCTTTGCGGACGCCGATGCTGTAACTGCGCTTGCGCCGGACATGGTGGTGATCGCAACCGGCGGATTGCCCGAGGTGACGGTTCTGGAGGCGGGTAACGATCTGGCGGTTACTGCCTGGGATATCCTGACCGGTGATGTGCGCCCCGGCGACAATGTCCTTATCTATGACGATGCAGGGGATCACCCGGCCCTGATGGCGGCTGAGGCTATCGCGCAAGCGGGGGGGCGGGTAGAAATCATGACCCGAGACCGCAGTTTTGCCCCCGAAATCATGGGGATGAACCTGGTGCCCTACATGCGCGCCCTGCAAAAGACCGGTGCCGAGTTCACAGTCGCCCGGACGCTGAAATCATTGGTGCGATCAGGCAATCAGCTGGAGGCAGCCATTGGTACGGATTACTCGGACCTGATAGAAAAGCGCCTGTATGATCAGGTGGTTGTCAATCAGGGTGTTTTGCCGCTGGATGATCTGTACTTCGATCTGAAACCGCTGTCGCGAAACTTGGGCGCCGTGGATTATGAAGCGCTGGTCGGCGGGTCCGGCCCCGTGTTTCCGCAATCGGTCCCAGAGGCGGGGTTTGATCTGTACCGGATCGGCGATGCCATTTCATCACGCAACACGCATGCCGCCATTTATGATGCGCTGCGCTTGGGGCTTCGATGGTGAGGCCATTGAAAAACCCCCCGGCCAAGCACGCCACAAACAGCTTTTCACCTGACAGTCAGTCAAAGGACCGGACATGAGCAATACAGAGGTCATCGAAACCGTTTGGATTCCCATGCCGGACGGCGCTAAACTTGCGGCACGGCTTTGGCTGCCCGGCTCGGCCCGAGCAACGCCTGCTCCCTGTGTTTTGGAATACATCCCCTATCGCCGCCGGGATCGCACCCGGATGCGGGATGAAAGCATGCATCCGCATTTCGCCGCTGCAGGCTATGCGTCGATCCGGGTGGACATCCGCGGCTATGGCGACAGCGACGGGATCCCCGAGGATGAGTATTCGCATCAGGAGATTCAGGACGGGCACGACATCATCCAGTGGATTGCCGATCAGGACTGGTGCGACGGAAATGTCGGAATGTTTGGCAAAAGCTGGGGGGCGTATAACGCCTTTCAGGTGGCCGCTACCCGCCCGCCTGCGCTGAAGGCGATTGCTCCGGTGATGGGAACGGATGACCGCTGGCGCGAGGATATTCACTTTTACGGCGGCTGTCTGGCCAATGACAATTTCTGGTGGGGCTCGATCATGCAGCTGTACAATGCCATGCCGCCCGACCCCGAGATCGTGGGCGCGGATCGCTGGATCGACATGTGGCGTGCACGGTTGGAGGGGGCTGAATTCTGGCCCGCCATGTGGCTGGAACATCAGACCCATGACGACATATGGCGGCGCGGTTCGATCTGCGAAAACTACGCGGATGTCGATGTGCCGGTGTATTTCTTTGGCGGATGGATGGACCTGTATCGCGACACTCCTTTCCGCATCGCGGAACACCTGAGCGGGCCGGTCAAGATCCTGATGGGCCCCTGGGCGCATCTGTACCCGCAAGAAGGGGTGCCGGGGCCCCGGGTCGATTTCGTCGGCGAGGTGATCCGGTTCTGGGACCATTGGCTGAAGGGGATCGACACGGGCCTGATGGACGAGCCGCCCTTGCGGTTTTTCCTGCAGGACAGTGCCGCCCCGTCCGGAACACATGTGCACCGCGACGGGCAGTGGATCGAGGAGCCAAGCTGGCCATCGCCACATGTCAAGGACCAGCCCTTGTGGCTGAATGACGGAACGCTGGACGCCTCCGCCGGGTCGGGCGGGGAGATGTCGGTTTGTTCGCCGCAGAATTTCGGGGCCGCAGCGGGCGACATGTGTTCCTTTGCAATACCCGGAGATATGGCGGCAGATTGCCGGATCGAAGCCGCAGGGGCGCTGCAATTCAAAGCAGAGCCACTTGGAGAGCCGATCGATATTCTGGGCCAGCCCTCGGTAGACCTGACAGTTTCTGCCGATCGGGCGCAGGGTTTTGTTGCGGCCTTGCTGGTGGATGAGGCCCCGGATGGCGCGCAGACATTGATTGCACGCGGGTTCTGCAATCTGACGCACCGGATCAGCGACACTGAACCAACACCGATCACACCCGGCGAAGACATGCACGTGACTGTCCCGCTTTATGGAACCGGTTATCGGGTGTTGGCGGGTCATCGCATCGTTCTGCAAATCGCGTCCGCCTATTGGCCGGTCCTGTGGCCAGCGCCCGAGCCGGTTACGCTGACGATCCAACCCGGCACATCGCGGCTGATCCTGCCCGTGCGCAGCCAGCATGATGACGCGCCAGCCCCACGCCCCTTGCCCGAACCTCGGGGTCCCGACGTCGCCCCGCGGAAGACGAACGTTCGCTCCGGTTCGATGGAGCGTTCGGTCCACACCGATCTGACCAATGGCGAGGTGACACACAGGTATTTCCTTGACGGGGGTGTCTTTGGGCCGGTGGGCGATATTCGCCTCGACGATATCGGCACGGTGCTGAGCGATATGTCGGATCGACGCTATACCATCCAGCCGGATGATCCGTTGTCGGCAGTAGCCACAATGGAGCAAACCGCCGGTTTCGACCGCGAGGGGTGGTCCGCCAAGATCTGGACCTGTTCCGAACAAAGGGCGACTGCGACCGAATTTCACCTGACCGCTCGCCTAAAGGCGTGGTCGGGTGACGACCTGATCTTTGAGGAAGAACAGTCTTTTGTCATCCCCCGCAACGGGATGTAGGCGCAGAATGGTTTACAGACCTGCCGTCTTGTGATGCGTGGGCTGGTGTTCCCCTCGCGGGATCGAAATTGTTCAGGGCTCTCATCCGGGGGCAACGTGCATCAATCGGAACCTATCTTTGAGCGGGATTGCAAAACCATGTAGCAATGACGAAAGAAAGCAGGACGAAGGAGAGTTGCCTTGACGAGTTTTTTTGAGAACCTGCGCGCCCTGCGGCATGAGTTTCACCGCAACCCCGAGCTTGGCTTTCAGGAGGACTGGACCAAGGCCCGGATCGCCGATCACCTGAGAAGCCTTGGCATCGAAGTGCATGAGGGTGTCGGCGTTGTTGGTGTTCTGCGAGCGGGCCATGGCAACCGGTCCATCGGTCTGCGCGCGGATTTCGACGCCCTGCCCATTACCGAGGCCAACAACTTTGCCTACAAGTCTCAGAATCCGGGCGTGATGCACGCCTGCGGCCATGACGGCCATACGACCATGCTGCTGGGCGCGGCCGAGCTTTTGGCCAGGGATCAGGGCTTTGACGGCACCGTTGTCTTCCTGTTCCAGCCCAATGAGGAGCACGGGCTGGGTGCGCGGGCGATGATTGATGAAGGCGTCCTGCGGGATTTTCCGATTGACGAAGTCTATGGCGCGCACAATCTGCCGGGCGAACCCGTTGGGCGGGTTTCAACCCGCGCCGGTGTTGTTTGTTGCAGCGAAAGCCTATTCGAGATCACAATCACTGGTCAGGGCGGCCATGCCTCGATGCCCCATGTCGGGCGCGAGACACTTACGCCCGCAGCAGAGCTTGTTCTGGCCTTGCAAACCATCGTTTCGCGTAAGCTTGCCCCGGCGTCTGGCGCGGTCGTTTCCGTGACCGAGTTCATCACCGATGGGCAGCGCAACGTCCTGCCAAGCCGAACGGTGTTGAAAGGGGACGCACGGGCGATGTCCCCCGACGACCGCGCGCGGATTGAACATCACATGCGGCAGATTGCAGCAGGCGTGGCGGAAAGCCACGGTGTCGCGGTGACGGTGGAGTTCCAGACCGAATTCATCGAGGCAATCAACGATGCCGACGCCGCAACCCATGTGGTTTCAGCAGCAAAAACGCTGGGTTTGGAGGTTGACGGCGACCGGACCGCCATGTCGTTTTCCGAGGATTTCGCGGAATTTGCGGCAGCGGTTCCGGGGTGTTTTCTGCTGATCGGCAATGGAACCGAGGGGTCGAATGGCCGCCCCCTGCACGCGAATGACTATGATTTCAACGACGCGCTGCTGCCATTGGGAGCAAACCTGTGGGCCGAACTGGTGCGGCAACGCCTGCCTGTGACCACCTGACTGTGCAGGACGATCCATAGATTTTCCGGATCGCCCGCTCAGGTCGTGCTGAAAATTCGCTATCGGATGCCGGTCTTTTCCAGAATGATCAGCGTGCTGCTTCGGTGGGCGCGCATGCCGAACCCGACCATTCAGCGCCGGATGCGCCGGTCAGGAACCCGTCGCTTAGCCTTATACCGGGATCGGCGGCGCGCAGCGCATGTTCCAGATCGCCCCGGTCAAGTTGCCCATCCAGCCGCTGTCGGTAGAGCGCGCAGAGCCTTGGGAACCCCTGAGATTGCGGCGACAGGCGCAGGGCCGCGACGCCAGCACTTTGCAGCAACTCGATCTGATGATCCGTGCAGGCATAGCTGTCTGACAGGGTCTGCACACCGTTCATGGCCATGAACGGCTGTCCATCGCCGGTCAGCACTTCCAGCCCGTCGGGATCGTTTTCGCAGGCAAACTGGCAATTATCCTTGCTGCGCTCATGCAGGCGCGCGTGGTAACACCGGCCGGAGATGGCCAGCGGCAGGCGACCGTGGCCCCAAACCTCGACCGCGACACCCAAACTGGCGGCGGCTTGTGCCAGAACCCTGACCGAGGCGATTGGCAGTTCCGGCGGCAGGCATATGCGACGCGCCCCACGTGACGCCAGCCATGCCAATGTGCCTTCGTTATAGACATTGATCAGCGGTCCGACATCGAAATCGGTGTTTTCGGGCAGATGCGCCAGCGCAGTCAGATCGTTGATCTCGACCGTGACCCCCAGATCCGCCAGATCGGCGGTCAGCTTGCGTTCACGCTTGAGCGTCACCAGTGCAAGACTGGTCAGCGCAACCTGTTTGCCTGCCTCAACCAGCCGGGCAATCGCGTCGGGAATCCGGTCCTGATAAAACGGCAGGCGCTTGGAACAAACCAGCTCGCCCAGCACGATGCGGTCGACGGGGGTTTGGGCCAAATCCTCGTAAAAGGATGTCCAGCTATCGGCGGGCCAGAAAAACTGGTTGGGGCCAACGGTCAGTTCCATCGCGCTATCTCCAGGTTTTTTTGTATGCGCCGGTTGTCATGGCCTGCCCTTCGGACAAACGGGCCAGCATCCCCTCGGGCAGAGGGCGCCCGGCCTCAAGCGCGTCGACAGCGGCACGGAAGTTCCGAACCACCTGCGCAACGTAGGATTTCGAGCGCTGGCGCCCTTCGATTTTCAGCGCGGTGACACCGGCCTTCTGCAATTGCGGGATCAGCCGTTCCGCATTCAGGCTGACGGGGTCTTCGAACAAATGGCCCGTCTTTTCACCTGCGGAAAAGCACCCTTTGCACAATGTCGGATAGGGTGCAGGCTGATTTCGTTCGACCCGGTGGATCAGGTAACCGCCCAGGCGCGTGTTCAACGCGCCCTGATCGTTCTGGTATTCGACATGGCTGGCGGGCGAACAGACGCCGTTCATGTTCGGAGACAGCCCGGTGGCGTAAGAGGACAGTGAACAGCGACCTTCGGCCATCACGCAGAGCCCGCCGAACACAAATACCTCAGTCTCGACTTCTGTTTCGGCGTTGATGGCGGCGATTTCGGGAACCGACAGCACGCGCGGCAGGACCACACGTTTGACGCCGAAGGTTTCGGCATAGAAGTTGATCACATCGGCATTCGCCGCCGCGGCCTGCACGGACAGGTGCCTGCGCAGCCCCGGATGGTTGCGCGCGGCATAATCCAGCAGCCCGATATCGGCGAGGATCACGGCATCCGCGCCGCAGGTTTCCGCGTCGGCCACCGCGCGATGCCAGATTGCTTCGCTGCCGGCGCGGGGAAACGTGTTGATCGCAACCAGTACCTTGGCCCCGTGGTCATGGGCAAAGGCAACACCCGCGCGCATTTCGGCCCGGTCGAAGTTCAGGCCCGGAAAGTTGCGCGCGTTGGTTTCGTCATTGAAGCCGCAATAGACTGTATGCGCCCCGGCCTTGACGGCTGCGCGCAAGGCGGCGGGCGTTCCTGCCGGGCAGACGATTTCCATCACCATAGTACAGCATCTTCCGGTCGAGTCAGGTACAGGCCGGTTCGACGTTCCACCAACGCGATCAGCTGCTTCAGCGGGCGCGCAAGCGGGCCGGAGAGGGCTGCGGCCTCGTGCGCGAGGTCCAGTTCCGCGTCGTCTATTGCGTTGCGCAGGGCCAGCGCCGCGGCCGTATCGCCCTCGATCACCAGATCACGTGAGAAGAACAGTGCATCGCCGTCAAATGCACCGTGAACCAGCCCAAGAAGGGCCGCCAGAGGGCCGGAAATACGCGCAACCCCTGACCCGCTGCGCCGGGTCAGTGTCACCTTTGGGGCACCGCCATTCGGATCAAGCAGCAGGACAACAGGCAAATCCGTCGGATCAAGAACGAAAACTGATCTTCCGTATGCGCCAAGCCGTTGAAACATTTCCGGGTTTTTCTTTGCGACCCGGCGCGTGAAGACCGTCAGCGACAGCGACAAGGGGCCAAGCGGCACTATCCGAAACATGGCCGCCAAAGCCGCCGGGCAGCGCGGTATCGGGTTCTGAGGAACGGGCAATGAGACCTCCTGCTGTCTCAACATTATGACCTTGGATGCCTTCCTAGGGCGATCGCGGCTGGGGTGACTTGACGGTTGTCAATTCGACCCCTCGCTTTCGTTGCTAGAGGGTGGAAACCACCGTCGGAGCAGTCCCATTCGCACCCTGCCGCAATATCCCAGCCTTCAGCATTTTCTGAAATGGTGCGAAGACACCGGACAGTTCAGGCGCATCCCTGATCCGGTTTCCGTACGCCATCAGATGACCGCTGTTCACCGCGCCGTGCTTGAGGCGGGTGGGCCGGTTCTGCAATTTGACCACCCGACAGACGTGTCCACTGATCGGTTCGATACCCCCGTCGTCGTCAACCTGTTCGGAACAGCGGAACGGGTTGCTGCCGGGCTGGGTGTCACACCCGCCGGGCTGGACGATCTGGGGGCCTTTCTGGCCGCGCTGCGGTCCCCGACGCCGCCGGACGGAGTGCGGGACGCGCTGGCCAGATGGCCGATGCTGAAGGCGGCCCTGTCGACCCGACCGAAACTGGTCAGAACTGCCCCGGTGCAAAGCCTCTGCCACAGCGGAGCGGATGTGGATCTGACCGCGCTGCCAATCCAGACCCACTGGCCCGGCGATGCGGGGCCGCTGATCACGTGGCCCGTGGTTCTTACCCGGCCCTACGGCAGCGATGCAAACGCGGCGCAAGGCTATAACGCGGGGGTTTACCGTGTTCAGGTGCTGGACCGGAACCGTGTCATCATGCGCTGGCTGCCTCATCGCGGCGGCGCGGCGCATCACAGGAGCTGGGCGAGGTGCGCCGAAAAGATGCCCGTCGCCATTGTGCTGGGCGCAAACCCCGCGACTTTGTTATCGGCGGCCTTGCCCTTGCCAGAAACGGTATCCGAGCTGACATTTGCCGGTGCCCTGAACCAGAAGCGCCCACATCTGATCCCGGCCAGAACCATCCCCATGTTGGTCCCTGCTGACGCCGAGATTGTTCTGGAAGGTTGGGTTTCACCAAGCGAGACCGCCCCCGAGGGGCCTTTTGGGGATCACACCGGCTATTACAACCCGGCTGAACCCTTTCCGGTGATGCAGGTCAGCGCTGTCACCCATCGGGACGCGCCGCTGTATCTTTCGACCTATACCGGGCGGCCACCGGACGAACCGTCAATCATTGGCGAGGTGTTCAACCGCCTGGCCCTGCCGACCATCCGTGCGCAGATCCCCGAAATCCACGATCTTTGGCTGCCGCCCGCCGCCTGTTCCTATCGCATGGCAATCGTTGCCATCGACAAACGGTATCCGGGGCAGGCCCGGCGCGTGATGATGGCCCTGTGGGGAATGCTGCCGCAATTCAGCTATACGAAAATGATCATCGCGGTCGATGCCGATATCGATCCCCGAAACTGGGAGGATATTGCTTGGGCGCTTGCCACTCGCATGGACCCGGGCCGGGACGTGATGGTGCTGGACAGGACACCTATGGATTATCTGGATTTTGCATCACCCGAACCCGGTCTGGCCGGAAAAATCGGCATCGACGCGACGACGAAACTGGGCAGTGAAACGCTGCGGGAATGGGGGACTGTGATGCACACCGCGGATGGAGATCACGCCTTTGCGGAAGACCTTGTAAACCGATTGATGCCGGAGCTGAGAGCATGACAAACGCCCGTGTTGTTTTGGGGGTATCCGGTGCGTCAGGCGCGGCGTTGAGCCTTGCCGTGGCCCGGTGCCTGGCGTCATCGGATATCGAGGCCGATCTTGTGGTCAGCGCAGCCGGGATGCGGACACTTGCGCAGGAATGCGGCCCGGACGCTTTGCAAAACCTGCGGCAACTGGTGACGCGGCATCACCCGAGCGCCGATATCGGTGCCAGCATTGCGTCCGGGTCGGTTCCGGTATCCGGCATGATCGTTGCGCCCTGTTCCATGCGAACGCTTGCCGCGATTGCGCATGGGCTGGACGATAACCTGCTGACGCGCGCCGCCAGTGTTCAGCTCAAGGAACGCAGGCCGTTGGTTTTACTGACACGAGAAGCACCGCTGACCCTGGCCCATCTGCGCAACATGACGGCGGCGGCAGAAATGGGGGCCATCATCCTGCCCCCGGTTCCTGCGTTTTATCTGAAGCCTGACACCCTGATGGATATCGTGTCCCAGGTCGCTGCACGCGCGGTGGACTGCCTGCGCATTTGTGACCCGGTGGCGCAGCAATGGCGCCCGCAATGCGCAGGTGAGTGAGTTCGGACGCCTCCGGCGGGAGTATTTGGAAAAAGATGAAGTCGCCTGAAGTGCCGAGACGAGACATCTTTTGGAGCGTCTTATTGGCCTTGCCTGCCTGTAGACGGGTTTTGAGCGTTAACACCGCAGTCTGGCGCCTGTCGGGTCAAACGGTGCCTCGGCCAGTACGCGCGCCTTGTGCGGTTTGCCGATGACCTGAATGACAACCTCATCGCCCGGCAGCGCGGTGTTTGGGTTGCGGAACCCCAGCGCCAGCGATTTCCCGACCGAGTAACCGAACGCCCCCGAGGTGACACGACCCACGGGCGCGCCGTCGGGGGTAAAGATCGGCTCACCCCCGGTTGCGTCGGCATCTTCGGTCACATCCAGCTCGAAGACGGACAGCACCTCGCGCGCGGGGTTGTCCTTGACGGACAGATAGGCGTCTTTGTGCAGGAAATCCTTGTCCAGTTTGATCAGACCCGCCAGCCCGACCTCTTGCGGCCAGTATTCCTGAGAATACTCGCGCCCCCACGAGCCATAGCCCTTTTCGATCCGCAGCGCCCCCAGCGCGCGCGCGCCCACCGGACCGCCACCACAGTCTTTGGCGGCCTCAAGCAGGGCGGTGTAGAGCGCCACCTGATCCCCCTCGGCGCAGTGCAGTTCCCAGCCCAGATCGCCGGTAAAGCTGACCCGGATGGCCACGCATTCGACGCCAGCGACCGTGATTTTCTGCGACCGCATGAAGCGGAACGCCTCGTTCGACAGATCGGCATTGGTCAGGCGTGCCAACGCTTCGCGTGACCTGGGGCCTGCGATGTTGAACCCTGCGATGCGGTCGGTGGCGACCTCAAGCGTGGTGCCTTTGGGCATATCGACCATGTTGAAGAAGCGCTGATGATAGCGTTCGGCCATGCCGGACCCGATCATCATGTATTCATCCTTGGCCAGCTTGGTGATGGTGAAATCGCCCGCCACGCCACCGCGAACCGAGATCAGCGGCGTCAGGCAGCTGCGCCCCACTTCGGTGGGCACCCGATTGGCCGCCAGACGGTCCAGCCAGTCATGGGCACCGGGGCCCTTGATCACGTAATTGGCGAAGTTCGAAATGTCGATCACGCCCACGCTGTCGCGCAGCATCTGCACCTCACGGCCCACGGGCACCCACCAGTTCTGGCGGGTAAAGCCGGTGGTCTCTTCCACCTCGGGCTCATCGGCGAACCAGAGCGGATGTTCCCAGCCGCAATTGAGGCCAAAGACGCACCCCATCTGTTTCTGCATCTCATAGGCGGGGCGCAAACGGGCCGGGCGGCCTGCGCTGCGTTCCTCGTTGGGGAAATGGATCTTGAAGCGGTGGGTATAGGCATCCTGAACGCGGGCCTTGGTGAATTTCTTGTCGGCCCAGTCGCCAAAGCGGGCCAGATCCCAGGCGAACATGTCATATTGCGGCTCGCCCTCGATCATCCATTGCGCCGCCAGCAGACCCAACCCACCGGATTGCGAGAAACCGGGGATCAAACCACCGCAGAGGAAATAGTTCTTCAGCTCAGGCACCGGCCCCCAGAGCATGTTGGCGTCGGGCGACCAGATCATCGGCCCGTTGATCACGCGTTTCACCCCGGCTGTGGCAGCAACCGGCACGCGTTCGGTGGCGCGGATCACGTTTTCCATGATCCGGTCCAGATCGTCGGGGAACAGATCATGGGCAAAATCCAGCGGCGTGCCGTCTTCGGCCCAGAATTTCATGTCTTTCTCATAAGCCCCGATCAGCAGGCCGTTGCCTTCCTGCCGGAAGTAGTATTCGCCGTCGCGGTCAGCGATCGAGGGCAGACGGCGCACCAGGCTGGCGACCTCGTCGATGCTTTCGGTCACGAAATACTGATGCTCGGTCGGTTGCAGCGGCAGGGTCAGACCCGCCAGCGCCGCCACCTCACGCCCCCAGAGACCGGCGGCGTTGACAACCCACTGGGTGTGAATGTCGCCTTTGGGCGTGCGCACGATCCAGCTGCCGTCGGGTTGTTGTTCGGTTCCCGTCACCGGGCAGAACCGTTCAATGGTGGCCCCCATGGCGCGGGCCCCGGCGGCATAGGCGTGCGGCACGCCCGACGGGTCGACATTGCCGCCATCGGGTTCGTACATGATGCAGCGGATGTCATCGAACTGCGCCAGCGGATGCAGTTCCTTGGCTTCTTCACGGCTGACTTCGTAGAAGTTCAGACCATAGAACCGGGCCTTGGCCTCTTGCAGGCGCAGCTGGTGCTCACGCTCTTCGGTCTGGGCCAGATAGAGCGAGCCGGGCTGGAATACGCCGCAGCTTTGGCCGGTTTCCTGTTCCAGCTGTTTATACAGATTCATCGTATAGTGCTGGATGCGGGTGATGTTGTTGTTATCGTGCAGCCCGTGAATATTCGCCGCTGCGTGCCAGGTCGAACCGGAGGTCAACTCGTTCCGTTCCAGCAGGACAACGTCGGTCCAGCCAAGTTTGGCCAGATGGTACAGGATCGAACAGCCGGCAAGGCCCCCTCCGATCACGACAGCTTGTGCATGGGTTTTCATGAGTGCTTGTCCCTTGGTCCGCCGCAGCTCAGGCGGCGATTTCTTTCATGACAGCCAGAAATTTGGCGACTTCGCCGATTGAGTTGTAGTGGCACATCGAGACCCGGACGCAGGCGTCATAACCCAGCGGCGTCAATATGTTGCCAGAATAGTGGTCGGCCTTGCGCAAATGGGTGCGAATACCTTCATCGTTCAGCCGTTTGACGACATCCGCCGAGGCCACGCCCTGTACGCGCAGCGACACCAGCCCTTCGCGTGCGGGGTTGTCGGCACCGCCCAGAATGGTGACCTTCTCCATCTCGGCCAGACCGCTCAGGTTGCCGGTGCCGTGGATCATCGCGTCGGTCAGTGCCTTTTCCTGCGCGTGAATGGCGTCACCCGCTGCCAGAAATCTGGCACGCCGGTCGGTGGCGTCGCTGACCTGACTGCCAAGCCATTCGAAATAAGACACAACGTCGGACATGGTCGCATAAGCCCCGGTGTCGCGCGTGCCCATTTCCCAGTTATCTGCCGGGCCGTCCAACAGGGCATTGTGTTCAAGCCGCGTCAGCCGGTCGGAAATCCACGCCACGCCGTAGCCATGGCGCGAAAACACCTTGTAGGGCGAGATCACGTAGCCGTCGACGTCATACGCGCTGAGATCGATCCGGCCATGGGCGGCGTGCTGGATGCCATCGACAATTATGAAACAGTCTGGCGCCACGGCGCGGATCGCTTGTGAAACTGCGGCCACGTCGACGCCCATGCCCGTCACGGGTGAGGTGTGCAGGATTGTCGCCACTTTGGTGTCGGGTGTAACAGCTGCGGCATAGGCCCCGGCTGTCACGGTGCCGGTGTTGTCATCGTGGGGCACCAGCACATGGGTCTGCCCGGCAATACGGGCCCAGCGATCACAGGCTGAGCGTGTGGCGGGGTGTTCTAGTGTCGACCCCAGCACAATCCCCGGACCGGTTCCGAGACAGGCGTTCATGATCAGCCGGAACAGAAGTTCTGTGCCGCTTTCACCCACAAAGAACTGACCACCGGGTGCATTCATGAAATCCCGCATATCGGCCTTGGCCGCGTTGATCGTGGAAACCAGAGCATGAGACCCCGGATTGTCACGCCCCTGATTGTCGGGAATTGCGGCGTGACGCGCCGAGCTGTCCAGCACGGATTTCAGTGTCAAAGCCCCACCGGCGTTTTCGAAAAATATCCGCTCGCCCTGTTCGGGGCAGTGATCGATCTGGGCAAAACGGTTGCGGATCTGGTTCAGCAGGTTTTCCGAAATTTGACTCATGAAAAGCGGCACCTTTGTGTTTTGTGAACGTATGATGTTTCAGACAAGCCTAAGATGGTTTCCCCGCAGGGCTGGCCAAATCTCCCGTAACCGTGCGGATGGTTCAACATGTGCTTCATTCCCGAGCGGCCCTTATTCCGACTATGGCGTCGAGGGCGCGGTATCTTGTTCTTTTGCGACGTAAATACAGTCACGTCTGCGACACGGCGCGTTGGGTTAGCCAGATTTCCCGCCCCATGTGTCGGGGCGAACCTGCCTTTGAGGCAGGCAGCCATCCGACGTGGGTTCCATGCTTTTGCCTGATCCGCGGCTATAGCAGATCAAACAACCGCCCCGGAACATTTCTGTGCCTTGGCAGGTCAAGCGCCCGCATTAGGGCAAACATCATGGCCTGATTGGACGTCACAACAGGTTTATCAAGGGCCGCTTCGATCCGGTCTATGGCCTCGACCGCGCGCATGTCGGTGCAGCTGAGTATGATGGCCTCGGCCTTTGGGTGGTCGGCCTGCATGGCAAGGTCGAAAACCTCGTCCGGGGTCAGTTCTCCCTGCCCGTAATTGCCCAGCTCGCGGCCGATATCGGCGCATTTCACCGTTGTGATCTGGTTTTGCGTCAGAAAATCCATGGCCTGCGTGTTGATCTCGCCCAGATAGGGTGAAGAAAAACCGACGCTGGACACGCCGAGCGCATGGATCGCACCAACCAGCGCCCCTGCGGCGGTAATACACACGGCCCCCGACGCAGCCCTGATGCCCTGCGCCAGCTGGTGATCAAAGAACGGGCCATGGGTCAGCGTGGCCGAGGTACAGCCATAGAGCACCACATCGGGCCGAACGCCCGAGATCATCTTGAGGTCATGGCTGATATCCGAGGCCCCCAGACCCGCCATCTGATCCGAGCCGGGGATCTCATCCACGTCATAGCCACCCATTCGCTGAAAATGCACCGTCGTGTCCGGGCAGCGCATCAGCATCATGTCAGCTTCGAGATTGGTGTTGGTAAAGGGCACCAGCACCCCGATTTTGGCCCGTGTCCGGGTTTCAAAGGTCATGACGTCACCTCTTTCAGAACAGTCAGGCAGCGCTCCATCACTGCCGTGTCGCAGATTGTGGCGCGCAGGCAATCCGCGAGGCAATAGCCGCCCATTCCGCGCATGAGCAAACCCGCTTTGCGCAACGCGGCATCCGCTTTTTGCGCGGTGGCGGCATCGGCAAATCGGATCAGGACAAAATTGGTGTGGCTGTGCGGAACAGATAATCCCAGCGCCCGGCACCCGTCGGCAAAGCGATCCCGGATGGCGGCGGTTCTGGCAACCGTGTTGCGCATGTGGGGCTGATCTTGCATCGCTGCCGTTGCCATGGCCTGAGAGGGGGTCGATACGTTGTTGGGGTTGAGCAGTTTTCGCAGCTCAATCGCGACCTCAGACGGGAACAGACCCCAACCCACGCGCGCGCCCGCCAGACCGTAAGCCTTTGAGAAGGTGCGTATGACCACAGTATCCCCACGTGCGACGAGGGCAAAGATTTCAGCCGGGTCGTGGTCGCGATCGGCGAATTCGGCATAGGCCTGATCGACCACCAGCAGCGCGTTCCCAGGCAGGGTGTCGCGCAGGCGGATGATCTCGGCATTCGGGATCAGGGTGCCGGTCGGGTTGCCGGGGTTGCAGACAAAGACGATCCGGGTTTCAGGCGTGACAGCCGCCAGAATGTCATCGACCGAGACGGTCAGATCAACCTCGCGGGCTTTCACATACTCTGCCCGCACCTGCGCCGTGGCTGAGGCCACATAGGCATAGCCGTAATCCGTGCCCAATACATGGTCGCCCGGCCCTGAATAGGCGCGGATCAGGCAGCCGATCAACTCCATCGATCCGGCACCGCACAGGATGTTGTCGGCTGGTACCCCGTGCCCCTGAGCGATGGCGGCGCGCAGGTCCGACCAGTCGGGATCGGGATAAAGCGGCATCCGGTGCAATGCCGCCTGCCCCGCCGCAATTGCGGCAGGGCTGACCGGAAAGGCGCTTTCATTCTGGGCCAGCGATACAGTGTCCTGCCCGCCCAGATCGGCCAGCGCATAGGCTGCCATGGCTCGAATGTGATCAACCGCGCGGATCATGAAGCACCCCCATAGGCTTTGGCCCCTTCTTCCGTGACCAGACCGCGCCTGAGGTCCAGCGCCAGCGCCTTTGGGTCGCGCACGGCCGGATCGCCAAAGCCGCCGCCGCCGGGGGTGTCAAAGATCAGGTAATCGCCGCTTTCCACACGTAGCTCGCCCTTGCCCGGAATGTCGCCGCCGCCATCGCGAAACCGGATACGTCCCGGCGCGCCGGGCAGGCCGCCCATACGACCCAGAGCCGGGAATTTCAGACGTTCGACCGACAGGAAGACGATGAAGGGGGCATCGTTCGCGGACGTCATCTCGATCCGCTGACCCAATCCGCCCCTGAACTGGCCTGCGCCGCCCGAGTCGGGCAACAATTCGCGTCGCCACATGATCACGGGTGCGACACTTTCGGTTATTTCGACCTGCGAGCCGAACACCCCCGAAGGGTAGGCTGTCGCAGACAGGCCATCCGCGTGGGGCCGCGCCCCGGTACCGCCATTGTGAACGGGTTCGATGGCAAATTCGCGCCCGCCATTCGCCGCCACTTCGGGCGCGTGGCGCATTGGCAGGTCGAACATGCACGACGCCCCTTCGGCGGGCACCTGATCGGGCAGCGCCTGATGCAGGCAGCCCAGAACCAGATCCGGTGTGACCTGACCCAGCGTATGCCGCATGGCCACCGGCACCGGATGCTGGGCGTTCAGGATGCAACCCTTGGGGCCGTCCACCGTGAAAGGTTCCAGCGAGCCCGCGTTGTTCGGGATATCCGGCCCGACGATGCAACGCAGGGCAAAGACCGTATAGGCGGTCGCATAGTTCAAAGGCACGTTGATGCCCTTCTTCGAACACCCTGACGTGCCCGTGAAATCGACATGCATCCCTTCTTTGGTCACAGTGAGCGTTGCGTGCAGCTCCAGCTCGGCCTCATAGCCGTCCATGCGCAGCACGTTTTTGTACACGCCCTCGGGCACCTCGGCGATGGCCTGCAACGCACCTTTACGCGAGGTGTCGATGATATAGGTTCCAAGCCTGTCCAGATCATCGATCCCGAACTCGTCCATCATCGCAACAAGGCGGTTCACCCCGGCCTCACAACAGGCGATCAGGGCGTAGATGTCGCCCTCATTGGCCACAGGCTCGCGCGAGTTGGCGCGGATGATATCCATCAGCAGCGCATTGGGCGTTCCGGCCTCGACCAGTTTGCAAGGCGGGATCAGCAGGCCTTCGTCATATATGTCCGAACCTTCTGGCCCCATGCCAAGACCACCCAGATCCACAAGATGCGAGGTGCAGGAGGTAAAGCCCACCACCCTGCCGTCCTTGAACGCGGGCATCATCAACAGGAAGTCGTTCAGATGCCCCGAGGCCAGCCACGGGTCGTTTGTCATGTAGATGTCGCCGGGGCGCATGTCCTGCACCGCGAAACGGGCGCGCAGGTGCAGCACGGCCTCGGCCATGGTGTTGATATGGCCCGGTGTTCCGGTCACGGCCTGCGCCAGCATCCGGCCATTCACGTCGAATATCCCGGCGGAAATGTCACCGCATTCGCGCACGATGGGCGAAAAAGCCGCGCGGATCAGGGTCTGGCCCTGTTCTTCGACCACTGCCAGCAGGCGGTTCCACATCACTTGCAGGCGGGCGGGGGACAGATCAGCGGTCATTATGCGCCTCCTTTCTGATCCTGTATCAGGACAAGGTTGCCGATTGCATCCATCTGGGCCGAGAAATCGGCGGAAACGAGTGTGGTTGTTTGTGGTTCATGGATCAGCGCGGGGCCTGCCACATGGTCACCGGGGCGCATATCGGCGCGGGCGAGAAAGGCGGCCTGTTTTACCGTGCCATCCAGATCACAGGTGATGGGGCGCGTCTGCGTGACCTGAAATGCGGTTTTGCCCGGCGTTTCCGACACTGTGGGCACCGCTTTGTCCGGGGTGGCAACGCGAACGGCCCAGTTGAGAACCTCGATCTTCATCCCCGGCACGGGGCGTGAGAATTGTTTGCGGTATTCCTTTTCGAATGCGGCCGTCAGCGGGGCGATATCCGGGCGTGTCAGGGCGCGGTCCGGCAAGGTAATCTCGATCTCATGCCCTTGCCCGCTATAGCGCATGAAGGCGGTGCGCAGGGTTTCGGTGGGTGCATCCCCTGCCCCTTGGGCGACGACCTCTTTTGCTTCGGCAATCATCGTATCGAACAGGGCGTTCACCCCGTCCATGTCCATGCTGTCGAGCAGAGAATAGCGCGAGCGGACGATTTCGAAAGATACCGGGGCAAACAGGAACCCAACCGCCGAACCGACACCGGGATTGGGCGGGATCACGATACGCGACACCCCGGCGGACCGGGCGACGCGGGTGGCATGCAGCGGCCCGTTGCCACCAAAGGCAATCATGGTGCGCGGGCCAAGGTCCTTGCCGCTTTCGACCGCGTGCATTCGCCCGGCGCTGGCCATGCTTTCGACAACGATGCGGCTGACCCCATCTGCCGCACCTGTTGCATCCAGCCCCAGTTTTTCCCCGATCACACGTCTCAGGGCGGCCTTTGCGCTATCGGGGTCCAGCTGGATATGCCCCTCGGCAAAGGTGTCGGGCACGATATAGCCCAGAGTGATGTCACTGTCGGTCACGGTCGGATCGATGCCGCCGCGCATGAAAGCGACCGGCCCGGGCTCCGAGCCTGCCGATTTTGGCCCGACCGTCAGACGCCCGAGACGGTCAACACCCGCGATCGAACCACCACCAGCACCAATTTCAATCATCTCGATCACCGGAATGCGCACCGGCATTCCCGACCCCTTGATAAACCGTGCCGCGCGGGCGATTTCGAATGAGCGCGAGGTCTGGGGGCGCGCCTTGTCGATCAGGCAGAGCTTGGCCGTGGTGCCACCGACGTCAAATGACAGGACCTGATCCAACCCGGCACGCGCCGCGATGCGGGCGGCCAGAATGGCCCCTCCGGCGGGGCCGGATTCCACCAGACGAATGGGGAAACGCGTTGCGGTGCCGATCGTGCACATACCGCCGCCTGCCGTCATCATCAGGATCGGACAGGTTACGCCCTCGGCCGTGAACTGATCCACAAACCGGGTCAGATAGCTATCCATCAGCGGCTGAATATAGGCGTTGGCCACAGTGGTGCAGAGCCGGTCAAACTCACGCGCTTCGGGGCTGACATCGGACGAGATCGAGACGGTCAAACCGGGGCGGTGTCGCGCGAGAAGATCGCGCAAACGCCGTTCGTGGGTCGGGTTGGCGTAGGAGTGCATCAGGCAGATGGCCACCGCCTCGGCCCCGCTGGCGTCAATCTCGGCCAGCAACCGGTCTACTTGCGCTTCATCCAGTTCAATCAGCACCTCGCCTTCTGCCGACATGCGTTCGCATATGGTCAACGAGCGTTCGCGCGGCACCAGCATGTCCGGCTTTTCAAGGTTGATGTCGTATTGGGAATACCGACGTTCGTACCCGATATCGAGAATATCGCGGAATCCTTCGGTGCAGACCGTGGTCACGACCGCCCCGCGCCGTTCGATCAGCGCGTTGGTTGCCAGAGTTGTTCCGTGAATGAATCCGGTGACATCTTTCAGCGACCGGCCAGTCTGCGCCATGACTCGCCGCGCGCCTTCCAGTGCGCCTTCTGCCGGGTTCTCGTGGGTGGTCAGGGTTTTGGTGGAGGCCAGTATCGTCTCATCACCCGAGACGAGGACCGTGTCGGTAAAAGTGCCGCCAATATCGATGGCGAGGCGCAGAGCGGTTGTCATGAGGTATTCCGTTGTCGTCTGAAAGCAGGCAGGCAGAACGGCCCCGAAGGGCGGTTACCGGCGCGTCGCGACCAGATCACAGCCGGTCGCACGGCGATCAAGACGGGTGGGGATACACTGACAGGTCATACAGTTTTGTCCCCTACTGCGCCCCGCTTCACTAGCAGATTTACGACAGATTGGCCCGCAAGCGACACATTTGTCGCCGCAGAGGGTTCTGCCCTGAACCTGCCTGGTGTCAGTCTAAGGGCGCTTTAGGAGAACCGTTTCGCCGGTTTGCAGGGCCTGCTGCGCTGCCAATCCCATTCGCACCGCCCACAAACCGTCATGCACTGTCACATCCGGTTCGGCCTTGTGCCCGCGCACCAGATCCAGAAACCCCTTGTGCTGATAATAAGTCGAGCCGTTGTGATCTCCGGCAGCCAGCAAACGGGGATCGACAGGGATATCCTGCGACATTGGCCCCTTGGGGTCCCGCGGGCTGACGATGACCTGCGGCACTGGCGGCGTTCCCAGATGGTCGGGCCAGAACCGCCCCGGCCCCGGCACCAGAGCCTCGACCTTGGCTTTGGGTCCGATGGCCGAAATCTCCTCCTGATAGCGGGCGCCTTCGGCGAACATGCACAGCTCGAGCATCGCGCGCGCGCCATTGGCGAAATCGACCAGAACATAGCCATGATCCAGTATATCGGGTGTTTCACCCCCGTAGGTTTCGTCCAGATGATTCACCGCCTGCCCACCGCTTGCGGTGATCCGCACAGGGTCAGATTGCAGGATCAGCCGCATCAGATCGAAGAAATGGCAGCATTTCTCGACAAAGGTGCCGCCGGTGTTGCGGTTGAACCGGTTCCAGTCGCCGACTTTCCGCAGAAACGGAAAGCGATGTTCCCGGATCGACAGCATCCTGACCCCGCCTGTGTCCCCGATCTTGTCGATCAGGGTCGCGATGGGCGGCATATAACGGTATTCCATCGCAACCCAGATCGGGTGTGGATAGTCACGCTGAACTTTCTCTAGCCTTGCGGCGTCCTGGGGGTTGGTGAACAGGGGCTTTTCCACCAATAGCGGCAAGGGGCGCGTTTGCGCGACTTCGCAGATCTGATCGACATGCAGATGGTTTGGGCTGGCGATGACAAGGCAGTCCAGGTCTTCGATATCCAACACCTCTTGCACCGATTGTACCATAACCGCACCCGGCGCAATCGCCTGCGCGGCTTTTGCCATCCCGGGATCGGGCTCGAATATCGCCGCGACACGCGTGCCGTCCAGCAGGGCGATGTTGTGCAGGTGTTCCTGCCCCATCATGCCACATCCGATCAGCCCGTAATTGATGGTCCGGGTCATGCGCGTTTCCTTTTACTTCAGACGTTGGACATAGGTGGCCCGGTCCGGGTCGAACCAGGTCTTTGAAAATTCGACAGGTTCGGCCTTGTCCGACCAGCTGAACCGTTCGATATAGCCCACCGTTTCACCGGCGGCTTTGGTGAACGCCGCGGGCGTCCAATCGGGCAGCTGGCCAATCGATACGCGATCTTCGGCCCGTGATATCCAGAAACCCAGCTGGTGCTGATAATAGCGGTAGAGCGAGTCCGACAGCAGGCTTCGCTTGATCAGGCCGGCTGATTCGTCCAGCCAGATTTCCTCGACCGCGATGATTGTGTCATTCAGATAGCGCATCCGACGTACGCGCGATCCGGTGTCTGAAGTGCCAAAATCCGGCAGATCGGAAGGTTTCTTCAGATGATCGACGGACAGGATATCCGCACGCGGCAACCCGCCCCCTTGGGGCAATTCCAGCCGGAACATCGCGTAGACGCTGTTCTGAGTTCCGGTCTCGCGGATGTAATTTCCTGACCCCTGAATACGCTCCAACATGCCTTTTTTCTCAAGCTCTGCGAGAGATTTTCGCAGCGTGCCGACCGACACGTTCAGCTCGGCCGCCATATCGCGTTCCGGGGGCAGACGCTCACCATCGATCAAGCGGCCCGCAGCGACATCGCGGATCAGCAGCTCGGCAATCTGAACGTAGATAGGCAGGGCATTGGGGTTTCGGGTGTTGGGGGGCATTTCAGGCGCTTCATTCGGTCGCAGGAAAAATTGATACACTATTGATCTACATCAATGTGATTGCTACGCAAGAGGAAAGTAAAAGATGCACGGAGCGTGAATCAAATGACCATCGTCCCCATCACATCCCCTGATCTGGATGCGGCCGAGGTTTCGTGGTTCGCCGCCTTGTGTTCGGACGATTATCAGTTCCTGGGTGTGCCTGATGGTGATCTGCGGTCCAGCTGGGAGCATTGCTCGGCCATCGTGAAGGAGGCCGAGGCACAGGGGTTCCGCAACATCCTGTGCCCGTCATCATATCAGGTTGGGCAGGACACGCTGAGCTTTGTCGCCGGTTGTGCGCCGATCACGCAAAAGATCAACCTGTTGGCTGCCGTGCGCTGCGGCGAGATGCAGCCGATCATGCTGGCCCGCACGATCGCAACGCTGGATCACATGTTGAAGGGGCGGCTGACCGTCAACATCATTTCATCCGATTTTCCCGGCGAAAAGGCCGACAGTGCCTATCGTTATCAACGGTCGCGCGAAGTGGTCGAGATCCTGAAACAGGCCTGGACGCAGGAGGAGATCAACCATGCGGGCGAGGTCTACAACTTTACAGGTCTGACAACGGACCCGGCGCGGCCCTATCAGACTGGCGGGCCGCTGCTGTATTTCGGCGGTTATTCGCCCTCGGCGCTGGAGCTGTGCGGCGAGCATTGCGATGTGTACCTGATGTGGCCGGAAACCAAGGATCAACTGGCCGAGCGGATGAAAGCTGTTCATGCAGTGGCCGAAAATTATGACCGTACGCTCGACTATGGCTTGCGGGTTCACATGATCGTTCGCGATACCGAAGCCGAGGCGCAGGAATACGCGGATTACATCGTTTCAAAACTGGATGACGACTATGGCCGCGCGATCCGCGAACGGGCGTTGGATGCAACGTCGCTTGGCGTAGCGCATCAGGCCAGGAATCGTGATCTGGCGGATGAATATGGCTATGTGGAACCCGGTTTGTGGACCGGCGTCGGCCGCGCCCGCTCGGGCTGTGGTGCGGCACTGGTTGGATCAACCGATCAGGTCATGTCAAAGATCGAAGATTACCGGAAGATGGGCATTCGCGCGTTCATCTTCTCAGGCTATCCGCACATGGATGAGGCCAAGCATTTCGGTGCTCGTGTGATGCCGCATCTGAAAACATGCTCGCTGCCCGAAGCCTACAGGCGTGTGCCCAAGACACCCCCAGCCACACCGCTGGGCAACGGAGTGCGCCGCTGATGCAACGCGTGAAACTATCCCCGACGCTGGAAATGAGCCGCCTTGTCTATGGCATGTGGCGGCTGGGTGACGATAGCGACACCTCGGCAGGGCATGTCGAGGCCAAAATTCAGGCCTGTCTTGATCAGGGCATCACCACCTTCGATCAGGCCGATATTTATGGTGGTTACGCGGCCGAAGCCGTTCTGGGCAACGCCTTGCGCGCCAATCCCGGCCTGCGCCAGAACATGGAGATCGTCACCAAATGTGACATCGTCGCGCCTGTGGGGCGGCATTCCGATGCGAAGGTCAAATACTATGACACCTCGCGCGCGCATATCCTGAAATCCATCGACATGTCCCTGTCGGAAATGGCCATCGACCACATCGATCTGCTGCTGATCCACCGTCCTGATCCGTTCATGGACCACCACGAAACCGGGGCTGCGCTGGATGAGGCTGTCGCCAGTGGCAAGGTGGGCGCGGTTGGTGTTTCGAACTTCCGCCCGTGGGACTGGACCCTGCTGCAATCGGCGATGAAAACCCGGCTGGTCACCAACCAGATCGAGATCTCACTGGGCGCGATCGCCCCTTTCACCAATGGCGATCTGGCGTTTCACCAGCAGCATGGGCACCACCTTATGGCGTGGTCGCCGCTGGGGGGTGGGCTGCTGATGGCCGGAAACCCGCCCGTCGGGGTTGTCGCTGATGAAATCGCGGAGGAGTTCGGTGTAGACCGGGCCGCTGTGGCCGTCGCCTTCCTGCTGGCTCATCCGGCGGGCATTCTGCCGGTTCTGGGCACCAACAACCTGAACCGTATCAAACGCATCTCGGACGCGCTGAAAGTCACAATTGATCGCGAAACCTGGTTCCGCCTGTACGAGGCGGCGCTGGGGCATGAGGTAGCATGATGAACGCAATCTCAAGGAACATGACCCACACCTTTGTGCCACATAAGGACGACACCCGGACCCTGCGGGATGCTTTTGGGCGGTTTGCAACCGGCGTTACCATTGTGACATGCGACAGCGGTGACGGCCCGATCTGCATCACAGCCAACAGCTTTTCTTCACTGTCGCTGGACCCGCCACTGATCATGTGGGCCGGCGACCGCAACTCGCGCCGGTTCCCTTTTTTTCGCGCGGCACGGCATTTCACGGTGCATGTGTTATCGTCGGCGCAGGCCGAGCTGTGTTTTGGATGCTCGAAAGATGCCCATGCACTGCGCGACATCCGGCATGAGCGCTGTGCAAACGGCACCCCGCTGCTGTCGGATTGCCTGGCACGATTTGAATGCGAACAACATGCCTATCACGACGCGGGCGATCACGTGATCGTGGTGGGCAAAGTCCTGAAGGCCAGCATGAGCGACGGCGACGCGCTGACGTTCTACGCCGGGAAAATGGGCCAATTCGCGCAGCACTAAGCGCGATCTGACGACCGCGGGACACACCTGCGGCTGAACAAGGGAGGATCCGCATGGGCGGACTGGCATCGGTGCTTGCGCCGATTGCATTCGTGAACGAAACCGCGCTGCGTCTGGGCCGCGCGGTTGGCGTTGTTGCGATTGCTTTCATGGTCATCGCAATCCTGATTCAGGTGTTCTTCCGATACGTTCTGGGCAACGCCCTGCCCTGGCCGGATGAGGCCGCGCGGTTCTGCATGTTGTGGATGACCGGGTTGATGGCACCGACGGCCTTTCGGCGCGGCGGTTTTGTAGCTATCGACATGCTGCAACGGTTTCTGCCGCGTATGCTCGGCCTGTCACTCAATCTGTTCCTCCTACTGATATCGCTGGCCGTGCTTTTGGTTGCGGTCAAAATCGGCTGGTCCGAGGTCACGGGCTTTGGCGGCAGGTTTGCAACCGCCGCCCTGTACCTGCCGACATCGCTTGGGTTTGACGAGTGGTACCGCATTCCGCGCAGCTGGATGATGGCCTCGCTGCTGGTGGGGATCATTCTGCTGATCTCGGTCAATATCGAGCTTATCCTGCGTTCCGTGGTCACCTTGCTTGGCGGCGCGCATCTGTTGCCGGACATTCCCGACGCAGCCGTGGGGGCCGAATAGATGCTGATCTGGTTCCTCCCTACGTTCCTGATTTTCCTGCTGATTGGCCTGCCGGTCTTTTTCGCGCTTCTAGCGGCACCCGGCATCTTGCTGTGGCTGAACGGACAGACGAACGACATCACCCTGCTTTATCGTAATGTCTACAACGGCATGGACAGTTTCCCGCTGATGGCCATCCCGTTCTTCATGCTGGCCGGTGAAATGATGAACCGCGGCGGCATCACCATCCGCCTTGTCGAATTCAGCCAGGCCCTGATGGGCCACCTGCGCGGCGGACTAGCGCATGTAAACGTGCTGAGCTCGATCCTGTTCGCGGGCCTTTCGGGATCTGCGGTGGCTGACACATCCGCCCTGGGGTCGATGCTGATCCCGGCGATGGAAAAACAGGGCTACACCCGCAAATTCGCCGCCGCCATCACAGCCGCGAGTTCGGTGATCGGGCCGATCATCCCGCCCTCGGGCATTATGATCATCTATGCCTATGTCATGGGTGAAAGCGTGGCCGCCTTGTTCCTTGCGGGGATCGTGCCCGGAATCATGGTGGGTGTCGGCCTGATGGTGATGATCAAGTTCATGGCCGACAAGTACGATTTTCCCGTCGCCAGCCGGAAATACACATGGGATGAGCGGCGCAAAGCCAGCCTCAAGGCGTTCTTCCCGCTGATGACGCCCGTGATCATTCTGGGCGGCATTCTGGGGGGCATCTTTACTCCGACCGAGGCCGCCGCTGTTGCTGTGGGCTACGCCTTTATCATCGGATTTTTCGTTCTGCGTACACTGACCCTGAGGGAAATTCCGGATGTTCTGAGCAATGCAGGTATGACGTCGGCCGTGGTGCTGCTGCTGGTTGGCGCAGCAATGGCGTTCAAGACCGTGGTCAGCCTGAGCCATGCCCCGGAACAATTGGCCTCGTTGATCCTCAGCCTGTCGGAAAATCCGCTGATCCTGTTGTTTCTGATCAACCTGTTGTTGTTTATCGTCGGTATGTTTCTGGACGCAGGCCCCGCGATCATCATCCTTGGCCCGATCCTTGGTCCCATTTTCACCGGCCTCGGCGTAGACCCGATCCATTTCGCCATCATCATGAGCGTCAATCTGACCGTCGGCCTTGCCACGCCCCCTATGGGGCTGGTGCTGTTCGTGGCCGCCGCCGTGTCGCGGGAGCGGGTCGAGACGATCGCCAAGGCGATCCTGCCGTTTCTGGCGGTCGAAATCATCGTGATCTTTCTGATCACCTACATCCCCGCACTATCCATGACGATCCCGAGGATAACGGGATTTGCAAACTGACTGAGTATCACAGGGAGGAAACGCATGCTCGGAAACTTCATCAAAACAGCGGCGATTGCCACATCGCTTGTGGCCGCGTCTGCGGTCGCTGCGGTGGCTGCGGACTATACGCTGCGCGCCACTGCCAATTCGAACGAAAATGACGAGGATTACGACGGTCTGATCGTTTTCAAGAACTATGTCGAGGCGGCGTCGAACGGCGCCATCGAGGTTGAGCTGTTCATCGGCACCCAGCTGTGTTCGAACGGTGCAGAATGCCTGCAAGGCGTGGCGGATGGCACCATCGATATCTATATCTCTACCTCGGGCGGGGCCTCGGGCATCTTCCCCTATGTGCAGGTTCTGGACCTGCCCTATCTGATGGCCGATGACCGGATCGCCGAGCATGTTCTGTCGGGCGATTTCACCCGTAAGATGCGCGACATGGCGCTGGAGGATTCAGGTGGCGCGATCCGCCTGATGACCATCGGCAACACCGGCGGCTGGCGCAACTTCGCCAACACAAAGCACCGCGTCGCCGAGCCTGCCGACATGGAAGGTCTGAAAATCCGTACCGTCGTCGCCGACCTGCCACAGGAACTGGTCAAGGCACTAGGCGCGTCACCTACACCGATCCCGTGGCCGGAACTTTTCACCAGCTTCCAGACCGGCGTCGTCGAGGGGTCCAAGAACGGCATCACCGACATCATGGGCATGAAGTTCCCGGATGCCGGCCTGCAATATGTCACGCTGGACGGGCACGCCTATATGGGTGCGCTGTGGTGGATGAACAACGCCAAGTTCCAGGCGATGCCCGAAGATATGCGCCGGGTCGTTGTCGATGGGTTCTACGCCCTGCAACAGGCCACTTTTGCCTCGCCCAAGCGCAAATCGATTCAGGCCTATGAGGACTTCGTCGCAGGTGGCGGTGACCTGTATGTCCCGACACCCGAGCAGAAGGCTGCGTTCAAAGCCGCGGCTTCACCTGTCTATGACTGGTTCCAGACCAATGTTGCCCGTGGTGATGAAATCTTTGCCGCGCTGACCGAAGCGGTCACGGCGGCTGAGGCGGACGTGAACGCCTCGCGCAATGCAGACCTGAACTAAACGGACGGGTCGGGCCTTGTGGCCCGGCCCTTATCGAAACGGGTACATCCACCCTTTGTAGTCGTTGACCAGAACATGCGCCTTCTCGATCTGCTCCGGCGACATTTTCTTGATCACTTCCTCAAGGCTGATCGCCGCATCGGGATCGCCGCCAATGGCGCTGAGCGTGTACCACATATAGGCCCGCACCAGATCGGGGGCGGGCAATCCCAGACCCAGTTCGTAGTACCAGCCGACCCCCGACTGCGCCCCCGGATGCCCCTTCATCGAGGCACGCAGATACCATTCAAACGCCCTTTCGTGGTCCTGCTCGACCCCAAGACCCAGCCCGTACATCACACCAATCAGTTCCTCGGCCTCGGCATTGCCCGACCGGGCGGCGGGCAGCAGTTCTGCGCGCGCGGCTTCAAACTCTCCGGCCTCCATCAAGTCACGGGCCTGTTCCAGCTCAGCCAGAGCCGGGGTCGCAAGAAAACAAAGGGTAAAGAGAAACTGGCGCATTGGGCGATTGTCCTCGTTTGGGCGGGGGCCGCGGTGGCGCAGGACCTGCCACGCCCGCTGACAGATGATGACTTTATCCCATTTGATATGGAACAGGCCACTATCGGTCATCAACTGTTTTACGATCCGATCCTGTCAGGCAATCAGAACATTTCGTGCGCCCATTGCCACCACCCCGATTTCGGCACCTCCGACGGGTTATCCCTGGGGATCGGCGAAGGCGGACAGGGTCTTGGACCGGAGCGCACACCGGGTACCGGGGCGGACAAGATCCGCAAACGCATTCCCCGAAATGCGCCGGGGTTGTGGAACCTCGGGGCCAAGGACATCCGTACCGTTTTCCACGATGGCCGCCTGAGCATCTCGGACCTCTATGGCAACGGGTTCAATTCGCCTGCACAGGAATGGCTGCCCGGGGGATTGAACTCGCTTCTGGCGGCGCAGGCCTTGTTCCCGCTGACCGCGCAATTCGAGATGGCCGGTAATGTCGCTGAAAATCAGGTGACCGGCGCGGTTCACGACAGGATCGACAAGGGCTGGCCGATCCTTGCCAAACGCGTGCGGACCGATCCGCGCTATGGCCCTGCCATAGTCGCGGCTTTTGACAACATCGAGACCACCGAAGACATCACGATCACCCAGATCGCCAACGCGCTGGCGGCCTTCATGGCCATCGAGTGGCGCAGCACCGACAGCCCATTCGACCGGTACTTGGCCGGGGACAAGGATGCGCTGTCAGACATCCAGAAAGACGGGATGAACCTGTTTTATGGCAATGCGCGATGCGCGACCTGCCATGCGGGTCCGTTGATGTCGGACCAAGAGTTTCACGCGCTAGGTTTGCCCCCTTTCGGGCCGGGCCGGACCCGGCAATGGGACCCATATGCGCGGGACGTTGGACGGATGGCGGAAAGCAACCGTCTGGAAGACGCCTATCGCTTTCGCACGCCGATGCTGCGCAATGTCGCCCTGACCGCGCCCTACGGGCATAACGGTGCTTTTGCGGACCTCGAAAGCATGATCCGTCACCATCTTGACCCACAGACCAGCCTTGCCAAATGGAAACCCGACATGGCTGCGTTGCCCAAGGTCCCCTGGTTGCAAGAGGCGGATTTCGCGGTGTGGGAAGACCGGTTCGAAATGGAACGCCAGCGCAGCAGGATCGACATTGTGCCAGTGACACTTTCGGATGCGGAAATCGGCGCCCTTGTCGCATTTCTGCATTCCCTGACGGGCACTGGTGTTGGCTCTCCTCCTTTCGGGGTGCCTGCCGATTTCAACCCCTGAAGGCGGTTGCGCCATAATGCCAATTGATCCGACATAATGTCGGCATATCCGATCACTTCGTCAAATTGCGGTCTATGAAATGTCTGGCCAGCCCTGCACCATAATATCAGGAACAGAAATTTACGGAGACGTTGATGTCCTGGAATATTTGCGTAATCGGGGCAGGCAAGATCGGTCAGATGATCGCGACGCTGCTGAGGGCCTCGCCAAACTATACAGTGACTGTGGCCGACCATGACCTGAAAGCACTGGGTGATATCACAAGGCTTGGTATTGGCACGAAACAGATTGATGCCCGGGATGCTGACAGTCTGGCAAAGGAACTGACCGGGTTTAACGCCGTGGTTTCAGCGGCACCGTTCTTTCTGACCCCGAACATTGCCAAGGCCGCCAAAGAGGCGGGCGCGCATTATTTCGACCTGACCGAAGACGTTGCGGCCACAGAGGCCGTACGCCAGCTGGCCGAAGGCAGTGAGACAGCTTTCATGCCGCAATGTGGTCTGGCACCTGGTTTTGTGGGTATCTCCGGAGCCGCGCTTGCAGCGGAGTTCGATGAGCTGGACAGCCTGCATATGCGGGTGGGGGCACTGCCGCTTTATCCGACCAATGCGCTGAAGTACAATCTGACCTGGTCGACCGATGGGTTGATCAACGAGTACTGCAATCCTTGCGACGCCATTGTGAACGGCAAACTGGTCAAGACAGCACCACTGGAAGATTACGAGATTCTGGGTCACGATGGTGTGGAATACGAGTGTTTCAACACCTCGGGCGGGTTGGGCACGCTGCCGGAAACGCTGGAAGGCAAGGCGCGGGCCGTGTCTTATCGCACGATCCGGTATCCCGGCCATTGTGAAATCCTGAAGCTGCTGCTGCACGATCTGGGGCTGGAACGCCGCCGCGATCTGCTGAAAGAGATCTTCGAGACCGCCCTGCCCCGCACCGATCAGGACGTGGTGCTGGTCTATTGCACGGCCAAGGGTATGATCAATGGCGTTCTGCGCGAGAAATCCCTGATCAACAAGAGCTTTGCCCGTACCATCAACGGACAGGTCTGGAGTGCCATTCAGGTCACCACAGCTGCGGGTATTCTGGGCGTCGTTGACCTGATGCGTACCGGCACGCTGCCTTCGAAAGGGTTTGTCCGGCAGGAACAGGTCAAACTGAACGACTTCCTGAAAACAGAATTTGGCCAGCTGTATCGTGCTGGTGACGTGACCCGGCAAAACAAGGCGGCCTGAGATATGAAAGACATCGTAATGACAGCCCAAACCACGCTTGCAAATCTGGATCTGACGGGTGCCGCATTGAAGGGCGGCACCCTGAAAGTGACGTCGCCGATTGACGGCAGCCTGCTGGCCGACGTGCATGAAACTCCGGCCACCGAAATGGACGCGATCATTGCCCGCGCCAAAACCGCGTTCAAGGCGTGGCGCGTTGTGCCGGCCCCGCGTCGGGGCGAGCTGATCCGCCTGTTGGGCGAAGAGCTGCGCGCCGCCAAGGACGATCTGGGCGCGCTTGTCAGCTGGGAGGCCGGCAAGATCACGTCCGAAGGTCTGGGCGAAGTGCAGGAGATGATCGACATCTGCGACTTTGCCGTTGGTCTGTCGCGTCAGCTTTACGGTCTGACCATCGCATCGGAACGTCCGGGGCACCGGATGATGGAAACCTGGCATCCGGCGGGCCCAGTCGGGGTGATCTCGGCCTTCAATTTCCCGGTTGCCGTCTGGTCGTGGAACGCCGCTTTGGCACTGGTTTGTGGCGATCCGGTGGTCTGGAAACCGTCCGAGAAGACCCCGCTGACAGCGATGGCCTGCCAGAAGATCTTTGAACGCGCGCTGGTGCGGTTTGGCGATGCCCCCGAAGGGTTACTTCAGGTCCTGATCGGTGGCGCGGAGTTGGGCGAGGCGCTGGTGGCCAGCGAAGATGTTCCGATCATCTCGGCCACGGGTTCGACACGTATGGGTCGTGCAGTTGCGCCCATTGTAGCGGCACGCTTTGGCAAGTGCATTCTGGAACTGGGTGGCAACAACGCGATGATCGTTGGCCCTTCGGCGGATCTGGAAATGGCCGTGCGCGCCATTGTCTTCTCGGCCGTTGGGACCGCCGGTCAGCGCTGTACCACGCTGCGCCGTCTGATCGTGCACAACTCGATCCGCGAGGAACTGGTGGGCCGCCTGAAAAAGGCTTATGCCGGTTTGCCCATCGGCAATCCGCTGTCTGAGGGCACGTTGATCGGGCCACTGGTAGATGAGGCATCGGGTGCCGCCATGACAGCCGCACTGGAAACCGCAAGGGCCGAAGGCGGCACCGTGTTTGGCGGCGCGCGCGTGACCGCAGGGCTTCCTGCGGGTGTCTATATGCAGCCCGCAATCGTCGAAATGCCCGGCCAAAGTGCGGTCGTGAAAACCGAGACATTCGCACCGATCCTTTATGTCATGGGCTATGACGATTTTGACGATGCGATCCAGATTCAAAACGATGTGCCGCAAGGGCTGTCATCCTGTGTGTTCACGCTGAACATGCGCGAGGCCGAGCAATTCCTGACTGCGGCGGGGTCGGATTGCGGTATTGCCAACGTCAACATCGGCCCCTCGGGCGCCGAGATCGGTGGCGCATTCGGAGGCGAGAAAGAAACCGGTGGCGGACGCGAAAGCGGCTCGGACGCGTGGAAGGCCTATATGCGCCGCCAGACCAACACCGTGAACTACTCGGCAGAGCTCCCGCTGGCGCAGGGTGTCAAATTCGACATCTGAACCAGCGCGCAAACTGACGGACATTCTGATCCCCCCGGAGCTTTGATGTTTCGGGGGGATTGCTTTTGTCGCGCAGGGTTTGGCACTGGCAGGCTGAAGCAGGCACAAAACCGGTGGTTCTTGACGAAATCCCTGCCGTGCGGCATGTGATGTCGCTGGGGGGAACGGCATGTCCGATAAGGTCAGATGGCCCGACACGGCATGTATGAACAGATTAAGCGTCCGAGTGGCCCCGATGGCTGGCTGCTTTTATACCGGAAGGTAAGTAAGATATGTGCCCTGCACCCGTTGATGCAGAGACCCCGCGCGGGTTCATCATCCCGATCGGCGGCGGCGAAGACCGCGTCAAGGAAATGCAGATCCACCGTAAGTTCGTAGAGCTTTCAGGTGGTGAGAATGCCGATATTGTCGTGATCCCGACAGCCTCGATGCTGGAAGAGACCGGACCGGATTACAATCGCATCTTTTCCGAACTGGGTGCGGGCAAGGTCGAATTTCTGCCCATCTCACGTCGTGCCGATTGCGATAATCCCGATTATGCCGAGATGCTAGACCGCGCCACAGGGGTTTTCATGACCGGTGGCAATCAGCTGCGACTGTCGGCGATTCTGGGTGGCACGCTTGTTGCGCAGAAAATTCGCCGTCGGAATGCGGCCGGTGTGCCGGTTGCCGGCACTTCAGCCGGGGCATCAATCATGTCCGAACACATGGTGGCCGGGGGCAGCAGCAACTCGGCCCCGGCTGAGGGCAATATCACGCTGGCTCCGGGCATGGGCTTGACCAACGCCGTCATCATCGACCAGCATTTCACACAGCGCAATCGGCTGGGACGTTTGTTAACTGCTTCATCTTTCAACCCTTTTTTGATCGGACTGGGTATCGACGAAGACACGGCAGCCTTCATCGGACCCGATAATGTCCTTGAAGTCGTGGGCAGTGGATCGGTTACCGTCGTTGACGCCAGTCATCTGACTCATTCGTCGATGTGGGACGCGCGCCGCGGTGAAGCACTGAGCCTGCTTGGACTTCGGCTTGACGTTCTGGGCGAAGGGTGCCGTTATGATCTGACGGCTCGCCAGGCTTTTCCGCCGGATGAGCATATGGCGTTCTGCACATTGCCGGACATGTCCGGTCAAGAGGCCGCCAGCGGGGGGAATAATAGCTAACCAACGGGGAGCCTCATGAAAATAATCTCGACCAATGTCTTTGTCGGCCCAAATGTCTGGGCAAGTTTTCCGGTCATTCGCCACGTCATCGATCTGGGTGTTCTGGAAGAGTGGCCCTCGGCAAAAATTGGTTCCGAGTTTATTGACGCCTTGATCAAGGCGCTTCCCGGTCTGGCGGAACATGGCTGCTCCTATCGCGAACCCGGCGGCTTCATCCGCCGCCTGCGCGAGGATGAAGGCACCTGGTTGGGGCATGTGCTGGAACATTGCGCCATCGAAGTGCAGAACGTGGCCGGGTCCGACGTGACCTTTGGCCGTACGCGCGGCACAGGTGAGCCGGGCCAGTACAATATGGTCTATGAATACCGCCAGCGTGACGTCGGTCTGGATGCGGGCAATTTGGCGATGCGGTTGCTGATGCACCTGCTGCCGCAATCCCTGAAAGATCAGGTGGATTACGAATTCGACCCGGACTTCAACTGGGATGAAGAACTGCGCAGCTTTGTGCTGAGGGCGCAACGCAAGGAATTTGGCCCGTCGACCGGATCGCTGGTCAAGGCGGCGCAGGAACGCGACATCCCGTGGATCAGGCTGAATTCCGGCTCGCTTGTGCAATTCGGACACGGCAAGTTTCAGAAACGCATTCAGGCGACAATTACGTCCGAGACCAAGCATATCTCGGTCGAGATTTCCTGCGACAAGGAAGACACCCATAATCTGCTGAACGATCTTGGCCTGCCGGTACCGCAGCAACGCATGGTCTATTCGGCCCGCGAGGCCGTTCGTGCGGCAGCGCGGATCGGGTTTCCGGTGGTGGTCAAACCGTTGGACGCCAACCATGGGCGCGGCGTGTCGATCAATCTGAATTCCGATGCCGAGGTCGAGGCGGGATTTGCCGAGGCCAAGGAGCATTCACGCAGCCGCGCCATTCTGGTTGAAAGCTTCATCACCGGCTTTGATCACCGGATGCTGGTCGTGAACGACAAACTGGTTGCGGTGGCCAAACGCGTCCCCGGCCATGTAATAGGCGACGGCACCCATACGATTGCCGAACTGGTCGACATCGTGAACCAAGACCCGCGTCGGGGCATCGGGCATGAAAAAGTGCTGACCAGGCTCGAGCTGGACAATCAGGCTAACCGCCTGATGGAGAATGCGGGCGTGACGGAAGACACTGTCTTGCCCGAGGGCGAGGTTTTCTATCTGCGCTCGACCGCGAACCTGTCAACGGGTGGCACCGCCATCGACCTGACCGACGTGGTGCATCCCGACAACCGCGACATGGCCGAACGCGCCATCATGGCCGTCGGGCTGGATGTGGGCGGTGTCGATTTCCTGATCGACGATATTACCAAATCCTACAAAGATATCGGTGGCGCGATTGTCGAAGTAAACGCCGCCCCCGGTTTCCGGATGCATGTGGCCCCGTCCGAAGGTCAGCCGCGCGATGTGGCGGGCAAGGTCATCGACATGCTGTTCCCCCCCAATGAACAGACCCGCATCCCGATTGCGGCCATAACCGGCACCAACGGCAAGACGACCACGTCGCGGATGCTGGGTCATATCATGAAAACCAGCGGCAAGATCGTTGGCATGACCTCGACCGACGGCGTCTATGTGGATGGCAAGCTGAGCGTCAAGGGGGACATGACCGGCCCGAAATCGGCACAGATCGTCCTGCGTGATCCGATGGTCGATTTTGCGGTGATGGAAACCGCGCGGGGCGGGCTGGTGCGCTCGGGTCTGGGCTATCAACGCTCGAACGTGGCGGCCTGTCTGAACGTCTCGGCAGATCATCTGGGTCTGGGCGGGATCAACACGGTAGAGGAGCTGGCCGTCGTCAAACGGGTGGTGGTGGAAAGCGCGACCGATACGGCCGTGCTGAACGCCGACGACATCAATTGTCTGAAAATGGCCGATTATGCCGGGGCGGATCAGATCTTCTATGTCACGACCAACCCCGGTCACAGTCTGGTCAAGGAACATATCAAGACAGGGGGCAAAGCCATCGTGCTGGAAAAAGGCATGAATGGCGACATGCTGACCATCTATGACAAAGGGCTTCACATCCCGGTTCTGTGGTCGCATCTGATCCCCGCCACCCTTGAGGGCAAGGCGATCTTCAACGTGCAAAACGCCATGGTCGCGGCGGCAATGGCCTATAGTTTTGGGGTCGATCTGGACAATATCCGGCATGGTCTGCGCACTTTCGACACCAGTTATTTCCAAGCGCCGGGGCGGATGAACGTCTATGATGAACATCCCTTCAAAGTGATTCTTGATTACGGCCACAACCCAGCCGCGCTGAAAGCGATGGCCGCATTGGCCGATCAGTTGGACGTCAAGGGCCGCAGGCTGTGCGTTGTTGCGATGCCCGGCGACCGCCGCGATGAAGACATCGTTGATGGAGCCGCAGCGCTCGCCGGGCATTTTGATCATTTCATCTGCAAGGCCGATGACCGCCGCCGGGGTCGCGGGCATGACGAAGTGCCGCAAATGATGCGGCAGGCCCTGATCGATTGCGGGACACCGGATGAGGCGATCACGATCATCCCGGATGAGGTTGAGGCCGTGACCGCCGCGCTTGAGATGGCGGCACCGGGCGATCTGCTGGTGATCTTTGGCGATGACACCACACGGTGCTGGAAACAGATCATCTACTTCAATTCCGATGGCGAAACCTCTGAAACCGAGGCGGCACCCAGGACCAGCCCCGCCGACACCACGTTCGAGGACATGTTCGACAGCGACCAGAACCTGATCCGGGACGAACGCGGCGTAAGACTGGCGCGTGAAGTCAGCGAAGACGCGGATTGAGCGAGGGCACCGGAATGGACCGGATCGAAGAGCTTGAAACCGCGCTGATCATCGAATGCGCGACCGCTGATCATATTCAGGTGGATGACGCGCGGCGTCTGACCGGCCCCGGCCTGTTATGGGATCACCCCGGCGCGGTGATGGATGTGTTTTTCACGGATATCGACCCCGCGCAGGTCATTGCACTGTGGGAAAAACATGCCCGGCGCGTTCTTGATGCGCTTGGCTGGCAGGATCAGGCACTGACCCACCGTACCTTCACCGGTGGTGTCAATCTGGCAATCTCGGCACCGATGGATCAGCTTTATTCCGCGATCTTTGCAGCGCAGACCGCCTGGCATTTCTGTGCGGCAGAGTTGTTGGCGACGACGCCGGGCGATTTTGATCAGATGATCCGGGACGTCAAAGGCGTCATGGCGAAGGAGGCCAATCCTGCGCTGATCGCCCTGATCGCGGCAGCCGAGGCGCATGGCGTGGATATCCTGTGCGACGATGACGAAATTTCCATCGGGCATGGCACCGGCAGTCAAACCTGGCCTGTCGACGCATTGCCCGCCCCGGATGACGTGGACTGGCCCGACCTTCACAACATCCCCGTCGCCTTCATCACCGGAACAAATGGCAAGACCACGACGACACGGTTGCTGGAGGCCATCGCTCGCGCCTCGGGCAAGGTCGCGGGGCTGACCTCGACCGAGTTTGTGCGAGTGGGCGACGATATTCTGGATCGCGGCGACTATTCCGGCCCCGGCGGAGGACGGATGTTACTGCGCGACAAGCGGCTTGAAATCGGCTGCCTTGAAGTGGCCCGTGGGGGTATCTTGCGCCGCGGCCTGCCGACACGTGCCGCCATGGCCGCCACTGTCACCAACGTGGCGAACGATCATCTGGGGCAATACGGCGTCAACACGGTGCCCGAGCTGGCTCAGGCGAAATTCGCCGTGCACCGGACACTGACCAAGGGCGGCGTTCTGGCCCTGAATGCCGATGATCCTTTTGTCCGTGCCGAGGCTGAAAACACTACGGCAAATATCTGGTGGTTTTCTCTGGATGCCGGGAATGATCTGATCCGTCGGGCACGGGACGCGGGAACATGCTGCGCCTATGTTTCGCAGGGCAATGTCGTCTTTTTCGACGGCCGTTCCGAGCAGGTGGTCATAGCTGTGTCCGACGTGCCCCTGACCATGGATGGGGCCGCGAAATACAACATCCTGAACGCCCTGGCGGCTATGTGCCTTGCGCTGGCTTTGAAGCTGACGCTTGAGGCGGTGCGGAATGGGTTGGCCGGGTTCAAACCGGATGCCAGGGACAATCCGGGTCGCTGTAACGAATTCCTATACAACGGCGCTCAGGTTTTCGTGGATTTCGCGCATAACCCGCATTCGATTTCTGCCGTGTGCGATGCGCTGTCGGCCCTGCCGGCAAAACGGCGGTTCATCATGCTCAGCCATGCCGGAGACCGCTCGGATCAGGACATTCGGGACGTCACCGCAACCGCGTTGAACTTCCAACCCGACGTGGTCGTTGCTGCTGAACTGGAAGGGTATCTACGGGGCCGCTCATTGGGAGAGATACCGGACCTGATCGAAAAGTCTGCCCTGGAACAGGGATATGACAAGACCCAGATCCAGAGGGCCGCGTCCCCGTCCGAAGCCTCTGCGATGATCCTGAAACAGGTGGAACCGGGCGATCTAGCCTTGCTGCTGGTTCTGTCGGAACGCGACGCCGTGCTTGAGATGCTGAACCAGCAGGCGACCTAGCGGGTTGAGGAATCAGCTAAGCAACGAACCACCATTTCCGTCTGCGATCATCTGAGCAGCAAATCGCGCATCACCCTTGCATTGACACCCAGCCTGACAATACTCGCCTAACACAGGCAACAGACGGTTGAGGTTAGGTGTTATGGAGATTGAGCGGACGGGGTTGTCGGGTGTGTTGGTTATCCGCCCGCAGCGGCATGGGGATTTGCGGGGGTTTTTTTCTGAAAGCTGGAACAAGGCGCGGCTGGAAGAGGCTGGGGTTGTGTTGCCGGAATTTGTGCAGGACAACCATTCGCTGTCGTCCGCGGTGGGGACATTGCGCGGCCTGCATTTTCAGGCGC
>NZ_JBQFLY010000020.1:0-57028 GCF_056531545.1 Ruegeria sp. N10 | reverse complement strand
TGGCCGGTGGGCGGCAGTTGCTCTGAAAGAGCAATGAGAGCCCACTCCATTGAACTAAAGAAGGCCGTTCCACAAGGGGGCGGCCTTTTTTTGTGCTTCTAAGTTGAAGCCTCAATATGTATTGAAACCAAATTGTTCTGTGAGTAGCGCCTCCTTGTGAAGCTTGTTCCCCTGTGACTGGATTGAGGTATGTGAATGGCCAAAGAACCGAACATTTCGGAAGCGCTCGCACACCTTACTGCTTCAATTCGCGGGCGTTGGGACAAACTGGGTTTTTTTGACGGCGAGAATGGTTCGTTTGCGACTGGTTATATACCTACGGTCGCCCCGCAGGAGTACCTTTGCCGCTTCTATGCTGGACTGACGGACGATCAGCTTGCACAGGCAGAGGAAGAAAGTGAAAGATATCTGCCAAACCAATACGTCGACTTCCTAAGGGAATATAATGGTGCGAGCATCATGGGAATCACTCTCTTTGGTGCAACCGGAGGCCAAAATACAAGAGCGTTAGACGACGTTATCGGGCAGCCGATTAGCTTACGGCATCAGAATGTGCATTACCTAAGGCCGGATTACGTCCCGGAAGGTCATTTTGGAATAGGGGTCATGAATGGTGAATGGTATTCTCAAGGCCAGCTATATTTGACCAGCGCCGGCGAAGTCGAACTCATCAATAAGGACCACGATTTGATTGGGGCCCGTTGGTCAAGCATGGCTGAATTTTCGAAACAAGAAGTTTCACGCCAGATGAAACGATATGACGATACCGGCAATGAGATTACCTCGGTGAAGCGACTACCCGGTGAAACATCAAATTGGGAACAGCTTGCAAAGGATATCCATAGTGAAAGTGACACTACCGGAGGCTTGCTCAGGCGAGTCAGAGAATTTCTGCGTCGAAGCTAACAACAGATTTGAGCGGTAAGTTGTCGACTGAGCTTCATGGTCTGCGAAAACTCGTTAAACCCCTTGCCAAACCCCTCCAACCCCTGTAGATCGCGCGGGTTCTCAACAAGAACATCAAGGCGGGATGATTCCCGCCTTTTGGGTTCGATGAGGGTTGGCGATGCGCGTCTGTCCTCCTCTCAACCTCAACGCCTGATAAAAGGCTGTTACTATGCAAAGCCAAAATATCCGTATTCGGCTGAAGGCATTTGACTATCGCGTTCTGGATGCCAGCACGCAAGAGATCGTCAACACTGCCAAGCGGACCGGCGCGAACGTGCGCGGCCCGATCCCGCTGCCGAACAAGATCGAGAAGTTCACGGTTCTCCGTGGCCCTCACGTTGACAAGAAATCCCGCGACCAGTTCGAGATCCGCACGCACAAGCGTCTGCTCGACATCGTTGATCCGACCCCCCAGACTGTGGACGCGCTGATGAAGCTCGACCTGGCTGCTGGTGTGGATGTCGAGATCAAGCTGCAGTCGTAAGATCGGAGGGTATAGAATATGCGCTCTGGTATTATCGCAAAAAAAGTTGGCATGACCCGCCTGTTCATGGAAGACGGCAAGCAGATCCCTGTGACCGTTCTTCACCTGGACAACCTGCAGGTTGTTGCACAGCGGACCGCTGAAAAAGACGGCTACACCGCCGTTCAGCTGGGCGCTGGTGCTGCCAAGGCAAAACGCACCTCGAAGGCCATGCGCGGCCACTACGCCGCTGCCAAGGTCGAGCCCAAGCGCAAGCTGGCCGAGTTCCGCGTCTCCGAAGATGGCCTGATCGAAGTGGGAGCCGAAATCTCGGCCGAGCACTTCCTGGCTGGTCAGAAGGTTGACGTGTCGGGCACCTCGATCGGTAAAGGCTTTGCCGGTGCGATGAAGCGCCACAACTTCGGTGGTCTGCGCGCCTCGCACGGTGTGTCGATCAGCCACCGTTCGCACGGCTCGACCGGTCAGTGTCAGGATCCGGGCAAGGTGTTCAAAGGCAAGAAGATGGCCGGTCACATGGGTGCTGCCCGTGTTACCACCCAGAACCTCGAGGTTGTCAAAACCGACGCCGACCGTGGTCTGGTCTTCATCAAAGGCGCCGTTCCCGGACCGAAATCGGGCTGGGTCACCGTCAAGGACGCCGTGAAGAAGAAAGCACCGGAAGGCTTGCCTTTCCCGGCTGCTGTGAAATCGGCTGCAACCGAAGCACCTGCGGAAGAAGTATCCGCGGAAGGTGGTGAAGCATGAAACTTGATGTAATCAAACTGGACGGCGGCAAGGCCGGCGACATCGAGCTGGATGCAGACCTGTTCGGCCTCGAGCCGCGCGCGGACATCCTGCACCGTGTGGTCCGTTGGCAGCGCAACAATGCGCAGGCCGGCACCCACAAGGTCAAGACCCGCTCGGAAACCAGCTACTCGACCAAGAAGATCTATCGCCAGAAGGGCACCGGTGGCGCACGCCATGGTGACCGTAACGCACCGATCTTCCGCAAGGGTGGTGTTTACAAGGGCCCGACCCCTCGTTCGCACGGCCACGACCTGCCAAAGAAGTTCCGTAAGCTTGGCCTGCGCCATGCTCTGTCGGCAAAAGCCAAAGCAGGTGAACTGGTTGTGATCGAGAACGCCGAAGCAGAAGGCAAGACCGCCGCACTGGCCAAACAGGTTGCAAACCTGGGCTGGAAACGCGCTCTGGTCATCGACGGCGCGACCGTGAACGAAGGGTTCCTGAAGGCGTCGCGCAACATCGAAGGTTTGGATATCCTGCCGTCGATGGGTGCAAACGTTTATGACATCCTCAAGCGTGACACCCTGGTGCTCACCAAAGCGGCTGTCGAAGCACTGGAGGCTCGTCTGAAATGAGCGCGAAGGCAGAACACTACGACGTGATCCGCAAGCCGATCATCACCGAAAAGTCGACCATGGCGTCCGAAAATGGCGCGGTTGTCTTTGAAGTGGCGATCGAAAGCAACAAGCCGCAGATCAAAGAGGCCGTTGAGGCGCTGTTTGGTGTGAAGGTCAAGGCGGTGAACACCACCGTGACCAAAGGCAAGGTCAAGCGGTTCCGCGGCCAGCTGGGCCGTCGGAAGGACGTCAAGAAAGCATATGTGACCCTGGAAGAGGGTAACACAATCGACGTAAGCACCGGTCTCTGATCCGACGCTTACAGCGACACTTTACGGCCCCGGTGGATCACTCCGCCGGGGCCGATTTCGTTTCAGGCGTCGAAGCTGGGGACGCGCGTCAGGGCAGGGCGGTCACAAGCCCTCCAGCGGTCGCCTCAGGGCGGTTCTGACGTTTCGGGCTCATTGGCCGCCTCAACAGCCATCGCACCCTCTGGCGGCCTCTGAGCGGCCTGCAAGCGGGGCAGAGCCAGCAACGGATATAGAAAAGGCGCCGTTAAGGCGCCTTTGGGTCGTTTCAATTGTGTGCGTGGTTATGAGCAATATACGTGCCGGTGCGCGATATCTGCGATGTCGCAGCGGCGGATGCCGATATCGTCCAGCTCACGGTTGCTCAGACGCTGCAACTCGGTATAGGTGCGCTGATACTCAGCAGCACGTGCGCGGGCTGTTTTGATCCGTGTGATCATGTCAGCGATCCGGGTGCCGAAGTTGAAGCCGGTATGGGTCAGTGTCGCAGTTGTCATCTCTGTTTTCCTTTCTCGTATCAGGGCGTATTCCCTGACGTTTCCTTTTGAGTTCCTTCATTGGACAAGGCAGAGATAGGAGCGTTTGCTATCGCTAACAACGCAGATTTTGGTCTAGCCGGTATGCATGCGGCGAATAACTTTTGCTGGCTGGATTGTTCGTAGCCTGGTTCCTATTCCTATTGGCATGGATTTTGCAGTTGACCTGCGGATTGACGCGATGGCCATCTGCGGTTTGCAGCGACTTTCAGTTTGTTCCCAAAACCGGACCCACCTGCTGAAATGCAAAATAAAGTCCCGTCGGATCACGAAACACACGCGGTGCATGCTGCGCGCTTTGCCGTGATCGAACACGCACTTCGGACGCTCCAAGCGTCAAAGCATCACGTACCGCATCCTCGATAGCGGTGACCTTAATTCCGGGTAGCCAGGCGCATCTTTCACGTATCTTAATATCTGGTGAAGCAACCACAGGAATATGTGTAAGCCACGGACCTGGCCCGGCCGCGCCTGGGCCATCCGTTTTCGAAGATGTTCGATCAAACAACGATTGGTAGAATTCAACTGGAAACTCTGGGCCTTCGCTCAGATAAACCTCTGTTGTGAACTGTTGTGTAGGTATCGGGTAATCGTGTTGTGAAACGGAAATGCCAAACCTGGCTCCCAAGGGGTCCAACAATAGGCAGTTTCGACCGACGCCGGGCACATCAAAGGGGCGCCGAATGATATGTGCGCCCAGCTTCTCGGCACGCTTTGAATACTTGTCAACATCGGGAACCTCGAAATAGGGAAGCCAGCCGGCATCAAAGCCCGCTGGAGTCTTGGTAAATCCACATCCGGCTTCCCCATTCAAAAGAGCAAGAGTGAATTCCCCCTTTCCCCGGCCCCAGACATAGTCTTCTGTGCTTTCCTTAATGAAATCCCACGATGCTACACGGCCATAGAAAGCCTCGGAAGCGTTCAGATCAGGCGTAAAGAGGTCATGCCAAACGATCCGTCCTGTCTTATCCGCACTCACTTCAAGAACCTCCTGCGTGAAACACGCTGGATAGCCCATCATAATCCAATTGGTCATTGATACAGATCAATCTGAACATGGCGCTCCAGAAATCCGGGTTGGAGGAAGGAATCCCCAAGAAGCTGAAGTGCCAACAATAAACGCCCCCGAATTTACCGGAGGCGTTTCTAAGTCTTCGAAGCTGCGGGCTTAACCGCGCTCTTCGACGATCTCTACCAGATGCGGGATCTTGCGGATCATGCCGCGCACCGAAGGAGTATCCTCCAGCTCACGGGTTCTGTGCATCTTGTTCAGGCCCAGGCCGATCAGGGTTGCGCGCTGTTCGGCGGGGCGACGGATCGGCGAACCGACCTGTTTGACGACGATGGTTTTTGCCATGACGTGCTCTCCTTATGCTTCTGCTTCAGCAGCAGCCGGTGCTTCGTCCCGCTTGGGCAGGATGTCAGCAACCTTTTTGCCACGACGTGCGGCAACCGAACGCGGGCTCTGCTCTTTCTGCAGGCCGTCGATGGTGGCGCGGATCATGTTGTACGGGTTCTGCGAGCCCAGCGACTTGGACACAACGTCCTTGACGCCCAGCATTTCGAACACGGCACGCATCGGACCACCGGCGATGATACCGGTACCTTCAGGCGCGGCGCGCATAACCACTTTACCGGCGCCGTGACGGCCCTCGATGTCGTGGTGCAGGGTCCGACCTTCGCGCAGCTGCACGCGGATCATCTGACGCTTGGCTTGCTCAGTCGCCTTGCGGATGGCCTCAGGTACTTCTTTCGCTTTACCCTTGCCAAAGCCGACGCGGCCTTTCTGATCGCCGACAACCACCAGAGCGGCGAAGCCAAAGCGCTTACCACCTTTTACGGTTTTCGACACGCGGTTGATTGCGACCAGGCGATCTGCAAATTCCGGTGTTTCTTCACGGTCGCGGCCACGGCCCCGACGGTTTTCACGTTCTGCCATTTGGCATCCCTTTTCCTCTAGAGGCGCTTGCGGCGCCAATTACTCAATCGAAGTGAACCCGTGAATGACATTCTGGGGCTCCCCGATCATCGAGGCGGGCGGACCCGCCTTCAAAGTGCCGGAGCCGGGCTGAAGCCCGTCCTACGGCGTCGTATCCGGTAGGCCGGGCTTCAGCCCGGCACACCATCAGATCTTCAGGCCACCTTCACGCGCAGCGTCGGCGACAGCCTTCACTTTGCCGTGGAACAGGAAGCCGCCACGATCGAAATAGGCCTCTTCGACGCCTGCCTTCTTGGCACGCTCGGCGATGGCCGCGCCGACTTTCGTCGCCGCTTCGACGTTGTTCTTGCCAACAACACCCAGATCTTTTTCCAGGGTCGAGGCCGAGGCCAGGGTCACGCCACGTACGTCGTCGATCAGCTGAACAGAGATGTTCTTGTTCGAACGGTGTACGGACAGGCGCGGACGACCCGCGTTGACCTTGCGAAGTTTGTTCCGAACGCGCAGGCGGCGCTTCAGAAACAGGGTTCTTTTGCTGTTTGCCATTGTCTGCGTCCTTACTTCTTCTTGCCTTCCTTGCGGAAGATGAACTCGCCCTTATAGCGGATGCCCTTGCCTTTGTACGGCTCGGGGCGGCGCCACTCGCGGATTTTGGCCGCGGTTTCGCCCACCAGCTGCTGGTCGATACCTTCCACAACGATTTCGGTCTGCTTCGGTGCGGTGATGGTGACACCTTCCGGAGCCGTGAAATCAACATCGTGGCTATAGCCCAGGTTCAGCTTCAGGGTGTTGCCCTGCATCTGCGCCCGGTAACCAACACCCTGGATCTCCAGCTCTTTTTTGAAGCCTTCAGTCACACCGGTTACCAGGTTGGCAACCATGGTGCGGCTCATGCCCCACTGCTGGCGGGCACGCTTGGACATGCCGCGAGGGTCGATCTTGACCACGTTGTCTTCAACCGACAGCGTCACGTCGTCGGTGGCGGTGAAGCTGCGGGTGCCTTTCGGACCTTTGACTTCGATGGTCTGACCCGACACAGAGGCGGTTACGCCGCTGGGCAGCTCGACCGGTTTTTTACCAATACGAGACATTGCAGACCTCCTTAGAAGACGGTGCAGAGCACTTCGCCGCCAACATTGTTGGAGCGAGCGTTTGCGTCCGACATCACACCTTTCGGAGTGCTGACAATCGACACGCCCAGACCCTGACGGACCTGCGGGATGTCATTGACGCCCATGTATACGCGGCGACCGGGTTTCGAAACCCGCTTCAGTTCGCGAATGACAGGGGTGCCTTCGTAGTATTTCAGGCTGATTTCGATGGCCGGATGACCGTTTTCGCCGGTCGTCTTTTCATAGCCACGGATGTAGCCTTCGTCCGCCAGCACGTCCAGAACCCAAACACGCAGCTTTGACGCCGGAGTGGATACGGTGGATTTGCCGCGCATTTGCGCGTTGCGGATACGGGTGAGCATATCGCCGATAGGATCATTCATATCTATGTCTCCCTTACCAGCTCGATTTCACCATGCCGGGGATCTGACCAGCAGAACCCAGCTCGCGCAGCATGATACGGCTGACCTTCAGCTTACGGTAGTAAGCGTGGGGACGACCGGTCAGCTGACAACGGTTGTGCAGACGGGTAGCCGAGCTGTTGCGCGGCAGTTTCGCCAGTTTCAGACGCGCTTTGAAACGCTCTTCCATCGGCTTGCTCTCGTCATTCGCGATTTCTTTCAGCTCGGCACGCTTTGCGGCATATTTGGCCACCAGGCGTTCGCGCTTCTTCTCGCGTTCGATCATTGCTTTTTTAGCCATGTCTCAATCCTCCCGGCGCTTACGCGTTGAACGGCATGTTGAATGCTTTCAACAATGCCTTTGCTTCAGCGTCGGTTTTCGCTGTGGTGGCAATTACGATATCCAGGCCCCAGACCTCGTCGACCTTGTCGAAGTCGATTTCCGGGAACACGATGTGCTCTTTCATGCCCATGGCAAAGTTGCCACGACCGTCGAAAGAAGGCTTAACACCGCGGAAGTCACGAATACGCGGCATTGCGATCGTGATCAGACGATCCAGGAATTCGTACATCCGGTCACCGCGCAGGGTCACTTTCGCACCCAGCGGCATGTCTTCCCGGACGCGGAAACCCGCGATCGACTTCTTCGCCTTGGTTGAAACGGCCTGTTGACCGGCAATTGCAGTCAGATCCTCGACAGCAGCTTTCGCTTTCTTCGAGTCTTTGACGGCCTCGGCACCACAACCGATGTTCAGAACGATTTTTTCCAGCTTGGGCAGCTGCATGTCGTTCTTGTAGCCGAACTCTTCTTTCAGAGCGGCACGGATGGTCTCGGCGTACTGAGCTTTCAGACGCGGGGTGTAGGTTGCGTTATCAAGCATCGATCACGTCCCCTGTGGTCTTGGCGAAGCGAACTTTCTTGTCGCCTTCCACGCGGAAGCCAACGCGGGTTGCTTTGCCGTTCTTGTCCAGCAGTGCCAGGTTCGAAAGATCGACCGGCAGAGCTTTGGGCAGGCGGCCGCCTTGCGAGGTTTGCGACTGGCGGGTGTGGCGGATGGCGATGTTGATGCCATCGACCACAGCTTTACCGGCTTTGGGGTCAACCGAGGTGATAGTTCCCTCTTTGCCCTTGTCCTTGCCGGACAGCACGACGACCTTGTCGCCTTTGCGGAGTTTAGCAGCCATGATTACAGCACCTCCGGAGCCAGCGAGATGATTTTCATGAAGTTCTTCGCGCGCAGTTCACGAACAACGGGGCCAAAGATACGGGTACCTACGGGCTCGTTGTTGTTGTTCAGGATGACGGCGGCGTTGCGATCGAAACGGATCGCGGTGCCGTCTTCGCGACGGACTTCCTTGGCGGTGCGTACGACGACGGCCTTACGGACGTCACCTTTCTTTACGCGGCCGCGCGGGATGGCTTCCTTCACCGAGACGACAATGATGTCGCCAACGGAGGCGTATTTACGCTTGGAACCACCCAGGACCTTGATGCACTGAACTCGGCGTGCGCCAGAGTTGTCAGCGACATCCAGATTGGTCTGCATCTGGATCATGTGGTTTCTCCCGACCTGTGGGGGCTGGTCTGATTAAATCCCCCAGGGTTTCGACAAATGAAAAATCCCGGAAGCTTACGCTTCCAGAACTTCCCAACGTTTCGTCTTCGATTTCGGCGCGCATTCGATGATGCGTACAGAGTCGCCGACCTTGAAGGCGTTCTTTTCGTCATGAGCCCGGTATTTCTTGGACTTACGAACGGTTTTGTGCAGCAGCGGGTGCTTGAAACGGCGCTCGACCAGCACGGTGATGGTCTGTTCGTTGGCGTCGCTGGTCACGGTGCCTTGCAGGATACGCTTGGGCATCTGATTACTCCTCGGATGCCGCAGCAGCGGCCTTTTCGTTCAGGATGGTTTTGACGCGGGCAGCGTTGCGGCGGGCCGCTTTGATGCCAGCAGTGTTTTCCAGCTGACCGGTTGCCTGTTGAAAGCGCAGGTTAAAGCTTTCTTTCTTCAGGTTGACCAGTTCCTCGCGGAGCTGATCAGGGGTCTTGTCACGCAGTTCTTGGGCGTTCATCGCCTTTTCCTTTGCTCAAAACACCAGAAGGCCCCGTACTCGGGTCACCTTTGACCTGGTGGATGAATGATAGACATACGAATCGCCCGACAACGCCGGGAGACCGCAAGATGCCGCTCTATAGGGGGTTAGGGGTGGGGTGGCAAGGGAAAGTTTGCCATGCGGGAACAGGGAATTTCCCGAAATCAAAAACCCGCTTGTGTCACCGTGTCAGACCCTGGCTATTTGCCACTCTGGTCAATACGGACAGCATCTCGGAAACCTCTTCCGGCGAAAGACGGCCATGACCGTCCAGGAACGCTCCGATGTCACGCCCGGTATATCGCCCCGTCAGCTTCCCTTCGTCAAGGATCAGATTGTTTCGCGCAAGCTCCACGGCGGTCACATGGCAAATACGGCATTTCTCGATGAAGACACCGCCCGAGTCCCGGATAATCCGGAAATGAGCAAGCAGTACCTCGGCCTTGTCCGTAGTCACCCCGCCATGACCGGAGCGCAAGTAATTTTCGACCGCCCGTCCGGACCGGGCTCCGACCAGCACACCATCTGACACACCAAGCTCATCCCAAACGAAATCACCGGAATGGGGGGCGTGGCATCCGGCACAGCTGTCTTCGTAGATGCGGTGCGGGTTCGCAACTTGCCCCACAGCACTTGTCGTGCAGGCAATTGTCGCAACCAGAACGAATGAGAATAGGGCTTGCATCGTAAATGCCTGACCAAAGCCTGAACAATACACCTCAACATGACGGGCGGGTGCATAGCTTGGATTCTATCGTGTGTCTGAACCCAATGGAATGATTGAGATCAGATGGCTCAAATTCGCTTTTACGAAAAACGCGGCCCCGTTTGCACGAGACCGCGTCTGCAACTGTCTAAGTCTGGGCGACTTACGCCAGAGCGATGTTCACAGCCGACTCGCGGCCGTCACGGCCGGGCTCGATGTCGAATGTTACTTTCTGGTTGTCGGCCAGACCGGTCAGACCCGAGCGTTCGACAGCAGAGATGTGTACAAACACGTCTTTGCCACCGGTCTCCGGTGCGATGAAGCCAAAACCTTTAGTTGTGTTGAACCATTTTACGGTGCCATTGGCCATATCCGTATTCTCCAAATAATTGCTGTCCGCGGAATTGCGACAGCGCGGCGTGGTCGGTCTGGATCGAGAGACTGAACGCCGAATATCGGGAGACAGTGGTCGAAAAAGAAAAACGTAAGCGTGCCTCACATGGTCCATGTCGGCACATATTGCAAGTGTTATCGAAAACTCTTTGTGAATCGTGATTGGTAGGGGGCCGCCCGTTCGTCTCGCAAACGCTACACTGAACAACTACTGTGCAATGAGCTGATGCTCACTCCCACTTATAGTTGAAACTCACTGAAATCCGCTCTTCCTCGGCCATGTTCATCGGCACCTCGTGGCGCAGCCAGCTTTCCCACAGCAGAACATCGCCCACCTGCGGCTTCACATAGATGAAGGGCTGCAAATCGCGTCGCCCGCCTTTCAGCCGCGTCGGCGCGGCCATCATGCGGCCTGAGCGGGGGTCTTCCAGCTTCAGCGCGCTCGCGCCTTCGGGCATCGCCACATAGGTGGTGCCGGAAATCACACTGTGCGGGTGCAGATGGCTGGAATGCATGCCACCCTCGGGCAGGATGTTGATCCACAGGTCTTCCAGCTTCAGCTCACCCTCACCCAGATCAAACTCCAGATCCTTGGCAAAAGCCGCCACATGGCTGTCCAGCGCTTTGACCAGATCGGCGAATATCGGAAACCGCCAGGGCAGGTCGGTCAGCGAAGCATAGCTGGTGTAACCGGGATAGCCGTTTTCTTCGCACCAGTCCTGACCGGCCTCGTCATCCTCGGCGATGACAAGGCACGAGCTTTCCAACTCCTCCGCATCGATCGGGGGACCGAACTCGGACAAAGAGGCACGATAGAGGCGGGTGACGAAGAGTGATTCAATCTGTGGCATGGCGCTGTCTTAAACCAGCCGCGCGGTGAAGGCGATGGCTGTTTTGCGAGGCTCTGCCTCGCGCTCCGGGATATTTGCAGCCAGATGAAGAACGGATCCCCTGCTTCATCTGGCCCAAAATATCCCGGGGGAGGCGCGCGGCACGCGCGGCGGGGGCAGAGCCCCCTAAAGAAAAACCCCCGCCGATGTTTCGACGGGGGTCAATCTAGTCACGAGCGGGGGTGCCCCGGATCGCTTACCAGTCTTCGCGAACCACGACGCGGGTCTTGATCGGCAGCTTCATCGCAGCCAGGCGCAGGGCCTCGCGGGCGATGTCGTCATTGACGCCGTCGATCTCGAACATCACGCGACCGGGCTTGACCTTGCAAACCCAGCGGTCGACCGAACCCTTACCTTTACCCATACGAACTTCGATCGGCTTTGCCGTGACCGGAGTGTCGGGGAAGATGCGGATCCAGACACGGCCCTGACGCTTCATGTGACGCGTCATGGCACGACGTGCAGCCTCGATCTGGCGTGCGGTTACACGCTCAGGCTCAATCGCTTTCAGGCCGTAGGTGCCAAAGTTCAGATCAGAGCCGCCCTTGGCTTCGCCCTTGATCCGGCCTTTGTGCAACTTGCGGAATTTTGTACGCTTTGGTTGAAGCATATCTTTCCCTCCTTAGCGACGACCGCCACCAGCACCACGAGGTGCAGGGCCGTCCTGGAGTTCCTGTGCTTTACGGTCACGTGCCTGCGGATCGTGCTCCATGATCTCCCCTTTGAAGATCCAGACCTTGATCCCGATGATCCCGTAGGGGGTCATCGCTTCGGCATGTGCGTAATCGATGTCGGCGCGCAGCGTGTGCAGCGGCACACGGCCTTCGCGGTACCATTCGGTCCGTGCGATTTCGGCACCACCCAGACGGCCAGCGACGTTCACCCGGATACCCAGGGCGCCCATGCGCATGGCGTTCTGTACGGCGCGCTTCATCGCGCGGCGGAACGAAACACGGCGTTCCAGCTGCTGAGCGATCGACTCGGCAACCAGTTGACCGTCAAGTTCGGGCTTGCGCACTTCGACGATGTTCAGGTGCAGTTCGCTGTCGGTCATCGCAGCCAGCTTCTTGCGCAGGACTTCGATGTCCGCACCTTTCTTGCCGATGATGACACCCGGACGTGCCGTGTGGATCGTAACGCGGCACTTCTTGTGCGGACGTTCGATGATCACACGGGCAACACCGGCCTGCTTGCACTCTTTCTGGATGAACTCACGGATCTTGAGGTCTTCCAGCAGAAGATCACCGTAGTCCTTGGTATCTGCGTACCAGCGGCTGTCCCAGGTGCGGTTGACCTGAAGGCGCATGCCGATCGGATTGACTTTATGTCCCATTAGGCTTGCTCCTCAACTTGACGCACCTTGATGGTGATCTCCGAGAACGGCTTCATGATCTTGCCGAAACGGCCACGGGCACGCGGGCGACCGCGCTTCATGACCAGGTTCTTGCCAACCCAGGCTTCGGCGACGATCAGCTCGTCAACGTCCAGGTTGTGGTTGTTTTCGGCATTCGCGATTGCGGACTGCAGGCACTTCTTGACGTCCTGCGCGACACGCTTGTTCGAGAAAGTCAGGTCGGTCAGGGCCTTCTCGACTTTCTTGCCGCGGATCATAGCTGCTACCAGGTTCAGTTTCTGCGGGCTGGTGCGAAGCATGCGCGTTTTCGCCATTGCTTCGTTTTCAGCCACGCGGCGGGGGTTCTTTTCCTTGCCCATGACTTACTTCCGCTTCGCTTTTTTGTCTGCGGCGTGGCCATAATAGGTCCGGGTCGGCGAATATTCACCGAACTTCTGACCGATCATGTCTTCCGAGACGTTTACCGGGATATGCTTCTGGCCGTTGTACACACCAAAGGTCAGACCCACGAACTGGGGCAGGATGGTGGAACGACGCGACCAGATCTTGATGACTTCGTTGCGGCCCGACTCGCGCGCTGCTTCGGCTTTTTTCAGCACGTAAGCATCGACGAAAGGACCCTTCCAAACAGAGCGAGACATGGATTAACGTCCCTTCTTCTTGGCGTGCCGCGAGCGGATGATCAGCTTCTGGGACGCTTTGTTCTTGTTGCGGGTACGCTTACCCTTGGTGTCCTTACCCCACGGCGTAACCGGCGTACGGCCACCCGAGGTACGACCCTCACCACCACCATGCGGGTGGTCGATCGGGTTCATAGCAACACCACGAACCGACGGACGCACGCCCTTGTGGCGCATACGACCGGCTTTACCGATGTTCTGGTTGCTGTTGTCGGGGTTGGACACGGCACCGATGGTGGCCATGCATTCCTGACGGACCATGCGCAGCTCGCCCGAGCTCAGACGGATCTGGGCGTAACCGCCATCGCGGCCAACAAACTGAGCGTAAGTACCGGCCGCACGTGCGATCTGACCGCCTTTGCCAGGCTTCATCTCGATGTTGTGGACGATGGTACCGATGGGCATGCCCGAGAACGGCATTGCGTTGCCCGGCTTGATATCGGCCTTTGCCGACGCGATGACCTTGTCACCAACAGCCAGACGCTGCGGAGCCAGGATATACGCCTGCTCGCCGTCTTCGTATTTCACCAGTGCGATGAACGCGGTCCGGTTCGGGTCATATTCGATCCGCTCGACGGTTGCCGCGACATCAAATTTGTTCCGTTTGAAGTCAACGATCCGGTAGAGACGCTTTGCGCCACCGCCGCGGCGGCGTGAAGTGATCCGTCCGGTGTTGTTCCGGCCGCCCGATTTGGTCAAACCCTCTGTGAGAGACTTGACCGGACGTCCTTTCCAAAGCTCCGAACGGTCGATCAGCACCAGCCCGCGCTGGCCCGGCGTCGTCGGCTTGTACGACTTGAGTGCCATGCTTTCTGTCTTCCGTTTAGCAAGTGCAGGGGAGGTCCCCCGCTATGTGATAGGCCCCCGTAGGTGCCAAAGGTATAGGGCCCCGAAGGTCCCCGGTTGCAAAATATCTAAGGCCCCGGAACGAATCCGAGGCCGCAAGATTGGGTGCGTTTAGCAGTGTTGGGAGTTGGTGTCTATAGGGTGCGGCAGATTATCTTAGCGTTGCTGACAACACACTGAGGGAGTTGCTCACACTTTTCAACTCTACTACCTCAAAAGGTGAAAGAATCCAGTCTAGAAAGCGGGTAACGCGTTGATGTTAAAAACACTAATCAGCCAATTTGGGAGAAAGGAGCTCGAAGTATATGAATGGGACAGAAATGACATTTTGATGAAGAGGCTGCCGGATCGACCCCAGTGGGCTCACTTCGCAAATGCCAGACCAGCACTTGAGTTTTCAGGCTGGCAGCTTGCGCAGGCAGTTGTTAAAACAGATTTCCTGATAACAAAAAGTAGATATTTGCAAAGCCTTGGGTTTCTCCTCCAATGCCACCACGTTCTTAACCCAAACATGGGTGGAAATTTGAGGCTTGTAGACGGTGGATCCGGCCTGCTTAGCGATGTTTCTCAAACCAGCATGAGCGCTCGCCTAGGGCAAGGTATCTCTGTTCTTTTCGCTCAGAACTTAGGATACGATTTTGTCAGTCATCTAGCTACCGACCCGGACGTCATAGTGCACAAGAAGACCAATAAAATTGGCACAGTAGCAGATTTTCTTTTCGAAAACTCCTCTCGGGAGCGTATGATACTTGAAGCGAAGGCCTCTTTTGCGCTGCAAGAAAACAATCCTTCCGGGGTGAAGCAAGTGCTTAAACCCGCCCTTGAGAAACAAGTTGCACCGTGGCTTAGCGCAATTTCCCCACCTGCCAGTAAAGGATACGCCACCCTTACGTGTTTTCGCGAGGCATCGAGCAATACGCAGAGCGCCCTGGTTTTTGTAGACCCACCAGGGGATGAAACCGTAACAGGAATGAAGTTGCCACCTAGTTGGGTTCTTCGTAGAAATTATAGTTCTTGGCTTGCCGCAATGGGAATGATTGAAACAGCCCAACAGCTTATTGGAGCAGATATCACAGAAAGTCGGTCCCATGACATTGACCTAGCTACAATCAGGGATCGAGCGTTTGTTGTTACCCGGTTTCACCCTGAAATTTCTGAGATGGAAGATATCTACGTCGGAATCGATTTGAGTATATATTCTCTCATTCGCGATACGATAAATGGCTCGGAAGACGCACTATTGGGCTACGAGCAGGTGGAGTGGGAACCTGATGACTTCGGGCAACGGCCAAATGGCAGCCTCATGTCAGATGGAACATTTTTTGGGTCAATTGATGAAATCCAAGAAATTAAATCTCCTAAGAAACATTACACGTAGTTTCGCAATGTTCACGAAAACAAAAAACCCCCGCTTTCGCGGGGGCCTTTATCTCTCTCCAAAGACGGGTTCGATCAGAGACCGGTGGACACGTCGATGGAGCTGCCCTTTTCCAGGGTCACATAGGATTTCTTGACGTCTTTCCGACAGCTCAACCGGCCAAGGAACTCCTCACCCGTAAAGCGCGCGGGCCTCGGCAAAGGACAGCAGTCGGCGGCTTTGCTCATCCCAAAGGTGCAGGCGCGCGTTGGCGAGGCTCTCGCGGATGGTCATCCGGTTGCTGTTGGCCAGTTCATCATGGTCGCGCAGCACTTCGGTCAGGCGATAGAACGGAATGCGGCTGTACAGGTGATGCACGTGGTGGATGCCGATATTGGCGGTGAACCACTGCAACACGGACGGCAATATATAATGAGAGCTTCCGTGCAGCGCCGCTTCGTGCAACTGCCAGTCTTCATCGGCGTCCCAATGTGTGTCCTCGAACTGGTGTTGCACATAGAACAGCCATACCCCGGCGGTGGCGGCAATCAGGGTCGAGGGCAGGAAGATCAGCACCATCGGCATCAGCCCGCCAAAATAGTAGATGGCCACAAGCGCAACCAGAATGGCAAGATTGGTGGCCATCGCGCTGACCCAGAACCGGACGCTGTCGGTCAGACCCAGTGGAAGGCGGTTCTGAAACAGGAACAGATATCCGGGGCCAAAGACGAACAGGGTGATCGGGTTTCGATACACACGATACCAGAACCGGTTCATCGGGGTTTTCGCCTGATATTCGGCCACGGTCAGGGTGTGGATATCGCCCATCCCGCGTTTGCCCAGATTGCCGGAACTGTTGTGATGTGTGGAATGCGTGCGGCGCCAGACATCATAAGGTGTCAGCGTCAGAACTCCGATCGCGCGTCCAACCCAGTCACTGACCGTCCGGTTCTTGAAGAACGCGCCGTGCCCGCAATCATGCTGGATGGCAAACAGGCGCAACAGAAAGGCCGCGTTGAGAACAGAGATCGCAAAAGCCAGCCAATAGCTGACCGACAGCGACATCCAGGACAAAGCCCAGAGCGCGAAGAAGGGGATGATACTGACGCCCAGCTCAAACGCGCTGCGCAGCTGGTCGGGTTCGCGATATTTGGCAAGCGTTGTTACCCAGTCACGTGCAGCGGTAGTCTCCGGCTGTTTCCGGGTCGAGAGAGTGGTTTCAGTCATGCGCCTGCCAAGTTCTTGTTTGTGGCAATCCGGATAGACTACCGCCCGGTCATGGCAAGCGATATTTGCCAAAATCGCCATATTTCGTGCTCAATTTTCGGTCAGACCCCGGTGAAGGTGTCCTTTTGGGTTCACCCGCGGGGCCGGTCCCGGGGCTTTTGCCGGTCATGACAAGCGGCTGGCGATCTACAGTCTTGCCAAGCCCTGCCATCGGGCCTATACGCCTGCGGTGGCTTTTTGGCCGCGAGAATCAAAACCAAGAAATGCCGTGTTTGGCCCATCACGCTTCGGGGGTCATATCCGGCTTAGGAGAAGCGAAATGAAACTGAACGAATTGCGCGACAATCCTGGCGCCGCCCCAAAACGCACCCGCGTTGGCCGTGGTCCGGGTTCCGGCAAAGGTAAAATGGGTGGCCGTGGTATCAAAGGCCAGAAATCCCGCTCGGGTGTGGCCATTAACGGCTATGAAGGCGGTCAGATGCCCTTGTACCAGCGTCTGCCCAAGCGTGGCTTCAACAAGCCCAACCGCAAGGAATTCGCCGTCATCAATCTGGGCCTGATCCAGAAATTCGTCGAAGCCGGCAAGCTGGACGCCAAGGCTGCGATCACCGAAGACGCTCTGGTTGCGTCCGGTCTGGTCCGCCGCAAGCTGGACGGTATCCGCGTTCTGGCCAAAGGCGAGATCAGCGCCAAGGTTGATCTGGAAGTGACCGGTGCGTCGAAAGCTGCTGTCGAGGCAGTTGAAAAAGCGGGCGGTTCACTGAAAGTCACAAAAGCCGCTGCGGCAGAGTAAGCGCTTGTGAGCGGGCAAAGACCCGCTTACATAGACTTCAGAGTTTTCCAAGACGCCGTCCGAGCCGGAAAACGGTTCCGGGCGGCGTTTGCATAAGAGAGACCGACTTTATGGTATCAGCAGCAGAACAAATGGCAGCCAACACAAGCTGGGCTGCCCTTGGCAAGGCCACCGATCTGCGCAACCGCATCCTGTTCACACTGGGTTTGCTGATCGTCTATCGTCTGGGCACCTTCATTCCGGTGCCGGGGATCGACGGAGCAGCATTGCGCGAGTTCATGGAACAGGCGGGGCAGGGCATCGGCGGCATGGTTTCGATGTTTACAGGCGGGGCGCTTGGCCGAATGGGCATCTTTGCCCTTGGCATCATGCCCTATATCTCGGCCTCGATCATCGTGCAGCTGCTGACATCGATGGTTCCCGCGCTCGAACAGCTCAAGAAAGAGGGCGAGCAGGGCCGCAAGAAGATCAACCAATACACCCGTTTCGGCACCGTGGCGCTGGCCACCGTCCAGGCCTATGGTCTGGCCGTTTCGCTGGAATCTGGCGATCTGGCGACCGATCCGGGGCTGTATTTCCGCATGTCGACCATGATCACACTGGTTGGCGGTACCATGTTCCTGATGTGGCTGGGTGAGCAGATCACCGCACGCGGCATCGGCAACGGTATCTCTCTGATCATTTTCGTCGGCATCATCGCCGAGGTCCCCGCCGCCCTGGCGCAGTTCTTCGCGTCGGGCCGTTCGGGCGCAATCAGCCCCGCCGTGATTGTTGGCGTGATCGTGATGGTGATTGCCGTCATCATGTTCGTGGTCTTCATGGAACGGGCGCTGCGAAAGATCCATATTCAGTACCCGCGCCGTCAGGCCGGGATGAAAATCTACGAAGGCGGCTCCAGCCACCTGCCGGTCAAGGTCAACCCCGCGGGCGTGATCCCGGCGATCTTTGCCAGCTCGCTGCTGCTGCTGCCGGTGACGATCTCGACCTTCTCGTCGGGCGCGGCAAATGGGCCGATCATGTCGTGGCTGCTGGCCAATTTCGGCCCCGGACAGCCGCTGTATCTGCTGTTCTTCGCGTCGATGATCGTGTTCTTTGCATATTTCTACACGTTCAACGTGTCGTTCAAACCGGATGATGTGGCGGACAACCTGAAAAAGCAGAACGGGTTCGTGCCCGGTATCCGCCCGGGTAAGAAAACCGCCGAGTATCTGGAATACGTGGTCAACCGCGTGCTGGTTCTGGGGTCGGCCTATCTGGCACTGGTCTGCCTGCTGCCCGAGATTCTGCGCAACCAGTTTGCCATCCCGTTCTATTTCGGCGGCACCTCGGTTCTGATTATCGTCTCCGTGACCATGGATACGATCCAGCAGGTTCAGAGCCATCTTCTGGCGCATCAATACGAAGGGCTTATCGAAAAGTCTCAACTGCGCGGCAAAAGCAAGAAACGCGGCAGGAAGGGACCCTCTCGTCGATGAATATCATTCTGTTGGGCCCCCCGGGGGCTGGGAAAGGAACGCAGGCCCGTCACCTGGTGGAAACACGCGGCATGGTGCAGCTCAGCACGGGCGACATGCTGCGCGAAGCCAAGACCTCGGGCACCGAGATGGGCCGGAAGGTTGCGGCGATCATGGACGCGGGCAAGCTGGTCACTGATGAAATCGTGATCGGCCTGATCGAAGAGAAACTGACCACCGAAACAGGGGCCGGTTTCATCTTTGACGGCTTTCCCCGCACGCTGGCGCAGGCCGATGCTCTGGCCGCTTTGCTGGCCAAGCTGGGCCAGTCGCTGCACACCGTGATCGAGATGCGCGTTGATGACGACGCGCTGGTGGGCCGGATCACCGCACGCTCAACCTGTGGCGGATGTGGTGAAGTCTATAACGACAACACCAAGCCAATTCCGGCGGATGGCAAATGCACCAATTGCGGCAAGGAAAATGACTTCCAGCGCCGCGCCGATGACAACGAAGACAGCCTGCGCACGCGCCTGATGGAATACTACAAGAAGACGTCGCCGTTGATTGGCTATTACTACGCCAAGGGCGATCTGCGCCCCGTCAACGGGCTGGCGGATATCAAGGAAGTGACGGCCTCGATCGAGGCGATACTGGGTTGAGCCAAGGCACCACAGTTGTGGTTCCAGAGGAATTGGTCGGTGCGTTTGAGCGTTACGGCGAAGTAATTCGCGCTGAGAGCCCGCTGTTTTACAGGTGCATGTTGTTAGTGCTCTTGGTTGGGGCTCCTGTATCATTAGTCGTTTCGCTTTGGGTGTTGCCTGCGATATGGCCAAATGCGGCTAATTCACTCTTCTATTTTTTTCAGTTTGGGGCTCCTTTTTTGTTTGCGGTTCCGCTTGATCTAAAGAGGAGAAAACTCGAACGGGAGCGTTTCGAAATTTCTAACCTGTTTCGACGCCGTGGCCTGCACATCTGCCATGATCCGGGGCTTCGAGTTGATGTATTGAAAATCGTTCCCGGTCAGATCATCTAATTGCCTTGACGACCTTTGAAAAACTCTCTACGCACCCCCATCCCTAAAGGGAATCAAGACCGCATGCGGGATTCGTCCCAAATGCCCCGACCACCTCGAATAATACTGGACCCTCTGGCGTCACTGCCACGGTAAAGTGTTGTGAAAAAAGGTTCCGGAGTTACGGAACCGCAACAAAAAGGAAAGTGACACGTGGCACGTATTGCCGGCGTAAACATCCCGACTGCAAAGCGGGTTCCAATCGCCCTCACATATATCACCGGTATCGGCAACACCTCGGCCAACGCGATCTGCGAAGCCGTGGGCATTGAAGCGCACCGCCGCGTCAATGAACTGTCGGATGCCGAAGTTCTGGCCATCCGCGAACATATCGACGCCAACTACACCGTCGAAGGTGACCTGCGTCGCGAAGTTCAGATGAACGTCAAGCGTCTGATGGACCTGGGCTGCTATCGCGGTCTGCGTCACCGCCGCAACCTGCCGGTTCGCGGTCAGCGTACCCACACCAACGCTCGTACCCGCAAAGGCCCCGCAAAGGCCATTGCCGGTAAGAAGAAATAAGGGAGGGTCTGACCGATGGCACGCGATAAGACTCGCATCAAGCGCAAAGAGCGCAAGAACATCGCATCGGGCGTTGCCCATGTGAACTCGACCTTCAACAACACCAAGATCCTGATCTCGGACGTACAGGGCAACGCCATCTCGTGGTCGTCTGCCGGTACCATGGGCTTCAAGGGATCGCGGAAATCTACCCCGTATGCCGCGCAGATGGCTGCGGAAGACGCAGGCAAGAAAGCGCAGGAACATGGCGTCAAGACGCTGGAAGTCGAAGTTCAGGGCCCCGGTTCGGGTCGTGAATCGGCTCTGCGCGCACTGGCTGCCGTGGGCTTCAACATCACGTCGATCCGTGACGTGACCCCGATTGCTCACAACGGCTGCCGTCCGCCGAAGCGTCGTCGCGTCTAAGCGATCTGAAATTAAGCTGGGGCTGTGTTTTTACACGGCCCCAGCACGTCATTTTGAACCTCGGGCGTCTGCACCTTGTTGGTCATGGGGCGCGGGCAGGAATGGAGGGATTACATGATCCACAAGAATTGGGCAGAATTGATCAAGCCGACCCAGCTGGAAGCCAAGCCGGGCAACGACCCTGCGCGTCAGGCGACTCTGGTTGCCGAACCGCTGGAGCGTGGTTTTGGTCTGACTCTGGGCAACGCCCTGCGTCGCGTCCTGATGAGCTCGCTGCAAGGCGCGGCCATCACCAGCGTCCAGATCGACAACGTCCTGCACGAGTTCTCCTCGGTTGCGGGCGTGCGTGAAGACGTCACCGACATCATCCTGAACCTCAAGCAGGTTGCCCTGCGCATGGAAGTCGAAGGCCCCAAGCGCCTGTCGATCAATGCCAAAGGTCCGGCAATCGTTACCGCAGGTGACATCAGCGAAAGCGCAGGTATCGAGGTTCTGAACCGCGATCACGTCATCTGTCACCTGGACGACGGCGCCGACCTGTTCATGGAGCTGACCGTCAACACCGGTAAGGGTTACGTTTCGGCTGAAAAGAACAAGCCGGAAGATGCGCCCATCGGCCTGATCCCGATCGACGCGATCTATTCGCCGGTCAAGAAAGTCGCCTATGACGTGCAGCCGACCCGCGAAGGTCAGGTTCTGGACTATGACAAGCTGACCCTGAAGATCGATACCGACGGTTCGATCACTCCCGATGACGCACTGGCCTACGCCGCGCGCATCCTGCAGGATCAGTTGTCGATCTTCGTCAACTTCGACGAGCCGGAATCGGCAAACCGTCAGGACGAAGACGATGGTCTGGAGTTCAACCCGCTGCTGCTCAAGAAAGTGGACGAGCTTGAACTGTCGGTCCGTTCGGCAAACTGCCTGAAGAACGACAACATCGTCTATATCGGCGACCTGATCCAGAAGACCGAAGCCGAGATGCTGCGCACCCCGAACTTCGGCCGCAAGTCGCTGAACGAGATCAAGGAAGTGCTGTCCGGCATGGGTCTGCACCTCGGCATGGATGTCGAGGATTGGCCGCCCGACAACATCGAAGATCTGGCAAAGAAATTCGAAGACGCATTCTAAGCATCTTCGGCTGCGGCGGCGGGGTCCACCTGCCGTCGCAGGTTTTGTACATTTCGGGCCTATGGGGTCTGAAAGCCGGTACAAAACGTACAATCCGGGCAATCCCGCCCCAAGGTGAGCCTCTGACACGCATCGGAGGCCGGACAAAGCAAAACGCGAAAGAAGGAATTGAAAAATGCGTCACGCACGTGGTTACCGCCGCCTGAACCGTACTCATGAGCACCGCAAGGCTCTGTTTGCAAACATGGCTGGCTCGCTCATCGAACATGAGCAGATCAAGACAACTCTGCCCAAGGCAAAAGAACTGCGCCCGATCATCGAAAAGCTGATCACCCTGGGCAAGCGCGGCGACCTGCACGCCCGCCGTCAGGCCGCAGCTCAGCTGAAAGAAGACAAAGACGTCGCCAAGCTGTTCGAAGTTCTGGGCCCCCGCTATGCTGAGCGTCAGGGCGGTTATGTCCGCATCCTGAAAGCCGGATTCCGCTATGGTGACATGGCTCCGATGGCGATCATCGAATTCGTCGATCGCGACATCGATGCCAAAGGCGCCGCGGACAAAGCCCGCGCTGCCGCCGAAGAGGCCGCAGCCGAAGAATAAGCACGACGGTCATCGACCTGATGCGCCTGCCCGAGCAATCGGGCGGGCTTTTTTGTGCCTCAGCCAACCAATTGCCTTCATTCGATTTGCGCCATAAGTTCAGGCTGTTATGGCAAGTGAATCCACAGCAGGATACTCGGGCAAACCGCTCTGGGCGAAACTGGGATTCAAGCCCGGATACATGGTCCGTACGCTCAACGCCCCTGCCCATTATGCAAACCTGACAGCGGGTGCCGACGGTGTTCTGTTCGACCCCGTAGCCGATCTCGCGGATGCGGTTCACATGTTCCTGAACCACCCGGACCAGATCGCCGAAATGGCCGCTGAGCAAATCGCCCACATACGGCCCGGAGGAATGCTGTGGGTGTCCTGGGCCAAGAAATCTTCGCCACTGCACGCAGGTGTGACCGAGGATATGCTGCGCAGTGAAATCCTGCCGCTGGGCTGGGTCGACGTGCAGGTTTGCGCGGTTGACGCCGATTGGTCCGGGCTCAAGTTCCTGCGCCGCCGAAGCTGAGCGCGCGGCTTGCATTTATCGCCTTTGCCCCGCATATCCCAAGGATGATCTAATCCGGAGCCCCCATGATCCGCGCATCCATTATTTCTCTTATGCTTGTCATGGCCCTGCCAGCATTTGCCGAAACCCGCGTCCCGCAATCACAGTCCGAAATCTCTCTGGGCTTTGCTCCGGTGGTCAAAAAGGCCTCGCCTGCGGTGGTGAATATCTACGCCAAGATCGTGCGGCAGGGGCGGGCCAGCCCATTTTATTCGGACCCGTTCTTTCGGGATTTCTTCGGCGGCAGCCTGGGAACGCCGCAGCCGCGGGTTCAGAACTCGCTGGGCTCCGGGGTCATCCTGTCTGAAGATGGCTACGTTGTTTCCAACTACCATGTTGTAGGCTCGGCGACCGAGATCAGGGTCGTGACAACCGACCGGCGCGAGTTTTCTGCCACGGTCGTACTGGGGCATGAAGAAAGCGACATTGCGATCCTGCGTCTGGAAGAGGCGCAAGATCTGCCCTACCTGACCCTGCGCGATTCCGATCAGGTCGAGGTTGGCGAACTGGCCCTTGCCATCGGCAACCCGTTCGGGGTGGGGCAAACGGTGTCCTCTGGTATCATCTCGGGCTTGGCGCGCACAGGTACGGCGACAGGCAATGCACGCGGGTATTTCATTCAGACAGATGCAGCGATCAATCCGGGGAATTCCGGCGGTGCGCTGATTGATATGAACGGGGACCTGATCGGGATCAACACCTCTATTCTGACACGCTCGGGCGGGTCGAATGGCATCGGTTTTGCCATCCCCGCAAATCTTGTGGCCGAGTTTCTGAAACAGGCACAGCAGGGCAATGACAGTTTTGTCAGCCCTTGGGCAGGCATGACCGGTCAGCATATGAGCGCGGATATTGCTGAATCCCTTGGTCTTGCCATCCCACTGGGTGTTGTCATCTCGGACCTGCATGACCTTAGCCCGCTGCGCGAGGCGGGGCTTAAGGTGGGGGATGTCGTGACCCATGTGGACGGGGACGAAGTGAACTCACCTGCCGAGATGAAGTTTCGCATGTCTGTCGCAGGGGTTGGGGGAACATCGGTTCTGACACGGCTGCGTGGCACCCAGAGCGAAGAGGTTGAGGTGGCACTGATCAAAGCGCCCGAAGTCCCGGCGGCTGAAGAGACGACATTGGATGAAGACACTGTCCTGCCGGGGCTGGTGGTGTCCCGCGTCAACCCTGCGGTGATCTCTGATATGGGCTTGCCACTGTCCCAGACAGGTGTCGTTGTTGTTGATCCCGGTCCCTATGGTGGACGCGCGGGTTTGCGATCGGGGGATATTCTTGAAAGCATCAATTCCAATGACATCGAACGTCCTGGGGATGTAGAGAATGCGCTGACAGATCCGGGGCGTCGTGTGCAGATGGGTCTTCTGCGCGGTGGCCGGTCAGTCTCATTGCGGTTCCGGCTGTAACCCGTGAGCGATCTGTTCGATACCGGGCCAACGGAACCCACCGCTGCGCCACACCGTCCCCTGGCGGACCGGTTGCGCCCGCAGACTCTTGCCGAGGTCATCGGTCAGGAACAGGTTCTTGGCCCGGATGCGCCGCTGGGGGTCATGCTGGCGTCGGGCAGTCTGTCCAGCCTGATCTTCTGGGGGCCGCCCGGTGTCGGAAAGACGACGATCGCACGGTTGCTGGCGCAGGAAACCGATCTGCATTTCGTTCAGATCAGTGCGATTTTCACCGGTGTGCCGGATTTGAAGAAGGTTTTCGAAGCGGCCAAGATCAGGCGCCAGAACGGGCAGGGGACCTTGCTGTTCGTGGACGAGATCCACCGCTTCAACAAGGCGCAGCAGGACGGGTTTCTGCCGCATATGGAGGACGGCACGATCCTTCTGGTCGGGGCAACGACCGAGAACCCGTCCTTTGAGCTGAACGCCGCCGTCCTCAGCCGGTCGCAGGTTCTGGTGCTGGAACGGCTTGGCCTTTCCGATCTTGAACGCCTGACCCAGCGTGCCGAAAAAGAGCTGGGCCGCGCGTTGCCGTTGACACCCGCAGCCCGCGATGCGTTGCAGGAAATGGCCGATGGGGACGGACGGGCGTTGTTGAACCTGATCGAACAGGTTTCGGCTTGGAAGGTTGATGCGCCGTTGGACACGGACGCGCTGTCGACGCGTCTGATGCGGCGGGCGGCGAAATATGACAAGTCGGGCGATGAACATTACAACCTGATTTCAGCCCTGCACAAATCGGTACGCGGGTCCGACCCGGACGCGGCGCTGTACTGGTTCGCGCGAATGCTGACAGGGGGCGAAGACCCGCGCTATCTGGCGCGTCGGATCACACGGATGGCGGTCGAGGATATCGGCCTGGCCGATCCGCAGGCACAGGCCATTTGCCTGCAATCCTGGGAAACGTATGAGCGGCTCGGCTCCCCCGAAGGTGAACTGGCGCTGGCGCAGGCGCTGGTCTATCTGGCCCTGGCCCCGAAATCCAACGGTGCTTATGTCGGCTATAAGGCAGCGATGCGGCTGGCCAAGCAATCGGGCAGCGAGCCACCGCCCAAACATATCCTGAATGCCCCTACATCAATGATGAAGGATCAGGGATATGGTGCCGGCTACGCGTATGACCATGACGCCGAAGACGGGTTTTCCGGTCAGAACTATTTCCCCGAAACGATGAAACGCCCGGTTCTATATCAACCGGTCGAGCGTGGGTTCGAGCGTGAGCTGAAAAAGCGCCTCGATTACTTCGCCAAGCTTCGGACCCAGCGCAACAGCTAGGCTGGCTGGGAATGTATTGACTGCGCCGAGGAGTGGCGGTCGGCGCTGAGCCCCCTCGAACACTAAAGGTTCCTGTCTGATACCTTGACTCTTGCCGCGTTGCGCGCGAGAGACCCCCATGATTTCTGGGACACGGACAAAGACACAATCCGGGCGGATCACCCGCGCGGCGCAAGGGGCAATGGCATGAGTGGCGTACAGATGATTACAGTCGCTGAAGGGGACGGCGATCAGCGTGTGGACCGCTGGTTGCGCCGCCTGTTCCCGCATGTCAGCCAGGGCCGCATCGAAAAGATGTGCCGCAAGGGAGAACTGCGCGTGGATGGCAGCCGGGCCAAGGCCTCGACCCGATTGGAGGTCGGGCAGGTGGTTCGTGTGCCGCCGTTGCCGGGGCCTGATCACAAACCGGTTGAGGTCAGGCATCGTATCTCGGATGCGGATGCCAAGATGATCCAGTCCTGCGTGATCTACCGTGATGATCACATTCTGGCCCTGAACAAGCCGCAGGGCCTGCCGGTTCAGGGCGGCAGCGGGCAGACCCGGCATGTCGACAGCCTGTCCGAGGCGTTGCGGTTTGGGTATGACGAAAACCCGCGTCTGGTTCACCGCCTGGACAAGGACACGTCAGGTGTTCTGCTGCTGGCCCGCACGCGCGAAGCCGCAAAGGGGCTGACAGCCGCTTTCCGTCACCGCGACACGCGCAAGATTTACTGGGCGCTGGTTGCAGGTGTTCCCACGCCATATCTGGGTGAAATCAAGACGGGTCTTGTGAAAGCAGCTGGTCATGGCGCGCACGGCGAGGGTGAAAAGATGATCCCCGTCCATATGAACGAGATCGACAGCACCCCCGGTGCGAAACGGGCACATACACATTATGCGACCCTCTACCGTGTGGCCGGGCGCGCCGCTTGGGTCGCGATGGAGCCAATCACGGGCCGCACCCACCAACTGCGCGCGCATATGGCAGCGATCGGGCATCCGATCATCGGCGACGGCAAATACGGTGGCTCGGGGCAGGAAAACCTGGGTGATGGCTGGGGCGCGCAACTGGGTGGGATCATCAGCAAAAAGCTGCATCTGCACGCGCGGCGACTGTCATTCCTGCATCCGATAACGCGCAAACCTGTGATCGTGACAGCGCCCTTGCCGGAACATATGAAACACAGCTGGGACACCTTCGGCTGGACCGAGGATCTGGCCGCCGACGACCCGTTTGAGGCGCTGCAATGAGCGCACCCCTGCGGCTGGTTCTGTTTGATGTAGATGGCACTCTGGTCGACAGTCAGGGCAGTATCGTTCACGCCATGACCACCAGCTTTCAGGCCGCTTCGGTCCCTGTACCGACGCGAGAGGTGATCCTGTCCATCGTCGGGCTGTCCCTGCCGCATGCTATCGCACGGTTGGTGCCGGACCAACCTTCCTCGGTCCAGAACGATCTCGTTGAAGGGTATAAGGAAGCCTATCACGCGCATCGCTTGGATTTGGGCGCGGCCAGCTCTCCGCTCTATCCCGGTGCGAGAGAGGCGATTGAAGCCTTGCACGCCGTGCCCGAAGTGCTTCTTGGGGTGGCAACCGGCAAATCCCAGCGCGGGCTTGATGCGTTGATCGAAGTGCATGGGCTTGAGCCCTACTTCGTCACCCGGCAGGTTGCCGACCACCATCCGTCGAAACCGCATCCATCCATGGTGCAGACCGCGTTGGCCGAGACCGGTGTCGAACCCGACTGCGCGGTGATGGTCGGCGATACAAGCTATGACATGGACATGGCCGCAGTCGCAGGGGTGCGCGGCATCGGCGTGGCATGGGGGTACCATGATCGGTCTGCTTTGACCTCGGCCACCTGCGTGATTGAGACCTTTGACCAGTTGCCCAATGCGCTGGCCGGGATATGGAACTGAAACATGAGCGACTGGAAACCGAAACGCTTCTGGAAGGAAAGCCGGATCACCGAAGTCGACGGCGGGTTTACGGTTGAACTGGATGGCCGCCGCGTCAAGACCCCTGCCAAAGCGGCGTTGATCCTGCCGACCCGCGCCATGGCCGAAGCGGTTGCGGCAGAATGGGATGCCCAGCAGAAAGAGGTAGATCCGTCGACAATGCCATGCACCCGTTCGGCGAATGCGGCAATCGACAAGGTTCGGTTCCAGTACGGGGAAGTTGCCGATATGCTTGCGGATTACGGCGATTCTGATCTGCTGTGCTATCGGGCGACACATCCAACAGAGTTGCAGGAACGTCAAAGCGCCGAATGGGACCCGGCACTCGACTGGGCCGAGGCTGCGCTGTCTGCTCGCTTGCAGCCGGTTATCGGTGTGCTGCACAAGCCGCAATCTGCCGCTGCCCTGTCGGCGCTGCGTGCTCGCGTCCACGCGCTGGATGCGTTTCAACTGGCGGCGTTCCACGATCTGGTCAGCTTGTCGGGGTCATTGATTCTCGGGTTTGCGGCGGCCATGGATTGGCGCGAACCAGCCGAAATTTGGCGCATTTCGCGGCTGGACGAAACCTGGCAGGTCGAACAATGGGGTCACGATGACGAGGCCCATGTGGTCGCCGAAACGAAGAAAGCCGCGTTTCTGCATGCTAAACGCTTCTTTGATATGTCGGTTTGATCCTTATTTTCCGATTTTTGGCCAAATGTTCAAATTGGTTGGGGTCTGATCCATCGTTTTCGATGATCCGACCCTTGACGTTTGTTTATGAATACGCCCAAACTCAGTGCCACTAAAGGGGAGACACCTTTGGAGTAACCTATCCGGCATCCACTTGCCGGGCAGAGCCGCCTCTGATGGGGCGGGAAATCAGGAAGAGGTAAAAATGAAAAAATCCGTAATCTTGGGCGCGGCAACGATTGCCGGTCTTGCTGCTGGCGCAGCCGTGGCAGGGACCGTTGACGACGTTAAAGCGCGCGGCAAGCTGAACTGTGGCGTGACCACCGGTCTGGTTGGCTTTGCTGCTCCCGATGCCAATGGCGAATGGCAGGGCTTTGACGTATCGCTGTGCCGCGCCGTTGCTGCTGCTGTTCTGGGCGACGCAAGCGCGGTAGAATTCGTTCCGACCACCGGTAAGACACGTTTTACCGCTCTGGCTTCGGGCGAGATCGACATGCTGGCGCGTAACACCACCTGGACCTTCAGCCGCGACGTCGACCTGAAGTTCGAATTCACCGGCGTGAACTATTATGACGGTCAGGGCTTTATGGTTCCCAAGGCGCTGGGCGTAAGCTCGGCCAAGGAACTGGACGGCGCAACCGTTTGTATCCAGACCGGCACCACAACCGAGCTGAACCTGGCGGATTTCTTCCGTTCGAACAACATCAGCTACGAACCGGTTCCGATCGAAACCAACGCCGAAGCACAGCAGCAGTATCTGGCTGGCGCATGTGACGTTTACACCACCGACGCTTCGGGTCTGGCGGCAACTCGCGCCACATTCGAAAACCCCGGTGATCACATCCTGCTGCCCGAAATCATCTCGAAAGAGCCGCTGGGCCCGCTGGTCCGTCACGGCGACCACGAGTGGGGCGACGTTGTGCGCTGGACTCTGAACGCGCTGATCTCGGCTGAAGAGCTGGGCGTAACCTCGGCCAATATCGATGAACTGGCCGCTGGCACCGAAAACCCTGAAATCAACCGCCTGCTGGGTACCGAAGGCACCCTGGGCGAGATGCTGGGTCTGAACGCTGACTGGGCAGCCAAGGCGATCAAAGCCGGCGGCAACTATGGCGAAGTGTTTGCCAAGAACATCGGTGAAGAAACTCCGATCGGTCTGGCACGTGGCCTGAACGCACAGTGGACCGAAGGTGGCCTGCTGTACTCGCCGCCGTTCCGCTAATATCGACGGAGAAGGGCGCAGGGCAACCTGCGCCCTTTTTCCATCCATAAGAATCACGCCCGTACGGTTTTGAGCAGGGATCAACTCTGCCGACATATTTACGGGATGCACGGGGATATACATAGGTCATGACGACTCTCACTGACCCGCCGAAGGAGCAGTTCCGGCTGTCCATGCTCCTTTATGATACGCGGTACCGATCTGCGACCATCCAGGTCATTGCAATGATTGGTTTTATGCTTCTGGCAGCCTGGATCATTTCCAATACCATCCAAAACCTCGAAGCGCTTGGAAAACCGGTTGAGTTCGGCTTTTTCGCAGAACCGGCCAGTTACGATATCAACCAGCGCTTGCTTGAATACGATTCGCGCGACAGTCACTTGCGCGCGGCCTTTATCGGCTTGCTGAACACGCTGGTTGTGGCGGTTCTTGGTTGTATCACAGCAACGATAGTCGGTGTTTTGGTTGGTGTTCTGCGCCTGTCCAACAACTGGCTGGTTGCGCGGATCATGACCGTCTATGTCGAGATGTTCCGCAACGTACCTGTGCTGCTGTGGATCGTTCTGGCCATGGCCATTCTGATCGAAAGCCTGCCAGCACCAAGGGCGTTCCGCGGAGAAAACCCAGAAGCCACGATGAATCTGTTCGATTCTGTCGCGGTGACCAATCGCGGGGTCTATATCCCGGAGTTCCTGTTCTCGCGCAGCCTGGGTGATATACACATCTTCGGTGCGTCGAGCCTGCGGTTCGATATCTCGCTGGACCTGATCGCCATTCTGATCGTGCTTGGTGGCAGCATCTTTGCGATGCGCAAGGTGTCCGCCTGGGCACAAGCCAAGCAAGAGGCATCCGGTGATCGTCCGACGATCTGGCACATCCAGCTGGGTATTCTGTTTGTGCCGATGATTGTCCTTCTCACCATCCTGGGGTTTCACCTTGGTTTCCCTGAGCTGAAAGGCTTCAACTTTACCGGCGGCACACATTTGCGTAACTCGTTGATCGCGCTGTGGCTGGCCTTGTCGCTTTACACGGCGGCCTTCATCGCCGAGATCGTTCGTGCGGGTATCCTGGCCATCTCAAAAGGCCAAACCGAAGCCGCATCGGCGCTGGGTCTGCGCCCGGGCCGGACCATGCGCCTTGTGATCCTGCCGCAGGCATTGCGGGTGATCATTCCGCCCATGATCTCGAACTACCTGAACCTGACCAAGAACTCGTCACTGGCGATCGCGGTCGGATATATGGACATCACGGGGACCCTTGGCGGCATCACCATGAACCAGACCGGTCGCGAGCTGGAATGTGTTCTGCTGTTGATGCTGGTCTATCTGTCCATCTCGCTGAGCATCTCAGGGGTGATGAACTGGTACAACAACCGTGTAAAACTGGTGGAGCGGTAATATGAGTGATGTTTCATTTGTCCGCACGGAAATGCTGCCCGAGCAGGCACCGCCTGCTTCCGAGGTCGGTGCGCTGGGATGGGTCAAGCACAACCTGTTCTCAAGTTGGTTTAACACGATCCTGACGGTGGTTTCGCTTTATGCGATCTACTACGTGCTGTCAGGTGTTCTGCCATGGATTTTCCAGTCCGTGTGGAATGCCGACTCTCTCAACGAGTGCCGCGAGATTATGATGGCCACCTGGGGGTCGACCCATGGGCACGCCTGCTGGGCGGTTATCAATGACCGTTGGTTACAGTTGCTGTTCGGCTTCTATCCAAGCCATCTGTACTGGAGACCGATCCTAGCGCTGGTTCTGTTGCTGGTCGCATTGGCGCCGGTTCTGTATTCGGACCGCGTCCCAACCAAGATGCTGATCTTCACGGCAATCTACCCGTTCCTGATGCCGTTCCTGATGTGGGGCGGAACCATCTGGGGGCCAATCTCGGCCGCGCTTGGGTTTGTCGTCGGTTGGTTCGTGTATTCGGTCCTCAGCAAGCAGGTGAGTGAACTGGTGGGTATGATCGGTGCGGTCGTTGCCGCAGTGATCTGGTGGCTGGTGCTATCCAGCTATTTCACGGGCGCGTTGGACTCGGTTCTGCCGATTGGCATCGAAGCTGTTGAAAGCCGTCAGTTCGGTGGTTTCATGCTGGCGATCCTGCTGGGCGTTGTGGCCATTGGTGTCTCACTTCCGATCGGTATCGTTCTGGCGCTGGGGCGTCAGTCGGACCTGCTAATCGTCAAATACCTGTGCGTGGGCTTTATCGAGTTCATTCGCGGTGTGCCGCTGATCACCTTGTTGTTCGTGGCGTCGCTGCTTCTGAACCTGTTCCTGCCGCCAGGCACCAACTTTGACATCATCCTGCGGGTGATGATCATGATGACCCTGTTCTCGGCGGCCTACATGGCCGAGGTGATCCGGGGTGGTCTGGCTGCCCTGCCACGAGGACAGTACGAAGGCGCCGACAGTCTGGGCCTGAACTACTGGCAGGCGCAAAGGCTGATCATCATGCCGCAAGCCCTGAAAATCTCAATTCCGGGCATCGTGAGCACATTCATCGGGATCTTCAAGGATACGACGCTGGTGTCGATTATCGGGTTGTTCGACGTGATCGGATTGGCATCTGCTATCCGCGCCGACACAGCCTGGAACGGCATCTATTGGGAACTGTTCGCGTTCATCGCGTTCCTGTTCTTCATCGTCTGCTTCTCTATGTCCCGTTATTCCATGTATCTGGAGCGCAAGCTTCAGACTGGCCACCGTTAAGGAGTTCAACACATGTCTGAACTTGCAATTGACCGCGAAATCGACCGTTCCAAAATGCAGGTGAGCGACGAGGTCGCCATCGAAATCACCAACATGAACAAGTGGTACGGTTCCTTTCACGTGCTGCGCGACATCAATCTGACCGTCAATCAGGGCGAGCGGATTGTTATTGCGGGTCCGTCCGGGTCAGGGAAATCTACCCTGATCCGCTGCCTGAACGCGCTGGAGGAACACCAGCAGGGCACGATCATCGTGGATGGGACCGAGCTGTCGAATGACCTCAAGAACATCGACAAGATCCGGTCCGAGGTTGGCATGGTGTTCCAGCACTTCAACCTGTTCCCGCACCTGACCATTCTGGAGAACTGCACGCTGGCGCCGATCTGGGTGCGCAAGACGCCCCGGAAAGAGGCCGAGGAAACGGCGATGCATTTCCTGGAGAAGGTCAAGATCCCGGAACAGGCCCTGAAGTATCCGGGTCAGCTTTCGGGTGGTCAGCAGCAGCGTGTGGCGATAGCGCGTTCGCTGTGCATGCGACCGCGCATCATGCTGTTCGACGAACCGACCTCGGCGTTGGACCCCGAGATGATCAAAGAGGTGCTCGACACCATGATCGAACTGGCCGAGGAAGGCATGACCATGCTGTGCGTGACGCACGAGATGGGCTTTGCCCGTCAGGTTGCCAACCGCGTGATCTTCATGGATGCGGGCCAGATCGTGGAACAGAACGAACCGGAAGAGTTCTTCAACAACCCGCAAAGTGAGCGGACCAAACTGTTCCTCAGCCAGATTCTGGGACACTGAACGTTTCAAGATGGTGGAAAGGCGGGGTTTTGTCCCGCCTTTTTCTATTCCAGCAACTCACGCGCGGTGGTGAAACCCAGCACAGTGCCCGTATGCCAGCGCACGTCCGACCAGCTGTCGGCGTCAAATGTCATCACAGTTGTTGCACAAGTCGGATAGTCTAAAAAGCGCATGTGATCCGGCGACTGTCGCACAAGTTGGCTGGCGAACTCGGCGATGCCGGGGTTATGGCCCAGCATCAATATTACGGGTTCCGTAGCGCCTGCCAATTCACGCAACATGTCTTCTGCGTCGGCGTGGTAGAGCGCTTTGTGAAAGCGGACCTTATCGGCCTTTAACCCCATTCCATCCCATGTCTCGCGGGTGCGGTTAGACGTCGAGCTGAGCACTTCATCCGGCATCCAGCCGTTTTCGCGCAGCCATGCACCAATGGCCGGGGCCGACCTGCGCCCGCGCTTGTTCAGGGGGCGTTCATGATCGGCAAGTCCTGGGTTTTCCCAGCTGGATTTTGCGTGTCGCGTCAGGATCAGGGTGCGGGTCATGACGGATGAAAAGCCTTCATATGATGGGCTGATTGTTCGGGGTTGCGCCCTGCGCCCACGCTGAGCGGGCAGGCGAGACGGGCCAGACAGCCGCCTGTCATGCAGTTTTGACCCTCAGCGGTATCAAGATGGTCGTGGCAGGCTGCAAGGTCATAGAAGTTTTGCGCGTTCAGCGCGCCGACAGGGCAGGCCGTCGTGCACGGGGCGGCGCAGGTGTCACAGGGGGAAACGCCGGGTGTCTCTGGGATGGCAAACTCATGGGCGAAATGCAGTGCGCCGCGATATGAGATCATCATACCGACCGTGTCATGTACCAAAGCCCCCACCGGGCTGCTGAAGGTGCGTCCCGATTTCAGGGCCCAGTCGATGAATGGCGCATAGGGCGGACCACCAAAGGGGAAATAGGCCTGTGCACCGAACGCATGTGCCATCTGGCCGAAGACTCTGGTTGACCAGCGGTCTACTGGATCAGGCCCCCGCCATTCGGGCGAGGCTTTCAGAGCAGGCCAAAAATCAGAACCCGCGCCCAACAAGATCAGCGTGCCCGTGTCGAGTTGCCGGGCTGCCACGTGATGGGGATGCAGCGCGCCCATGACAATCAACCCCGCCTGACGCGCCGCGTGTTCAACGCGGCCATAAGTTCCCGCATCCGGGACAGAGGAAGGTTGCGCGAAATCTGTCATCTTCCCTCGGCTGTTGCAGTGATCAGTCCGGCCGTATCAGAGACCCGGCGCCATGTTCTGTGAACAGTTCAAGCAGAACCGCATTTGGCGCACGCCCGTCAAGTATCACGACGGCCCGAACGCCGCTGCGCAGGGCGTCGAGGGCAGTTTCGGTCTTGGGGATCATGCCGCCTGCGATGGTGCCTTCGCGGGTCATCTCGCGGATCTGGCCGGCTTTCAGCTCGGTCACCACTTCACCAGCCGCGTTCTTGACGCCCGAGACATCAGTCAGCAGCAGAAGGCGGTCAGCTTTCAATGCCGAGGCAATCGCCCCGGCTGCTGTATCGCCGTTCACGTTGAACGTTTCACCCTCACGGCCCGCACCCAGCGGGGCGATTACCGGGATCACATCATGTGAGAACAGATCATGCAGGATTTTCGGGTTCATCTCGGCAGGGGTGCCGACATAACCCAGCGACGCATCCGTCTGGTCGCAGATCATCAGGTTTGCATCCTTGCCCGACAAACCCACGGCCGAACCGCCCTGACCATTGATCGCCTGAACGATGCGCTTGTTCACCAGGCCAGACAGAACCATCTCGACAACTTCGACGGTTGCCGTGTCGGTCACGCGCTTGCCGTTCACAAAGTCGGACTGGATATTCAGCTTGTCCAGCATCGCGTTGATCATCGGACCACCGCCATGCACAACGACGGGGTTCACGCCGACCTGACGCATCAAGACGACATCGCGCGCAAAGCTCTCCATCGCCTCGTCACTGCCCATGGCGTGCCCGCCCAGCTTGATGACGACGATGGCTCCATCATAGCGCTGCAGATAGGGCAATGCGCTGTTCAGGGTTGCTGCGGTGGCGATCCAGTCCCGGTTCATGTCACGTGTCTTCATTGCTAAGGTCCCTCTGACCGTCCGTGTTAGGGCCTTTGCACCGCGCTGCCAAGGGCGAAGCTATTCCAGATGTGCAATGATCGAGCGCAGGGTCGGAATCCCGTCGCCTTTTTCGGACGAAGTCAGGACGATTTCCGGGAATGCTGCGGGATGTTTGGACAAGGCCGCGCGGGTTTGCTCCAGAACCTTTTCGCGCTCGTTGGCCTTGACCTTGTCAGCCTTGGTGAGAACGCATTGAAAGGTCACGGCACTGGTATCCAGCAATTTCATGATTTCAGCGTCGACCGGTTTTACCCCGTGTCGCGCGTCGATCAGGACAAAGGCACGGCGCAGTGTCTGACGACCGCTCAGGTATTGCTTGAGAAGCTTCTGCCATTTTTCCACCACGTTAACCGGTGCATTCGCATACCCATAGCCCGGCAGGTCCACCAGATAGAGGTCGGGGCCTTGCGTGAAGAAGTTGATTTCTTGCGTGCGGCCAGGTGTGTTCGAGGCACGCGCCAGACCCTTGGTTCCGGTTAGCGCGTTGATCAGGCTGGATTTGCCGACATTCGAGCGTCCGGCAAAGCAAACCTCCAACCGGTCAGGGGCGGGCAGGCCCGTCATGGCGACCACGCCTTTGATAAATTCAGACGGGCCGGCAAACAGTTTGCGACCGCGTTCTTTGGCGAAGTCATCCGGCTCTTCAGCCAGCGGAAACGGAAGCGTGGTCATAGCAACTCCAGCGTATCATTCAGGCGGATTTCACCACCCTGAACAACTTCTGCATAAACACCGAAATCCTGATGATCCCAGCTGTTCAGCGCGCCCAAAGTATCCGCGTCGCGTTCGCCGGTTTCCGGATTTGCGGTCGTGGCCAGACAGCGGGTGATACGCTCGCGAACCCGGAGTACGGTTTCGCCAATGCGAAGGTCACGGCCCAGCCAGTCGAACTCATCCCACTCAGGCAGGCCTTCGAACCAGATGTTTCCCCGCCACCGCGCCGCAGACAAAGACTGGCCCAGCTTTTGTTCAACAGCGCGATGAGAGGCCATGTTGCACAGGCTGATTGACGGGAAATCGGTATCGGTCATGCCGCGCCCGGGCACCCGGACAATTCGGGCAGACGCAGCACGGTCTGTGGGCATAAGCGGCTTTACCCAATCTAGGAAAACCGATTGCTCCGTGTCGGGGTGAAAGCTCAGATCCGGGCGGTCCGGGTGGTACAAAGTGACCTGCTCGCCGTCCAGTTTCGCCCAAATTGCCATCAGCTTGGGAGCTTTTGAACCGCGGCTGAAATTCACACACGGGGCCCATTCCGTTCCGTCGGTCTTGGTCGCTTCATGGGCAACCGCCCAAACGCGATCCCCGGGCATGGTCTGCCCGGGGTTGAGGGTAATCAGGCTCAGGGCTTCACGCCCATGGCTTTTGATCGGGTGACGCCAAAGGCCTGAAACAGTTCCGCTCATTTCTTGTCCGTGTTCGGCAATCGCTTAAATCCGGATTTGATGTTTCCGAATACGTCCGGCGAATAGCCCTGACTGCGCATGATCAGATACTGTTGGGTAAAGGTGATCGTGTTGTTCGCAATCCAGTACACGACCAGACCGCTGGCAAAGCCGCCCAGCATGAACATGAAGACCCAGGGCATCCACGCGAAGATCATCGCTTGTGTGGCATCGGTTGGTGCCGGGTTCAGTTTCTGTTGCAGCCACATCGAGATCCCCAGCAGCAGCGGCAGAATACCGATAAAGATCAGCGCCATCAGGGTATCCGGTTGCGGGCCGGCCCAGGGCAGCAAGCCAAAGAGGTTCATGATCGAGGTCGGGTCAGGTGCGCTCAGGTCCTGGAAGGGGCCAAACCACGGTGCCTGACGCAGTTCGATTGTGACGAAGATCACCTTGTACAGTGAAAAGAAGATCGGGATCTGCAACAGGATCGGCAAACAACCGGCAGCGGGGTTCACCTTTTCCTTCTTGTACAGCTCCATCATGCCCTGCTGCATCTTTTGGCGGTCGTCGCCCGCGGCTTCTTTCAGGGCTTCCATCTGCGGTTGCAGTTCCTTCATCTTCGCCATCGAGACGTAGGACTTGAAGGCCAGCGGGAACAGGATTGCCTTGATGATCAGCGTCAGGCCAATAATGGACCAACCCATGTTGCCGATCAGCGCATGAATGTTGTGCAGCAGCCAGAAAATCGGCTTGGTCAGGAAGAAGAACCAGCCCCAGTCGATACTGTCGATGAATTTCTGCACACCGTCAGCCTGGTATTCGCGGATGGTCTCCCATTCCTTTGCGCCAGCAAACAGCTGCGTTGTCACCTGCTCGGTCGCTCCCGGTGCCACGGTCAGCGTCGGAAGTACCGTTTCTGTCTGGTAAATCTTGCGACGCGAGTCGTATTTGGCAGCCGCCTTGAAAGCAGAACCGGGTTCCGGGATCAGCGTGGTCATCCAGAAGTGATCGGTGAACCCGATCCAGCCGTTTTCCTTGACCTGGAATACCTCGGCCTGCGCGCGTTCGTCCGGATCGATATCGAAATCACGAACGTCGCCATAATCCACTTCGGTCAGAGTGCCGTCGGCCATACCGATCACACCTTCATGCAGAATGAAGAAGTTTTTCAGGTCCGGCAGGTCGCCGTCTTCGCCAATGCCGTGGCGCGCAAGAATGCCATAAGGTGCCAGTCCAACTTCGGTTCCGGTGGCGTTTTCGACAGATTGCGTGACCGTGAACATATAGTTCTCGTCAACCGCGATGGTGCGGCGGAATGTCAGTCCATTGCCGTTTTCCCAGGCCAGCGTCACCGGCGTGTCAACACCCAGGGTTTCACCCTGCTCAAGCGTCCAGATGGTATTTGGTCCGGGTACGTCTGTACCGGTCAGGCCCGCGCCGGGGGCCCAGCCATAGAGGGCGTAATAGGCGGATTGCGATCCGACCGGCGACAACAACTCGACAATAGGAGAATCCTCGGCCAGCGAGACCTTGTAGTCTTTCAAAGACAGCTCGTCGATCCGACCGCCAGCAAGGGACAGGCTACCGGTCAGGCGGGGCGTGTCGATATTGATGCGGGGCGCTTCGGCCTCGGGCTCAGCTTCGGCAGCTGCCGCGGTTGCCTCTCCGACAGTGCTGGTATCGGCTGTGCTGGGCGTCTGAACCTCATTGCCTTCGACGCTGGTTATTTCAGCCTGATCCGGCGTTGTCGTCTGTTCCGGAGGGGGGAACAGCACGAACCAGACCAGGATCACGAGAAAGCTGAGCGCGGTTGCGAGGATAAGGTTCTTGTTCTGATCGTCCATCGGGGACAGCCACCTTGAGCAGTGAAAGACACCCGCAGGGTTCAACAGAGTGCAGACCCAAAGGTCAAGCGGAATCGCCCGTCATTTCGTCACGGAGGGGTCTTCTTTGTCACGATTTCCGGTTCCCTACCGCGTTTGCCGCCCGATTTTAGGAACTCCTTCGATCTTGTTGCGGTAAGACGAGATCCAATCCTTGGTTTTCTCAAATGGCATGGGCTTGCCGATGCCAAACCCCTGAACATGATCGCAACCCAGTTGGGCCATCAGAGCGTGTTCACCCGGTGTTTCGACACCTTCGGCCAAAGTTTCCAGATGCAAACGTTCCGCCATCATCAGAATGGCGCTGGCAAGCTGTTGCTGGCTTGGGTCCAGATCCGCTTTGGCAACAAATGACCTGTCTATCTTGATGCGGGATACGTTGAACCGTTTGATAGAACCGATCGAGGCATGTCCTGTCCCGAAATCGTCCAGATCAATACAGCACCCCATTGCGGCAAGCCCGGTGACGTTGCGGGTGATGACATCGTCGGGCCGTCTGGAGAACACGGTTTCCAACACCTCGACCGCCAGCCTGTCAGGGGTCAGATCGAATTGATCCAATTCCCATTTCAGACGGTCGATCAGGCCCGGATTGCGCAGTTCGTCAGATGAGAAATTGATCCCGATGCGCGGCACCGACAGCATGGACCGATCCCATTCGCGCATTGCAGAGAAGGAATGATGCCGCATGGCCTGCCCCAGCCGGTCCATCAGTTCGGCCTGTTCGGCAAAGGGCAGGAACACATTGGGAGCAAGAACCCCTTTTTTCGGATGTTCCCAGCGGGCCAGAGCCTCAAACCCACTGATACGCCCAGTATCGGTTGAGATCTGGGGTTGAAACCACGGGCGGATTTCACCGCTGTCCAGCGCCGCCTCGAACTCTTTGCGCAAGTTGATCCTGACCTGCGCCCGTCTGCGCGTCTGAGAGGAAAAAGCGCGAATCGTGGAAGGCCCATTTTGTTGCGCCTCCAAAAGGGCGTTATTTGCGGCTTCCTGCCATTCGATTGCCGAGCCGTCAGTGATATTGCTGCTCAGGCAAAAGCCAATGGAACAGGACATATACACGCCGGTGCCATTCAACATGATGGGGTCTTCAACGGCGTTTTGCATACGGCCCGACATCTGAATACATGCTTCCAGATCCAGTTGCCGTGCCGGGTGCAGAACAACCATCATCCTGTTTCCACCCATCCGGGTTGCGCAATCATTGGAGCGGATCATGGACAAAATGCGCGAGCAGAATTGCTGTGCAACGTGGTTTGCCGCCGCCTGTCCGTGCAGATCAAGCAATTGCGTGAAATCATCCAGAACCACCGCGAAACAGGCCGAGTTTTCCCCCTTCAGGCGGGCGTCGGCAAATGCCTTCTCCAAAACTGTTTCAAACTGGTCCTTTGACAGCAGACCGCCGGGGCGCCAAAGCCCCTTACGCGACGGATTGGCTGCGAATGCATTGATGCCTGCGACGATCAGAGGCAAAATCAGGGCCAGTGCAACCAGGGCCTGTTCACCCCCAATCCAGAACGCACTCAGACAAAGCGCAGGAACAAAGGCCAGCGCGGCTGGGCCGCCCAGAACGGTTTTCAACGAATGGACAAAACGGTCGGTAAGGGGATGGTTCCGCATCAGCTTTCTGGCTTTGGGCATGATCTGCACAAGGCAAAGCCTATGAAACCAGTCTAAGTCAGTCGTTAACGCAGAAGCGGAATCTCTTCTAAGTTCCCAGATTTTTCGTCGGAATTTAGTGAAAGGTTAATGAAATCAAACAGCTTTCCATCCAGAAGGTGCGATGGCCGCGCGTTTGTTAACGCTCGGAACATAACCTGTCGCCGACCCGGGCTGTTCTTTTCCCATTGATCCAGAATCTGTTTGACCTGCTGGCGCTGCAACCCATCCTGACTGCCGCACAGGTCACAGGGAATGATCGGGTATTGCATCGCCTTGGCAAATTTCTCGCAATCGGCTTCGGCGACATGGGCGAGCGGGCGGAATACAAAAAGATCGCCTTCTTCGTTCACCAGTTTCGGTGGCATCGTGGCCAGGCGGCCGCCGTGGAACAGGTTCATGAAAAACGTCTCAAGGATATCGTCGCGGTGATGCCCCAGAACGACCGCCGAGCACCCTTCCTCGCGCGCGATGCGATAGAGGTTGCCACGGCGCAAACGGGAACACAGGGCGCAATAGGTCCGGCCCTGCGGAACCTTGTCCATCACAACGGAATATGTGTCCTGATATTCGATCCGATGCGGCACGTCCATTCGACCCAGAAACTCGGGCAGGACCGTCGCCGGAAAGCCCGGCTGGCCCTGATCCAGATTGCAGGCCAGCAGATCGACAGGCAACAGGCCCCGCCACTTGAGCTCGTAGAGAACGGCCAGCAATGTATAGCTGTCCTTGCCACCCGAAAGACAGACCAGCCAGCGGGGAGGCTTGCCTTCCTTGTCGTGGGCGGACGGATCCACCATCCCGTATTGCTCGATCGCTTCACGGGTCTGGCGCACAATGCGTTTACGCAGCTTCTTGAACTCGGTTGTCGAGGGCGCGCCGGCAAACAGCGGGTGGATATCGTCTGCATCATCAAACATGCGCCGTGGTTACAGCGGACCGAAGGCCCGGGCAAGGCGTAGAAGCTGGATCAACCGCATTTGGAGAGTAGTTACACCCGTGTTACCCTGCGCGTATTTTTCAGGAGGTATATTATGGACTATTTCTTTTCCGTCCGCTCCCGAAGCGGCGATCACTATTCAAACAAGATGGGCGCCGCGCGATATCTGGCTATTCCGGGGAATGTCGGGCAACCGGCACGGCAGCATGAAATACCGCAATCTCAATGGATAAGCCGGATTCAGGCCGAAGCCGGGGCGACGGCTACCGAGAACGGGCATATTGTCGTCTTCGTGCACGGGTTCAATACCGAGCAATACCAGATGCTGGAACGTCACCGCAAAATTCGCACCGGTCTTGAGATGCATGGCTTTAACGGTGTGGTCATCAGTTATGACTGGCCAAGCGATGGATCTGTTCTGGGCTATAACGTTGACCGGGCTGACGCGCGGCGTGCGGCTGAGAAATTGTTCAGTCACGGGATCACGCGGCTGTCCCGCATGCAGACTGCGGATTGCCGGTACAACGTCCATGTTCTGGCACATTCCATGGGCACGTTCTTGGTGCGCGAAGCCATGGATTATGCCGATGACGACCACGAAACCGCGCAACACAGCTGGATGACCAGCCAGATCGCGTTTGTCGCGGCGGATGTATCCGCGAAATCGTTCCGCGATGGCAGTTCCAAGACGTCCTCTCTGATGCGACGTTGTACTAGGCTGACATGCTATTACAGCCCGTTTGACGAGGTTTTGTCGATTTCAGAGGTTAAGCGTGTCGGAGTATCGCGCCGACTGGGCCGTGTCGGAATGCCAAACGACCGGCCCGAGAAAGCGGTTAATCTGTATTGCGGGTCTTATTTCAAAAATACCCGCGATGAATACGGGGACGGGCCTTCCGCGACACACAACTGGTATTTTGACTCGCCCCGGTTTTTCGAATACTTGCACCATACATTGATGGGAAAACTGGACCGAGAGGTCATTCCGACCCGCAGCTTCACCGACCGCGGCAATCTGGCGTTGATTTAAGGGTCTGTATTGTCGGGCACCGGATCGTAACCGTCACTGCCCCAGGGATGGCACCGGCATATCCGGTGCGCAGCCAGCCATGATCCCCGGATCGCGCCATGTTTTTCCAATGCTTCCAGCGCATAGGCCGAGCATGTGGGCTGATAGCGGCAATTGAAACCAACCCAGGGGCTGAAAATCAGCCGGTACGCGCGAACGGGCAGGGCGACGATATGGGACAGGAAGGTCATTTGTGGCCCGCATGCACTTTGCGAAGCGCATACCGCAAGTCGCTCAGCAGGACGTCATAAGGGAGATCGGCGGTTACATCAGCCCGCCCGATCAGCACATAGTCCCATCCCTCAAGACCGGACACAGGCAAGACCGCCCGTGCGACTTCTCTCAGGCGGCGCTTGGCACGATTGCGGGCCACGGCATTTCCGACTTTCTTTGAGCAGGTAAAGCCAACGCGCAGCCCGACCGCTTCATCCGGAGCGCGTCGGCGGGCCTGCACCATCATCGAAGACGTTCCCTGTCTGCGCGCGCGCGCGGCTTTCAGGAAATCGGCTCTTTTTTTTAGGATCGTCAGAGATGTGGGTAGACAAACAGAAGCCGCCGGGGGCGTATTCCCGGGGTGGTTCTTACCATCCTCAGGGGCCTCCGGCGGCATCATGTTCATACCCTGATCAGTGGGCGGTTTTACGCGCTCAGCGATTTGCGGCCGCGGGCGCGGCGCGCATTCAGGATCTTGCGGCCGGCTTTTGTGGCCATGCGCGCGCGGAAACCGTGGCGGCGTTTGCGAACCAGGTTCGAAGGCTGATAGGTGCGTTTCATCGCTCCGTCTCCAATCTATAGCGGTCGGGTGCGGCGCGGATTCGCCTGGCCCTAGTGTTCGAAGCCCGTCCTCTACTGCCAAGCGAAGTGTAAGTCAAACCCCAACGGTCCGGTTTTCGCGGCTTTTGCAACAATTCTGTAAACCGATTGCTGAAAAGATTTCAAATCGGTCGATTATCGTCTGAAACTGTCACGTTCGCGGCCGCATAGATCAAGGCCCCGTGAACCCCCTGTTGCCAAAAGCGCATGCAGCGCATGTTGGGCGTAAGATGAAACAAGAAGAACCGGAAGACCAGATGTCCGAAACAAGCCACGTTCCACGAAACGGGTTGGCGCGCCAAATCCCTTTGCTGGTGATTCTCGGTGTCGCCGCGGTGGGGTTTTTCACGCTGGGTGATTACCTGACTTTCGAAACCCTGCGCGACAACCGCGAAGCGTTGCTGGCGTGGCGGGACGCAAACTATTGGGCCATGGTGGCCGGGTTCGTTGCCGTCTATATCGTGATCGTCGCGTTTTCGCTGCCCGGGGCAGCTGTCGCCTCGATGACCGGTGGGTTCCTGTTTGGACTGTTTGCCGGAACGGTGTTCAATGTATTTTCGGCCACTATAGGCGCATCGGCCATCTTTTTGGCCGCCCGCTGGGGGTTGGGCAATGCATTGACGGCCCGGTTGGATGCCTCAAAGGGGACGATTGGGAAGCTGAAGGACAGGTTGCGCGAGAACGAAATCTCGGTGCTGTTCCTGCTGCGGCTTGTCCCGGTTGTGCCGTTCTTTGTGGCCAATCTGGTGCCTGCGCTGGTGGGCGTCAAATTTCGCAATTTTCTGATCACGACGGCGCTGGGCATTATCCCGGGGGGTATCGTTTACACCTGGATCGGCGTTGGGCTGGGCGGTGTGTTCGACCGTGGTGAAACACCGGACGTTTCTTTGTTGTGGGAACCCTTCGTTATTGGCCCCATTGTCGGCTTGTGTGTGCTGGCTGCTTTGCCGATTGTCATCAAGTCCCTGCGTGGCGGAAAGGACGCCTGACCCATGCAACACCTCAAGACAGATATCCTGGTCATTGGGGCCGGGTCCGGAGGGTTGTCGGTTGCGGCCGGTGCCAGCCAGATGGGTGCGAAGGTGATCCTTCTGGAAGGGTACAAGATGGGCGGCGACTGCCTGAACTTCGGCTGCGTCCCGTCGAAAGCGCTGATTGCAAGCGGCAAAGCGGCCTTTGGTCAGGCGCATTCCGCCGCGTTTGGCGTGGCCGACGTAAACCCTCGGATCGACTATGCGGCGGCGAAGGATCATGTGCGGGATGTGATTGCCCAGATCGAACCGATGGACAGCCAGGAACGCTTCGAAGGTTTGGGTGTCAAGGTGATCCGCGAGTTTGGCAGCTTTATCTCCCCGACCAAGGTGCAGGCCGGAGATCATGTCATCACCGCGCGCCGGATCGTGATTGCAACCGGGTCCTCGCCAATGGTTCCGCCGATCCCGGGACTGGACACAGTGCCTTATCAAACAAACGAAACCATCTTCGATCTGCGCGAGCGTCCGGAACACCTGCTGATCATTGGCGGTGGTCCGGTGGGTATGGAAACGGCGCAGGCTCATGTCAGGTTGGGCAGCAAGGTAACAGTTGTTGAAGGGCAGAAGGCATTGGGCAAAGACGACCCCGAGGCCGCGTCCGTGGTGCTGGAGGCTTTGCGCGGCGAAGGTGTTATGGTCCACGAAAATGCCGTGGTGGCCCAGATTCGCGGAAGGGAAGGCGTTGTGGAAATCGTGACCGAGAATGGCGATATTCACAGGGGCTCTCACCTTTTGATCGCCGTAGGGCGCAAAGCCAATATCGAGCGTCTGAACTTGGCCGCGGCAGGAATTGACCGCACCCGAACCGGGATCAAGACGGATGACAGCTTGCGGACGTCAAACCGCCGGGTCTATGCGATTGGCGATGTCTTGGGGGGGCTGCAATTCACCCATGTAGCCGGGTATCATGCGGGTATCATCATTCGATCCGCCTTGTTCGGCCTGCCCGCTAGGGCGAAAACGGCGCATATCCCATGGGCAACGTTCACCGACCCTGAACTGGCGCAGGTTGGTCTGACCGAAACTCAGGCCCGCGACCGGCATGGCGACAGGGTGCAGGTTGCGCGCTTTGACTATCACCACAATGACCGCGCTTTGGCCGAGCGCAAAACTAAAGGGTTCATCAAGGTCATGGTGGTGAAGGGCAGGCCCGTCGGTGCCACGATTGTGGGCCATCAGGCGGGCGAGTTGATCAACATGTGGTCGCTGGCTTTGGCCAATAATCTGAAGATGGGACAGATCGCTGCTATGGTTTCACCCTATCCAACGATCGGAGAGCTTAACAAACGCGTTGCTGGCGCTTATTTCTCTCCAAGGCTGTTTGAGAATCAGACAGTTAAACGTGTGGTCAGGTTCGTCCAGCGCTGGATTCCCTGACCTGAAGAGGAGCGTAATTTGAACTCGCTGTCGGGCCGATTTCTGATCCTGACGACGGTCTTCGTTATGTTGGCCGAAATCTTGATCTTTGTCCCGTCGATTGCCCGGTTCCGCGAGGATTTCCTGCTAAACCGTCTGGAACGCGCCCAGATCGCATCGCTGGCGTTGCTGGCTGACGATATGCTGGCCGAAGATCTTGAGGCAGAACTGCTGGCGAATGCCGGTGTCTACAACGTTGTGTTGCGTCGGGATGAAGTCCGCCAACTCATGCTGTCGTCACCAATTCCCGAGGCAATCACCAAAACATTCGATCTACGGGATGCCGGTCCGTGGATTTTGATCCGGGATGCGGTGAGCCGGATATTCATACCCGAAAATGAAGTCATCCGTATCATTGGCGAGCCGGTCAAGGGCGCGGGGTTGCTGATTGAGGTCACGATCGACAGCGCCCCCCTGCGTATGGCGATGGTTGACTACGGCCTGCGCATTCTGGGGCTGTCCTTTGTCATCTCAATCATCACGGCGTCCTTACTGTTCCTTGCGGTGCGCGTGGTTCTTGTTCGCCCAATCAAAAGCGTAGTGGGATATATGCAGCGCTATGCCAGCGCACCCGAGGATGCGCGCGGCATCATCTCGCCGAATTCCAGAGTGACGGAATTGCGCGAGGCCGAAGAAGCGCTGAAGATGTTGCAAACGGAACTGACGCAGGCGCTCAAACAGCGCGAGCGGCTGGCGCAACTGGGTGGGGCGGTTGCAAAGGTCAGTCATGACCTGCGTAACATCCTGACATCGGCGCAGCTGTTCACGGACAGGATCGAATCCAGTGATGACCCGCTGGTCCGGCGAATGGCTCCGAAGTTGGTGAATTCGATCACCCGTGCTGTATCGCTGTGTGAAAGCACATTGGCATTCGGCCGTGCAGAAGAACCTGCGCCGACCTTGACGATGGTGCCCCTACGGGCAATTGCGGCTGACGTCGCTACCAGCGAACAGCTGGCAGTCGCGGGGGGCTGCGTCGAGATCGTGAACGAAGTGCCTGAAGATCTGATCGCCCGCGCCGACCCCGAGCAGTTGTTTCGTGTCATCATGAACCTCGTGCGTAACGCAAGACAGGCGTTGGAAGCTTCGGGTAAGCCGGGTCATATCACCATCGACGGGTGTGAATATCAGGACGCCTGGTGTCTTGAAATTCGCGACACCGGGCCGGGTCTTCCGCCAAAAGCACGTGAAAACCTGTTCACACCGTTTCAGGGTGGGGTCCGCAAAGGAGGCTCTGGCCTGGGCCTTGCAATCTCTCAGGAACTGGTGCGCGGGCATGGCGGTAACCTGACACTGAAAGAGACCGGGCCCGAAGGAACGATCTTTGAAATAAGGCTTCCGCGCGGAGACATGACTTTTTGATTTTTTTTTGAAGAATCGGCTTGCACGTCTTTGACCACAGGTCTAAACAGCGCCTCACCAACGCGGACCGATAGCTCAGCTGGATAGAGTACTTGACTACGAATCAAGGGGTCGGGGGTTCGAATCCTCCTCGGTCCGCCATTTGGTACTGAAAACATTGACGAAATTCCGATCAACGTTTTCCTGCCCCTGATCTGCCACTAAATTCGAAACGCTTGCCGGTTTACCCCTGCGATGCCGAGTGAGTCCGAATGTCGCACCCCACCCCCCGGCCTCACCCGGACGCCGCACGGTTTTGTTTATACCCCACGCATACCAAGCGCGGGGTATCTGGACTTTTTGACTGATAGGTCAGGTGAGATATGGCCACTCCCGCGCGGCTACAAACTCGTTACGCCGAGAGTACATCAGCTGCTTGGCCATTTGGCGCACTTAGCACGAAAGACCGCTTTGAAGTCCACGCAGACACCCGATCCATTCCGATGATTATCCGCAATGCGGGACAAATCCGCCGCTCCCATTGCCGAGAACGATGGAGGCAATCAGCCCAAAGCGGTCATGCTTGATCAGCACGTTGGGCGGGAAGCGGTCCTTCTCTGCTACCTCGAACCCGTCAGCTCGAAAAGCTGGAAGCCGACGTTCAATCTAACCCAATCACTGTCTCCACTCTGCATCGCCGCGAGGCGCCTAGTACCCGATGACTTCCCCCAACACTTCTCCTGCGGCGCCGTCGGGTGGGCGCGTATCTGCGATCGCGGCAAGCGTCAGCGCTAGGTCGACCGTGTGCACCCGGCGCGAGACCCGCTGAGGCGCGAGGCCGAACCCGGCAAAGGCGATGGGCACGTGGGTGTCATAGCGCCAGGGCGAGCCGTGGGTGACAGTGACGGATAGGCCGTCGAAATCGTTGATGAACCAGCCGGGACTGGTCACCAGATAGATGTCGCCCGAGCGGTCGGGGTTGTAGTTGTTGGCGACCGCGCGCATCAGCGCATTGTCGGGCAGGGCGCCTGTGCGAATGCGGGATGAGGGCACGGCGAAGGCGATGCCTTCGAAGGCCGAAAGCTCTTCGGCGATGGCGGTTTCCAGGGCGACAAGGTCGATGTCGGTGCGGCTGTGCACCTCGTCCGAGAGGGTGAGATAAGGGTGGTCATAGCCCGCGATCAGTGGACCGGTAAGGCCAAAGCGCGCCCGGATGCGGTCGGCGGCGGGCTGGGTGGCCCAGTGCTCGGGGCTGACGTAGCCGCCCATCTCTCCCAGCTCGGCAAGGTATCCCGGCGCCTCGGGGGTGCCGTGATCGGCGGAGAGGGCGATCAGGGTGTTCTCAAGCCCGATCTCGGCGTCAATGAAGGCGAAGAGATCGGCCAGGGTGCGGTCGAGCCGCAGCAGGTTTTCCTCGGCCTCGAGGCTGGAGGGGCCGAAGCCGTGGCCGACGTAATCGGTCGCCGAGAAGCTGACCGAGAGGTAATCGGTCACGTCATCCTGGCCCAGGCCCTCGGCAGTGATCAGAGTCTTGGCGAAATCGGCGGTGATCTCGTCTCCGGCGGGGCTGAATGTGAGGAGCGTGGCGAAATAGGGATCGTTCTTCCACGACAGCGGGTCGACGGTGGAATAGGGGTGGGGGAAGGTGCGGCCGAACCCGGCAAGATCGGTTTCCCATTCCTGATCGTCTCGGTCGCCGAAGAGGTAGGTGTCGATGGGATGGATCAGCTCCCACGAGGTGCCGAGATAATTCTGCAGGAAATCCTTGGCGTTCCAGTCGGTCACCCAAGAGGGGTAGCTGTCGTAGTAGTAGCTGGAGGTGACGAATTCGCCGGCGGATTTGGAGAACCAGAACGCCTTGCCGGTGTGGCCCGCCATCGAGACGGCGCCGCGATCCTTGACCGAGACGCCAAAGACCTTGGCGCGGTCCTGGGTGGCGATGGTGAGTTCATCGGAAAAGGTGGTGGTCAGGATGGCGCGGGGCGAACGGCCATCCGAGCTGGCGGCAAGCTGGGTGGGGTCGACCTCGGTCTCGGGGTTGACGTCGGCGCCCTGGGTGAGGAGCGGATAATCGGCGTCCTCGACATTGTAGATGGTGCGCCCGGTGGCGCGGTCGTACCAGAGGTTGCCGACCATGCCATGAGCGGCGGGATGCGCGCCGGTGGCCAGCGTGGTATGGCCGACAACGGTTTCGGTGTTGGCGTGGGCGTGGTGGGCGTTGTCATAGTAGACGCCCTGATCCATCAGATAGCGGAAACCGCCCGGGCCGAATTGGTCGTAGTGGCGGAAGGGCAGATCGCCCCGCAGCTGATCTACAGTGATCTGGAGGATGAGGCGCGGCTTGCCCTCGGCTATTGCCGCGTTCGCCAAGGAAAACGCCAGGAAGACGGCGCAACTGGCCGTTTGGACAAGTGGCTTTTTCGACATCAAAGACTCCTTGCTCTCGTCGGTCGGCCCGCGCGGTGCGCGGGCCGTTGCGTCATCAGTTTACGGGCACGACATCCGGGAAGGTCCAGCTTCCGTCGAGGATTTCGGCACGTGGCTGGTAGAGCCGGATCGTGTAGTTCCAGCCCGGCGTGAGGGGGATGCAGTTGATCCGGCCGTCCTCGCAGCCGCCGAAATGGATGGTGTAAGAGCCGTCTTCGTTTGGGGTGGCCGAGGTGTTGTTATAACTGTTCCGCCCCAGATCGTTGGGCGCGAGAAAACCGTCGGCGTCGTAGACGGTGATCGACCAGAACGCGTCCACCGGCACGTCATGCAACGTCACGGCATGGGGGGTCTCGCCGTCATTCATATCGACGGCGTCGACAAACGCACTGGCCGTCGTGGCCGGCTGCCCCGCCCAGCCTGCCATCCCGATCAGATGGCCCAGGGGGTCCACCTCACCGCGACGGCCAAAGGCGATGCTGGCATCAAGGCCGACGGCAGCGGCGAGGTCGCTGACCGCCTTCCGCGCGGCCTCAAGGCTTTCAAGGTCCCAGTTTGGAGCCTCAAAAGGGCCGGTTCCGCCGCCTTCGAGGCGTATTCCGTCCTGCACGGCATGGGCTCGCGTGGCATCGTCGGGATCTCCCGCGTCAACAAAGGTGCGGAACAGGAGCATCGCGAAGCGAGTCCCGACTTCGTCCTCTGTCAGTTCATAGGCACCGGGTTCAGCATAGGCGAAGTTGTAATGGTCCTGACTGATCACCAGCACCGACTGGAACCGCCCGTCGCCCTCGGGTAGCGTCACCGTTACCGGCTCGGACAGGTCGATAATGGCGGCCGAATACATGGTGTCCTGATTGGGTCGGATGATCGGTTGCGGCGCGTCGGCTGAGGCAACCTGGCGCTCGTGGGCAATCTCGCCGACGCTGGTTCCGTTGCCCTGCATGGTGAGCCGGAACATCGTATCGCTCTCGGCACGCATAAGGTTCTGGATCGTAATGTCCTCGGCGAGGACTGGCGCAGGTGCACAAAGCGCAATGGCAAGAAGAAGATATCTCATGTTCATTGTCCTTTCCGTTAGTTTGCTGGCTCGACGCCGGGGAAGGTCCACGATCCGTCGAGGACTTCCGGCGCCGCCCGATAGAGCCGCACGGTGTATTGCCAACCCTCGACAAGCGGCAGGCAGTTCACGCGCCCGTCCTCGCAACCGCCCAGGTGCACGGTCATCGAGCCGTCGTCATTGTACGTCCCGCTGACGGAATTGACGACATAGGCACCAAGGGCGTTTGGCGCGAAATAGCGGTTCGCATCATAGAGGCTGACCGACCAGAAATCCTTGACCGGGACTTCTGCAGGCACCTCGATCTTGTACTCGCCTACGGAAAGTCCCGGCACGATCCCGAGATAGAGCGCCTCATCCTCGGGTAAACCGCCCCAGCCTCCGGCCGTGCCGATGAAATGCCGCACCGGGTCGACATCCTCCTTCTTGCCGAACATGCGGAAACTGTCTGGAAGGTAAGCGCCAACACCGACGGTGGCCCTCACGAGGCCCGTGTAGCTCGCTTCGTTATAGGGCGGTACGACAAAGGGTTCGGACGATGCTGCGTCAATCGACATCTGGTCCTGGATCGCGTGCACGGCGGCCATGTCCGCCGGGTCGGTCGCATCCACGAGGATGCGCAGATAGACCGCGACGTAGTCGGTATCGAAGGTCTCCGTATTCAGCGTGTAGGTGCCGCCACCGTGGAACACCTCGTTGAGGTAGTGATCCTGGTTGATGACCATCGCCGACATGTAGCGGTCGCCGACATCCGGAAGGGTGAATGTGGCGCCCTCGCTGATATCGATGATCGCGGTGCTGTAGAGCGTATCTCGGTTCGCGCTGACGGTCGTCTGATTGTCGACGGGCATCATCTCGCGGAAGTGGTAGAACCTGTTCACCCCTCCGGCGAGGGCAACATATTTGCCGAACTCGATATCGGTGGCGGCGCGGATGAAGTTGTCGACGTTAACCGGGATCTCGCGGGCGTCCACGAGGGCGTCGAGGTTGTCATCGGCGAACTGGGCCGAGGCGGGGGCGGCGCACAGGCTTGCGACAGCGGCCGCGATGGCAATGCTCTGAATTTGTTTCTTCATCGGATTTTCCTTCTCAGAAGTGTTTGGGCAGACATGCGCTTCCCGTCATCTTTGGAACACAAACTGGACCTGCAGGCGGAACCGCCAGCCCTTGGGCCCGCCGGCCGGGCTCTCAAGCCAATAGCCGGCGCCGGCCTGGAAATTGACGGGCCGCCCGGCAATGAGGGCGAGTTTCGAGACCGACGCGTTGATCGGCACAGACCAGGCGTCGGCCTTCCAGTCATAGGTTGACTCGCTCTGCAGAGAGAAAGTCCAGGCGTCTTCGGTCGAATAGGCGACGAACGGCTGCAAGAAGGTGGCGCTGGTGGGCGTCGTGGGATTGCTTTCGACATCCCAAAGATGGTTGGCCAGGGCGCCATAGGTCCATGGGCCGGTCTGCTGAAGGGCGATGCCGGTGATGCCCGCCGCCCAGGTGTCCGTGGACACGTCGGACCCTGTCGGGATGCGGACAACGGGGCCGATTCCCCATGTCAGGTCCGTCTCGGTCGTTCGCGAATACCACGCGCTAAAGAGCACGTCGCCGATGCCGCTCTGCGACGTGCCGGGGATCACGTCCTCCTGCCAGACATAGGGGATGATCGTGCGCGTCACGATGTTCGCCCCATTGTCCAACGCAAAGGGGATCACCGGCTGCAGGTTCAGCGTCGTCCGGCTTCCCTGACCGGCGACGCCGATGTTCTGGTCATAGTTCAGCTGAAGCGGCACCGAGATGATGGCGGCCAGCGGGTTCGCAAGATCCTGCGCCAAATCAGCTGTGTCTTGCGCAGCGGCGGCAACTGGAAATAGCGTGCAGGCCGCGAGAAGACAGCGGTGCAAAAGCAGACACATAGACATCAGATACGCCTTCAGGGAAGCGTTTTTCGGGTCAGGCTGGCCGGTCATCCATCAAAGGCCGCCATCGTGTTCTTCACGGCATCATCCACCGCGCCAGCAAGAAGCCGACCGGGATCATCGTCACAGGCGTCCTCTAGCTCTTCGGTGAATTCGTCCCGGAGCTGGGCGCGCTTTGCTTCGTCGGGAACCATGGCAATCACGTCGATCTGGCGGTTGTAGAGCGAGACCGCAACCATCAGGCGGACGATTCCGGCAACCGCCTCTTCATCGTTGCTATAGGTTTCCAGCACACTTTCACAGCTGTGATGCATGTGCGGCATCGCCTCGTCGAGCATGCGCTCCATCTCTTCATCGGCCTGGGCCGCGCCTGCGAGAGTGACAAGACAGGCGGCAACGACCGCGTGTTTCAAAACAGAATTCGGCATTAAAAAACTTCCTTTCCCGACCAGTTCAGGTCCCCGGTTTATTTCGTGGCGCCTGCGATGGCGCCGACAATCGCTCCGGCCCGGGCACCGCTGCTGCCCCCAACCAGAGATCCGACGCCAGCCCCGATGACCGCGCCGCCGATCGTGTTCTTGGCGCGCTGTCGGTTTGCATCCGCCGGCATGGGCATTGCCATGAGCAAGGCCAAGGCAACGCCGAACGTTGCGATGAGGTTTTTTCGATTCATACCCATTCCTCTTATCTCCTTCTTGCTTGGTGTTTCGCCCGTCAGCCGACCTTTCCGTCACCGGTCGGTCCTGCGAGAGGGTGGGACTCTATTTCAAGGAGAATCTTAACATTGTCCTACCGGTCATTTTCCGACAATGTCGAGGCATGCAAAGAAATCTGGTGAACCTTATCGAAGTCGGCCACGTGATCGAATTGCTGGATCGCTACGCCCCTCGCGACATAGTCGACAGGGCGTTGCAGTCCGAGGGGCTTAACCGGGGCATGTTTCTGAAAGCGAAAGGTTTCTTGCCTTATGCATCCGAAGCCATCGTGGTCGAATCCGTTGCGCGTTCTATCGGCGACCGGTACCTGGGGGCGCGGCTTGGGCGCGAGTTCGATTATGGGACCTATGGGGCCTATTCCAGCTATGTTTTGGGCGCCCCCGACCTGGCAACGGCACTTGACCGGGGACGGCGGGCGTTGTGCCTGACCCATCCTGGATCGACAATAGTGCTTCGGGAAACCCACGCGCACCTCGTTGTTGGTCGTGATTCCCGCGAGTTTTCAGTGATCGGACACAGGCATCTCGACGAAGGCGCACTGTTCGTGATCGGCCATGTGGCGCGTTATTTCCTAGGCCCCGATTGGCGACCTGACTGGGTCGAGCTCCCCGAGACCGATGCTGGTGAAGTAAAAGCTCTTGAAGAATTGACAGGGGCTCCGGTCCGCCTGGGATGCGCTGTGCCGGGCATCGCAATCCGAAGGTCCGACTTGGCCGCGCTCAATCCCGGGAGAGCCAGATCGGACCGCGACTTGTCGCTGGAGGAACTGGGAGCGCTTATGGGGGTCAAACCGGTTCAAACGATGCGAGAATCCGTCGGACAGATCATGGACATCATGCATCCTAACGTCATTCTATCGGAAGAAGCTGCGGCGCGCTTTCTGGCCGTTGGACCCAGAAGCTTGCAGCGCGCGCTGAAGACCGAAGGCGTGTCCTTCCGCAAGATTCGCGCAGAAGTGCTCCAGCGACGCGCGCTCGAACTCCTGCGCGAGACTGAATTGCCGATCGAGGCAATCGGCGCGCGCCTTGGATACGCCGAACCCAAGAGTTTCAGGCGTGCTTTCAAGCGCTGGGTCGGGGTGTCACCGATGCGATACCGGTCCGAAGGGGAGTTTCAGGAAAACAGGGAGTCAGGCGAATAGCTTGGTTTCACATTGCCGGCGGCGCCCGGTTTTCGAAGCACAGGTAGATACAAACGTCCCTCTGGCCGAATGGGAAAGCGATCCACTGTGCCAAGGAACTCGCCCCTCGACGACCTCTGCCAGGTGGGATGCCTGCGGCCCTGAAAGACGCCCCGGCAGCCGCTGAGTGGGGAGAAGCATTGGCTCAGTCCCTTCCATTCCGTAAAGATTTCCGGTTTCGCGATGAAGAAACCGAGGAGGGCAGTGGCAAAGGTCATTCCTAGAACGACTACAGAGCCCTACGCATTCCAGCCCCAAGTTGATCCGGGGTTACGTTGCATGCTCCTGCTGCCTCGACGGTGTCTGGAAGAAGGTCTTAGGTATCAGGCCCTTCGTTTCGACTCGGATGCGCGGACGGTCTGTCAACTTGCCGTTCTTGAGATTTTGCGGTCGCGGCGAATGGCTGGCCCGGTGATGCCGCACCGCGGAGACTGCAAACGGGGTGAAGGTCCGGAAAGGGCCGAAGAGAATACCAACCGAGAAGCGATCAGCTTCGAAAAAGTTAAACAAAAACAGCAAAACTCACGGACGCCAAAACTAAGACGCAGAAAACCAAACATAGCGCCTTGTCTCTCTTCCTTGGTATTGGGATTTGGTCTTGTGGTAACCTTGGTCGTTGCTCCATTTTCTCGTCACTCTGCGGTTTTTGCCGGTTCGTATGGTTCGGCACCTTTGGAACCCCTTTGAACCACTATACCGCCCAAAGTTATCAATCCTATCGCTGCAAATACTTCCCATCCCGGTTGACCCAAACCCAGAGCCAGCATGAGAATGGTGGAAACTACTGGCGCGGAGTAACCTAAAACACCAAGCAAAGCCGCGTTGCCGTGGCGCATCCCTAAGTCCCAAAGGAAAAAAGCACCACCCGCTGGCCCCAAGCCGAGCGCAAGGATAACCCAAACATCCAAAGCGCTGAATGTTGGTATATTCATCCCTTTTGCTATCCACCAAAGCAGGCAAAACAATGAGGATACAAAGCAGATTGTCGTCATTGCGGATATGGCGTCAGACTGATCGTGACGTCTCAGGTTAGAAAACAACGCCCACAAAATGGCTCCAAGGAATGCAAGACCATAGCCAAATGCTTCCGATATTTGGAGTGCAAAACCATCTTTGCCGATCAATATCAGAACGCCGATAAAGCCAAGCGCGGCTCCGACATATCCCGACGTTCCACTACGCAGATGAAAGAATAAGTTTCCAAGAATGATCAAACAGGCAGGCCAAAGGTAGTTTATGAGTGATACTGGAATGGGCGCTGCGTGGTGAAAGGCTTCAAGGTATGCAAGATGGTAGGCAGCCAAAAGGCCAGCAAACAGGCTCGTACGACGATCCCAAATGCGCGCAGGCTCGCGCCCTGTGACGACGCATATAATTAGCCCCAGACCTGCCGCTATTGCGAAGCAGAAGGTCAGAACCAGATAGGGAGGCAACGATGCTGAAAGGGCACCGAGGGCCCCCAAAGTGCCCCATAACAGAATAGCCAAAGCGCCGAGTCCTGTATGCTTCGCTGACATCAAAAGACTTCACTTCCGAGCACTGCGTCTGCAGACGGTTGCAAGAGGATGGTTTCTCCGGCGTCGTTGGGAACACCCATGATCAGGATTTCCGACTTGAACCCAGCGATATTTCTGGGCGGCATGTTAACGACGCACACCACGTGGCGACCGATCAGCTCGCTTTCGGAGTAATTCTTGATCTGAGCACTCGACCATCGTTGCCCCAACTCTCCGAAATCGACGCAAACCTTGTAGGACGGGTTGCGGGCGCGGGGGAAATCTTTGACCTCCACGATCTTGCCAAGGCGCATTTCCACTTTGGCGAAGTCGTCATAGACGATCTCAGCTTTCTGCATGTCTGTTCTCCTTATGAAAGAGCTGCCAGAATGGCGGCTTCGGACCCGGAGGTATCAGCAGTGCCGCCCAAGTCGCGGGTCTTGGTATCCGGGTGTTCCAGCGAAGTTTCGATTGCATGTTCGATTTCTGCGGCGGCTTCTGTTTCGCCCAAGTGATCCAGCATCATGGCGGCGGTCCACACAGCCGCAACAGGGTTAGCTACGCCCTTGCCTGCGATATCGGGAGCGGACCCGTGGACAGGCTCAAACATCGAAGGGAACTTGCCCTCCGGATTGATATTTGCCGAGGGTGCGATGCCGATCGACCCGGCGACAGCGGGCCCGAGATCCGAGAGGATGTCACCAAAGAGGTTCGAGGCGACCACCACGTCGAACCAATCGGGATGCAGGACGAAATGGGCTGTCATAATGTCAATGTGGAACTGTGCAGTTTCGACGCCCGGGTGGCGTTGCGCAGCAGCCGCGAAACGCTCGTCCCAGAAAGGCATCGTATGAATAATGCCGTTGGATTTGGTAGCTGAAGCCACGTGCTTGCGTTTGCGCGTCTTGGCCAGTTCAAAGGCATAATCCATGATCCGGTCTGTACCGCGACGCGTTAGGATGCTTTCCTGGATTGCAGCTTCGTGTTCGGTGCCTTGATAGACACGCCCGCCAATCTCGGAGTATTCCCCTTCGACGTTTTCCCTCACGACGATGAAATCGATGTCCTCGGGCCCGCGGCTTGCGAGTGGAGAGGTGATCCCCTTCAAAAGCCGCACAGGACGCACATTGGCATATTGATCCAGCTCTCTCCGCAATGGGATCAGCAAACCCCAAAGGGAAACGTGATCGGGCACGCCAGGATAGCCAACTGCGCCCAGATAGATACTGTCGAAGGTCTTGATCTGTTGATTTCCGCTGAGAAGTGACCCGGTAAGCCAGATAATTTTCACTGAGAATTGACCCATGTGAGCACATTGCCCCGACGTTTTCGT